>JARXAK010000189.1 GCA_029865885.1 Rhizobium sp. | reverse complement strand
CGATCGACAAGGGTGAATTGGTCTCGATCATCGGGCATTCGGGCTGCGGTAAGTCCACGTTGCTGAACCTGATTGCCGGGCTCACACGGGTGAGCTCGGGTGCGGTTCTCCTGGAGAACCAGGAGGTCAATGAGCCGGGTCCGGATCGCGCCGTGGTGTTTCAAAACCACTCCCTGCTGCCCTGGCTCACCGTCTACGAAAACGTCAATCTGGCCGTCTCCAAAGTCTTTGCCGGACGCAAGAGCAAGGCCGATAAACACGACTGGGTGATGCACAATCTCGACCTCGTGCAGATGGGTCACGCCAGGGACAAACGTCCGGCCGAGATCTCCGGCGGCATGAAGCAGCGCGTCGGCATCGCTCGCGCCCTGTCGATGGAACCCAAGGTGCTGCTTCTCGACGAGCCCTTCGGGGCGCTCGACGCGCTCACCCGCGCGCATCTGCAGGACGCGGTCATGGAGATCCATAGCAGGCTCGGCAACACGATGATCATGATCACCCATGACGTGGACGAGGCGGTCCTGCTCTCGGACCGGATCGTGATGATGACCAATGGGCCCGCCGCCCGGATCGGCGAAGTGCTTGAGGTTCCGATCCCGCGACCGCGCAACCGCATCGAGCTTGCCTCTGACCGCACCTATCTCAAATGCCGTGAGGCCGTGTTGAAGTTCCTCTACGAGCGCCATCGCTTCGTGGAAGCTGCGGAGTGAAAACCATGGCGGAAAAACTTGTTATCATCGGCAATGGCATGGCGCCGGGTCGCATGCTGGAAGAACTGTTCGAGAAGGCCCCCGGCCTCTACGACGTGACGATCTTCAACGCCGAACCACGGGTCAATTACGACCGCATCATGCTGTCGCCGGTCCTCTCCGGCGAAAAAGCCTATGAGGACATCGTGATCCACGACGACGCCTGGTATGCGGCGCATGGCGTGACGCTGCACAAGGGCGCCAAGGTCACTGAGATCGACCGTCAGGCAAAGACCGTGACATCGGCGAACGGCATCACCGTGAGTTATGACAAGCTGGTCGTGGCCACGGGCTCGCTGCCCTTCATCATCCCCGTCCCCGGCCATCAACTGCCGGGCGTTCTTGCCTATCGCGATCTCGACGATGTCGAGAAGATGCTTGAGATCGCCGAAGGCAAAGGCCGCGCGATCGTCATCGGCGCGGGTCTGCTGGGCCTTGAAGCCGCCTATGGGCTGAAGCGCCAGGGCATGGAGGTGACCGTCATCCATCTGATGCCGACCATCATGGAGCGTCAGCTCGATCCGGCCGCGGCCTATCTGCTCGAAAAGGCGCTTGCGGAGCGCGGCATCGAGATCATCACCAAGGCGAATACCAAACAGATCCTCGGCATCGACAAGGTGGAGGGGATCGAACTCGAAGACGGTCGGATCATCTCGGGCGACATGGTGGTCATGGCGGTCGGCATTCGCCCCGCCTCGCAGCTTGCCAAGGATGCGGGCCTTGCCGTGAACCGGGGCATCGTCGTCGACGACGGCATGATGACGTCCGATGCGTCCGTCTTCGCTCTGGGTGAATGCGCGGAGCATCGCGGCATCTGTTACGGTCTCGTCGCTCCGCTCTATGAAGCGGCCCGTGTGCTGGCCGATCGCCTGACCGGCGGCTTGTCCGAATATCACGGCTCGGTCGTCAACACGAAGCTCAAGGTGACGGGCATCAATCTCTTTTCCGCCGGCGACTTCGCAGAAGCGCCGGACCGCGAGGAGATCGTCCTGCGCGATGCCACAGCCGGAGTCTACAAACGCCTTGTCCTCAAAGACAACCGGATCATCGGCGCGGTGCTCTATGGTGAGACTTCTGACGGCTCCTGGTTCTTCGACCTTCTGAAGAAGCAGACCGATATCTCCGCCATGCGGGAAACCCTGATCTTCGGCCAGTCCTACCAGGGAGGGTCTCCGCTGGACCCTATGGCGGCCGTTGCAGCCTTGCCGGATGATGCGGAAATCTGCGGCTGCAACGGCGTCTGCAAGGGCAAGATCACAGGCGCCATCACCGCCAAGGGGCTGACGACGCTCGACGGAGTCCGTGCCCATACCAAGGCGTCCGCCTCCTGTGGCAATTGCACCGGGCTTGTCGAGCAATTGATGGTTCTGACGCTCGGCGATGCCTACAACCCGGCTGCAGTCACGCCCATGTGCACCTGCACCGAACTCGGGCATGACGACGTGCGCCGCCTCATCAAGGCCAAGGGGCTGAAGACCATTCCCGCCGTCATGCAGGAGCTGGAATGGAAGACGTCGTGCGGCTGCGCCAAATGCCGTCCGGCGCTGAACTATTACCTCGTCTCAGACTGGCCGGATGAATATGCCGACGACTATCAGTCGCGCTTCATCAATGAGCGCGTGCATGCCAACATCCAGAAGGACGGCACCTATTCCGTGGTGCCGCGCATGTGGGGTGGCGTGACCAATGCCGCCGAACTGCGCGCGATTGCCGATGTCGTCGACAAATTCGAGATCCCGATGGTGAAGGTCACCGGCGGCCAGCGCATCGACCTGCTCGGAATCGAGAAGGAAGACCTGCCCGCCGTCTGGGCCGATCTCGGCAAGGCCGGTTTCATCTCCGGTCAGGCCTATGCCAAGGGGCTCCGAACCGTGAAAACCTGTGTCGGCTCCGACTGGTGCCGGTTCGGCACACAGGATTCGACCGGTCTCGGCATCCGCATCGAGAAATTCATGTGGGGTTCCTGGACGCCGGCCAAGCTCAAGCTTGCGGTTTCGGGGTGTCCGCGCAACTGCGCGGAGGCAACCTGCAAGGACATCGGCGTCATCTGCGTGGATTCCGGCTTCGAGATCCATTTCGCGGGCGCCGCCGGCCTCGACATCAAGGGAACGGATGTCCTCGGTCTGGTGAAGACCGAAGACGAAGCGCTGGAGCACATCGTGTCGCTCACGCAGATGTATCGCGAGCAGGGCCGCTATCTCGAGCGCATCTACAAATGGGCCAAGCGCATCGGCCATGACGAGATCCGCCGCCAGATCATGGAGGACGCGGATAAGCGCCGCGCCTACTACGACCGCTTCGTGTTTTCCCAGAAGTTCGCCCAGGTCGACCCGTGGTCGGAACGCGTGTCCGGCAAGGACAAGCACGAGTTCAAGCCCATGGCGACCGTCGGGTTTTCAGCGGCTGCGGAGTAAGCACCTCCCCGTTGAGGGGGGAGGTCGCGCGGAACGCGCGGGTGGGGGTGATCCATCATCGCAGCATATCACCCCACCCCGGACCTTCGGTCCGACCCTCCCCCTCAAGGGGAGGGTGAATGTGGAACAACAAGGAACATGCGCATGAACTGGATCGCCATCGGCACGATCGACGACATCCCGCTTCGCGGAGCCCGTTGCGTGAAGACGCCGCAAGGCAAGATCGGGGTCTTTCGCACCGCTGATAACGAGGTCTATGCGATCGAGGACCACTGCCCCCACAAGGGTGGGCCCTTGACGCAGGGCATCGTGCACGGTGCCTCCGTCACCTGCCCGCTGCACAACTGGGTCATCTCGCTGGAGACAGGAAAGGCGCTTGGGGCCGACGAAGGCGCGGTGCGCACCATCCCCATTCGCAATATCGATGGCCAGCTATCGATCGCGCTCGAAAGCGCGCTTGCGGCAGCGGAGTAGTCGATGGCTTGCGAAACCCGCACCACCTGCCCCTATTGCGGCGTCGGCTGCGGCGTGATCGCAAGCGTCGACGATGCGGGAACCGTCAGCGTTCGAGGGGACCCCGAGCATCCCGCCAATTTCGGACGGCTGTGCTCGAAAGGTTCGGCGCTGGCCGAGACGCTGGACCTTGATGGGCGACTGCTCTTTCCCGAAATCCATGGTCGACGCGTGGGCTGGGACGAGGCCCTCGACCTCGTTGCCGAACGTTTCGCAACCACGATCACAGAACACGGACCGGATTCGGTGGCATTCTATGTTTCCGGTCAGCTTCTGACCGAGGACTACTATGTCGCCAACAAGCTGATGAAAGGCTTCATCGGTTCCGCCAACATCGATACGAATTCGCGTCTGTGCATGGCGTCCTCGGTCGCGGGGCACCGTCGCGCCTTCGGCTCGGATACCGTTCCGGGCACCTATGAGGATCTCGAACTCGCGGACCTCGTGGTTCTGGTGGGATCGAACCTCGCCTGGTGTCACCCGGTGCTTTACCAGCGCCTGGCTGCCGCCAAGGCGTCTCGTCCGACAATGAAAGTGGTTGTGATCGACCCGCGTCGGACCGCAACTTCCGACATTGCCGACCTTCACCTCGCGATCCGCCCTAACGGGGATGTCGCCCTGTTCAACGGTCTTTTGACCCATCTCGCCGAGACGGACAGGATCGACCAGGCCTTTGTCGGCGCGCATACAACAGGGTTTTCGGAGAGCTTGATTGCGGCATCGCGCCTGTCGATGGCCGAGCTTTCCGAGGCGACCGGCCTTTCCGGTATGTTGATCCGGCAGTTCTTCTGGCTTTTCGCCGGCACCGAGCGGGTCGTCACCTGCTATAGCCAGGGGGTCAACCAGTCCTCGGTCGGGACCGACAAGGTCAATGCGATTATCAACTGCCATCTCGCAACCGGCCGTATCGGACGCCCCGGCATGGGACCTTTCTCGCTGACAGGCCAGCCGAATGCCATGGGCGGCCGTGAGGTCGGTGGCCTCGCCAACATGCTTGCCGCGCATATGGCGATCGAGAATGCGGATCACCGGGATCGGGTGCAGCGCTTCTGGGCTTCACCGCAGATCGCCGAGCGACCAGGGCTGAAGGCTGTCGAGATGTTCGATGCCGTGGCAGACGGACGGATCAAGGCGCTCTGGATCATGTCGACCAATCCCGTGGTCTCGATGCCGGACGCGGACAGAGTAAAGGCCGCGATCGCGGCATGTCCTTTCGTCGTCGTCTCGGACATGCAGGGAAATACGGACACGGCGAAGCTTGCCCATGTTCTGCTGCCCGCCACGGGCTGGGGTGAGAAATCCGGCACGGTCACCAATTCCGAGCGGCGGATCTCACGACAAAGGCCGTTCCTTGCTGCACCAGGGGATGCGCGTCCGGACTGGTGGCACATCAGCGAAGTCGCCAGGCGCATGGGTTTTACGTGCGCCTTCGACTTTGCCTCACCGGCCGAGATCTTTGCAGAGCATGCAGCCCTGTCGGCCTTTGAAAACACTGGGGCGAGGGATTTCGACATCGGCGCTTTCGCCTCGATTACCGAGGACGAGTATGCGGATCTTCGACCATTTCAATGGCCCCAGACGGCGGCTGGCGCGACGGCGGAACGCTTCTTCGCCAATGGCCGCTTCTATCACCCCGATGGCAAGGCGCGGTTTGTACCCGTTCAGGCTGCCAGCGCAGCACCGCAAGAAGGCTTCATCCTGAACACCGGCCGCGTGCGCGATCACTGGCACACCATGACGCGCACCGGAAAAAGTGCGCGGCTTTCCGCGCATCTGGCGGAACCCTATTGCGAGATCAATCCGCATGACGCCGCCGAGCATCAGATCGGGCATGCCGATTTGGTCAAGATTACCGGCCACGGCGGTCACTCTGTCCTGGTGCGGGCCCTGCTCACCGACAGACAGGCGCGTGGATCACTCTTCGTTCCGATGCATTGGAGCGACGAAACTGCTGCGTCGGCGCGTGTGGACAGTCTCGTCCCATCCCTCGCGGACCCGGTCTCCGGGCAACCCGCCCTCAAGCAGGCGCGCGCTTCGATCGCACGCTATGCAGCTACCTTCCAGGGATTTCTGGTGACGCGGAACAGGCCGGCGGAGCTTCCCTTTGCCTACTGGGCAATCGCGACTACCGAAGCCGGCTACCGGCTTGAACTCGCCGGCGAGCATCCGGTCGGTGGGTTCGAAACCTGGCTTGGGAGAAGCCTCGGGCTTTCCCAGGACGTGGACATCGTCAGCTATGGAGACCCCGCATCGGGTGACAGCCGTATCCTCGTATTTCAAGGGGCACGTCTCCTTGCCGGCCTCTTCGTCTCCGGTTCGCCAGTGGCGGTTTCCCGGCAATGGGCGGTCGACCAGCTTGTGGCGGACCATGGTGATTTTCTCATGCGCTCGAGGCTCATTGCCGGGCGTCCCGGGGGTGACCAACCGGACCGTGGCGCCATTGTCTGCTCCTGCTTTTCGGTCGGGGCCAATGAGATACGCCACGCCGTGAGCAATGGCTGCCGGTCCGTGGATGCCATCGGACAGATGCTCGGCGCCGGTTCCAATTGCGGCTCGTGCCGCCCAGAGATCAGGAGGATCATCGATGCGCAACCGCTCCTCGCCGCAGAGTGAACCGACCGCACGGATCGAGCCGCTCGCCAAGCTGCCACTGTTCTGGGACCTTCAGGGCAAGCGGGCTCTGGTTGGAGGCGGTTCGGATGCCGCTGCCTGGAAAGCGGAACTCCTGTCTGCCTGCGGCGCGGAGGTCGAGGTCTATGCAGAAGCCGGCACGTTGGGACAGGTCATGACCGACCTCGCCCGGGCGAACAAGGTCACCATCTTCGATCAGCCATGGCATATCGGCATGTTTGCCGGTGCGGCCATGGCGATCGGAGACTGCGCCACCGACGACGAGGCTCGAGCCTTTGGATGTGCTGCGCGCGCCGCTGGCGTACCCTTCAATGTCATCGATAACCCCGCCTATTGCCAATTCCAGTTTGGCTCGATCGTCAATCGATCACCCGTGATCCTCTCCATTTCCACCGATGGGGCCGCGCCCATTCTCGCCCAAGCCATTCGCCGGCGGGTGGAGACCTTGTTGCCTCCCGCGCTCAAGGGCTGGGCAGCACTTGCACAGACGCTTCGGCCCACAGTCAACACCCGTCTCACACCCGGTCCGAAGCGGCGCGCGTTCTGGGAGCGCTTTGTTGACCGCAGCTTTTCTTCGATGAAGGAACCCACTGAAACCGATCGCCAGTCTCTGGTCGCAGACATGGATCAGCTCTACCACATGCCTCTTTCGGGTTCGATCACGCTGGTCGGCGCCGGCCCCGGCGACGCGGAAATGCTCACGCTGAAGGCTGTTCGCAGCCTCCAGGCGGCTGATGTCATTCTGTTCGACGACAGTGTCTCGCCAGAGGTTCTTGAACTTGCCCGCCGAGAAGCCAAGCGCATGCTGGTGAGTGCCGCTTTTGAAGGGGCCGACCGAGGCACGGCATCCACCCTTCACGATGTCATTATCGGCATGGCACGTGGCGGCAAACGCGTCGTTCTTCTGAGATCGGAATACACGGCAACCTCCGAACAGGCCGCCATGGAAGTCTCCGCACTGGCGCGCCGGGGGGTGACGAGTGAACTCATTCCCGGTGTCTCAAAGGCCTCCGATCGTGATTTTGGCGCAAGCCTCAAGCTGCCTGGAACTGAAGTTCTCAGGCTGTGATGATGAACGGTGACCGGGGCTTCGGTGGCCTGGAAAGCGGTCACCAGAGGGCGCCGCATTCCCCGGCCGATGGGGTAAGTGCCGCTTACCGCGCCGCCTTTCCTAACGTCATCATGACCCTTTTTCTCGGTATTTTCCCGAGCCCCATGTCCTTCGCCAGACGCGACCGCGCTGCGGCATAGGCCGGCGCAACCATCGGATAGTCAGGCGGCAGGTCCCACTTCTCCCGGTACTGTTCCGGGGTCATGTTGAAGCTCGTTTTCAAGTGCCGCTTCAATGACTTGAACTTGCGACCATCCTCAAGGCAAATCAGATAATCAGCCTCGATGGACTTCCGCACCGGTACCGGCGGCTTCGGTTTTTCAACAACCGACGCCGGGGACGCCAGCTGGGAAGCCCCCTTCAATGCACTGAAGATGTTGTCGATCAGCTTGGGTAGTTCTCCCAGGGGTACGACATGATTGGAAACATAGGCCGAAATGACCTGGGAGGTGTACTCAACAAGTTGCAGTTCATTCTCTTTGGGGGATGTAATGACCATGAATTGATCCTTCCTTTTATCGTGAGCAAATATTGTCATCGGCTGGCTGCCGGTTGCGGGACACAGCGCGAAACCGCCAGCTGCATCGAACTCTGCCAATCCGGCAGAGCAACTCCGTGGACTGACGCAAGTTTGGATGTGTTCAGCTGCGAATTTGCGGGCCGTTTTGCAGCCGTGGGATAGTCCGCCCTCGATATGCGAACGACCTCGGCGCGCGGACCGCCGAGCTGCCCGGACGCCTCGAAGATCGCGCCGGCGAAATCTGCCCAGCTGGCATTTCCTCCACCTGCCAGATGAAAGATCCCCCGCAAATCCTGTGAGCTGTTGCGCAGCAGATTGCCTGCGACAGCGATGATCGCGTCGGCAATGTCGAGAGCAGAGGTGGGATTTCCGTGCTGATCACCGACAACACTCACCCGGTCTCGGTCGGCGGCGACCCTCAGCATCGTCTTGAGGAAATTCTTGCCGAAAGGGCTGTAGACCCAGGCCGTCCGCAAGATCACATGATCGGCGGTAGCCTCGGCCAGGGCATGCTCCCCTGCAAGTTTCGAGGCTCCGTAAACGCCGAGAGGATGGGTGGGGTCGGTCTCTTCATAGGGCGATGTCTTTGAACCATCGAAGACATAATCCGTCGAGAGATGGATGACCGGAATTCCGAGCTTTGCGGCCACGCGTCCAAGCTCTCCAGGGGCGGCACCGTTGATGGCATAGGCATTCGCAACGTCGGTCTCTGCAAGATCGACCGCAGTGAAGGCGGCAGCGGAGACGATGAGGTCCGGGCGCCTGGCCGTAATGGAAGCATCGATTGTCTGGATGTCGGAAAGATCGAGTTCCGGGCGGCCGAGGGCGATCATCTCTATCCCCTGATGAAGGCGAGCGCGCTCGATTAGCGAGCTTGCAACCTGCCCTTCACGACCCGTCACGAGTATGCGAAGCGGTTTATCGCGCGCCTCACCCTCTGGCTTGCCGAGAGACGACAAGGGAGATTGCGGTCGATGATCAAGAGGCGATGACGTCATGCCGGTTGCCCCTCGTAGCGAAAGACTTCACCGAGTTGAGCAAGCCTCGGCTGTCTCGAATCCTTGTCCGATGTCCGGACTGATGCCCCGTCAACGGGCCATTGAATAGCGAGCTCTGGATCGTCCCAAAGAACGCCCCTATCGTGTGCGGCGCTGTAGTAGTCGGTGACCTTGTAGGCCACGATCGTGTTCTCGGTCAGAGTGCAGAAGCCATGCGCGAAGCCCGGCGGCACCCAGAGCTGCATCCCGTTTTCGGCTGATAGCTCGACGGAGACATGACGACCGAAGGTCGGTGAGCCGCTTCGCAGGTCCACGGCAACATCGAACACTGCACCGGACACGCAACGGACCAGTTTTCCCTGTGCCTTTGGCGCGAGTTGGAAATGCAGCCCGCGAATGGTCCCTTTGTCAGCGGACAGGGACTGATTGTCCTGAACAAAGGTAAAGTCACCTGCGTTCTGGCTGAACAGGTCCCGGCGAAACGTTTCCGCGAAATATCCACGATCATCGCCGAAACGTTGCGGCGACACGGTGAGGACACCATCAAGCTCCAGTCGTTTAAAAAGCACGTCGATCTCCTTCGAGTATGGTGGGTGTTGCCGGATCAGCGGCATTTTCAGGTTTTGGGGTTTGCGCTCTGCCCTCGCGTGCGGGTCCGAAATCGGGATCCTGTTTTTGAGCGAAGAGAAGCGCGCAAAAGAATGCAAAGAGGGAAGCGATCCCCAGCGTTCTGAGCGGGTAATCGACCACGGAATGCGCGAGAATGATGAGGATGGAGAAGAATGCCGTGCGCGCGGAATCGCGGTGACGAACCGACACGAACCGCACGACGATGGCAGCCAAAACCGCTGTCAGGATCAAGGCACCCGGAGCGCCGCCTTCGAGGCTGAGCTCCATGAAGTCGTTATGCGCGTGGTTCACATACATCGTGTAAACCTGCTCCGGACGCTCATAATGCGGATACACAATGTCGAACGTGCCGAAACCTGTTCCGAGCGGCCAGTGATCCCGAATCGCTGCCCACGTGGTCAGCACATAGTCGCGCCGGTCGAGGATCTGGTCGCCTGCGACCTCGGTAAACTTGATCCACAACCCGTAGAGATAAGTAGCAGCGACCAAGACGAGGCATGGTGTCAGAATAATCGCGGATCTCGAGCCACGCGCGATGATCTGGAATGCAAGCAGAGAAACGAAAAGCCCGATCAAGACGCCGGCGCGGGACCCTGCGGCCAGCAGGAACAGAAGAACTAGCGTGACGAGAAGCAGGTTCCACAGCCGCATATGGCCATAGGGGCGAACTGTCAGGGCAGCGACAAGGCCGACCGCAAGGAAGACGGAATAGTGGTTCTCGTTCTGAAACGCGCCCAGCTCTGGCGTGTAACCGAGCAGAGAGGAGAACCAGGACATGTCGGACTGCGAGAACATGGCGAATGACAGGGCAAGGTTGACCAGAACGCCAGCCACTACAAATCGCGCGATGTATCCGAGCTCGACTTCGTCGAACTTGCTAAGCGCAAGGAAGAGGGAGATCATGGCCAGCACCGACATCATGCCGGAAATCGTTCGGTATGAAGATAGGCTGAGCGTTGTCGTAGAGCAGGAATCGATCCCCGGGATGTACGGATCCAGTCGCCAACCCGCCATCCACTCGCACGACAAGGGCATGATCTGGATGCAGCCAAGAAACGCCACCGCCGCCAACACGGCCCATCCAGCAGGGGAAGCACAACGGTCCCCAAGCCTGACCATGACATATGCGGACGAAGCCAACACCAGAATCTGCAGGATATCGTCGATGACGAGGCCACGTTCCGTCCCGCCGCCCAGGATCTGGCAGGCCAGCAACGCGGTCCCGATGACAACCCTTGAGCCAATTGTAGAGGATGACTGCATCATCGGGCGCTCACGATCCTGATCTCATCGAAAGCGATCGTTCCGGAATAGCGGTCGTTCCAACTTTCCGTCATCGCTCTGTTCTCAAGTCGAAGAACCTGCAGCCCACACCGATCCTCGGGAACGGCGAAGGTCACCGAGCTCCCGGTCATCGGATACGTTCCTTGCGCAACCGCCAACCTGGCCAGTGGCAGACTGGGTCGAAAGCAACTGACGCTCCAGAAGAGCCGCTTGGGCAGCACCGCGGCATCGCCCGATGCCTGCACGGAGAGGCGGTAGCTCCCCGGCGCAAGTTTCAGGAATTGGCGGATACCCGGATCTCTGACCGGGGTCTGGAGAAACTCGAGCGAGAGCGAAGAAGAGTCCTTCCCGCCATCCGATTTTGGCAGAGTTACCGTCAGGCCTGGCTGGCGCCTGACGGCCCAGTCGAAAGGTGCGCCGCTGGGAGCGGCGGAAAAGCCGCCATTGTAAACGTTGCCCGACAGCATCTGCTTGTCTGGAGCGAGGGTCACAAGAAAGGTCTGATACGCCTCGTCATACTGACCGGCATCCAGGAGCGCACCCACCACCTGATTGATCTCACCATCCGTCGGCCCGCTTGTGCCCTCCGACAGTTCCCAAAGGAGTTCAGCGGCGAAAAGCGCGCCGCCAGGTGACGCGCTCAATCGGTTAATCAGCGCTGGTCGCCAAGGCGGCTGCCGCTGGAGGTGACGAACAAGAATAAGGCGCTCCTCCGAAGTCTGTAGGATTTCGGGGAGAAAGGGAGCGTAGGCATCGATATTGCCAGGCCAGCGACGGAACAGCGTGTCTAGAAAGTTCACGAAACCGGATTTGTCACCTTGCTCAGCCGATCGCCGTATCATCCAGCGAAGAGCATAGAGTTCTGTCGGTGCCAGAACGAGCGCGTGGCGAAAGTCGGATAGCGCTTCCTGTGTTTCCCCCTTCAACGCCTTCAAACCACCACGCGCACTATAAAGACGCGCATCGCCTGGAGTTTGCGCCAGCAGACGCGCGCTGATCGCAAGAAGACCGTCAACTTCGTCAGCTGTCGCCGCTCGACCAAGCGCGTCTTGCGACAGCGCGATAAAGGCATCGACGTTCAACGGGTTCACCTCCATCGCAAGCTTTGGTCCTGACAACTCAAGCAATCGACTTGATGCGATCAACAAAATTGCCGAAATGCTCACGGATACGAAAAACAAGAAGCCCAACCGACCAATTATCGACATCTTGATTTTTTACCTCTGAATTGGAAGACGCTTCCGGTATGGCTTTATTACTTGATGAATATGTGTAATACTTATAGTTTTGATTTCCGTACCGGTAATTGCTTTCAAAACTCCCGACCGTAAACATGGTCATCGCGACCCCCACCACATTGGCTCCCGCCAGGGACAATCGCCTGACAGCCATTTTCACTGACTTGCGCGATACCTTGCTGGTCGAGACAACGAAGAGGGTCGCATCCGCCAACCGACTGAGGATCGGGACATCGGCGATGCCGATCACGGGCGGGGCATCAATGATGATCATGTCGAACTGCTTGCGAAGACTGGACACAATCAGCCCCATGCGCGCCGACGACAGGAGATCTGCCGGGTTCTGCGGAACAGTGCCTGCAGATATGAAGAAGACATTTGACGACTTGCCGCGGCGGACAAGTCGAGAGAGATCCGAGCGACGTAAGGTGTTGGTCAGCAAGTTGCTGAGACCGATCGCGTTGTCCTCATTGAAACGACGGTGAATGCTGGGTTTGCGCATGTCGGCGTCGATGATCAGCACTCGTCCGCCTAGCGAAGCGAAGTCTTCCGCGAGCTTGATAACGGACGTGGATTTCCCCTCCCCTGGCTCTGAACTTGTCACCAGCAGGGTCGCCGGGGCACCATCGGAACCCGAAAACTGAAGGGAAGTTCGCAGTGATCTGTAGGTCTCGGAGAGGGCAGATTGAGGGTTGCCCAACTGCTGCTCCAATTCCAGTTCTGTCACGAGTGGCAGAACACCCAGGACGGGAAGACCCAGCTCCTTTTCGACCTGATCGGAACTGCTGAATGCGTTGTTGACGAGTTCTGCCAGGTAAATGACCGAGGCTGCCAGAAGAAGCGAAATGATCGCTCCGATAGCGACGTTGATCGGCAGGTTCGGAGAATAGGGGCGGCTCGGGCTCACCGCGAGATCAACGATTGCGGCATTCTGCGTCTTGAGTTCAGAACCGACCGCGACGTCGTTCAGTTTGCCGATCAGGCTTTCATATTGCGCGCGGTTCGAATCGACCTCGCGCTTCAAGATCGTGTACTGGATATTCTTGTCCTGGTAGGCTGACTTCTCACCCTCAAGTTCGCTGATCTTCTTCTGGAGATCGGAGACCTTTGCAACGGTCTCCTGGTGCTTGAGCCTGATCGAGTCTGTGATGGCCAGGATACCCCGCCCCAGCTGCCTCTCAGTTTCCTGAATTTGCGATGCCAATTGACGCATCTCCGGGAAGTCCGGCTTAAAGAGCAGGCGCTTGCTCTGATAGTCGCCCTTGAGGTCAACAAGCATATTTCGCAGCTTGTCGAGCGCAGCGCTGCCCAGAACCTGCTCGAGGCTTTCGCCTTGTCCGGCGTCGATTTGCTTGACGAGCCGCTCGAAATCCAGGTTCTCCTGGATTGCCTTGGACAAGGCGGCATTGATGTCGGCAAGATTGGTATCGAGGAGCGAGCCCTCGTTGCCTGTGACGGTGATCCCTGCAGTCTTGGCATAGGCAACAAGTGCCTGCTCGGACTCCTGCAGCCGCTCCTTCACCAGTGCCACCTGTTCCTGTATGAAATCCCTGGCCTGGACTGAGGTTTTGCTGCTCTGATCGATCCGCTGATCGATGAAACTTTGCGCAATCTGGTTTGCAATGTCGCGAGCGTAATCGGGATTCTGGTCACGATAGTCGATCGCCAGCAAGCTCGTGTTTGGCACCAAATCGACCTTGAGGTTCGACATGACGCGCGCAGTCGCAATTCGCATCAGGGCGTCCTGCGGCAACGTGCTCTGGGTCTTCGGCGGTTCCGTGCTGAAGGCCCTGTAGAAGATATTGAGCGGCGAAACGCCGGCCCTCGGGAAGAGAAAGTCTTCGCGCTCCGTAAGGTTCAGAGCAAAGACGACCCTCTCGGCAAGGGCACGGCTCTTCAGCTTTTCGCGGGCTGTCTGAAACGCCCGGATGTCGCTGCTTTCGCTCGTCAGCTCAAGATCCTCGAAGACACGCGCCGAGGGGACCAGAACCTCCAGCTTGGCAAGCGCCTGGTATCTTGGCGTTTGCATCAACGTAAACAAGGCAGCCAGCAGGATCCCTGCGGCCAAGAGTCCGAGAACCAACCAGCGATACTGCAGGACGCGGAAAAACAGACCGACCATGTCCAGTCCCGCCGGGCGAACATAGTAGTCCGACCCCGGATCTCGTCCCCGGGGATAGCCCACATGGTATGCATCCGGGACGGACGCCGTGGCGTGATAGGCATCCCCTGCAGCGGCCGGCTGGTTTCTATCGAACATTTGGTATCCACTCATAAATTGCCGAAGAGACGAACTCAGGGAATCGCAGCGACTCCCGTCGCGACGCGGGCTGAAAGGCCAAGAGCTTCCTTGAGGGAGTTTAGAGCGACC
>JARXAK010000016.1 GCA_029865885.1 Rhizobium sp. | reverse complement strand
GTCCACATTCATCCCTTGACCGGCAGACACCGGATCAGGCCTACTTCAACGCGCTGGCACCAATGATGGTGGCGGCATAATCGAGGCGAAAATCCACTTAGCGAAACGCCCGAAGCTGTTCAGACAAACCGAGCCAGCTCTGTAAGCTGCATGAAACTTTCGTAAGCTTGTCCTCACGAGGGCTGTGGCAAGAGCGTCTGCAGGAAGCCGGTGAGATCGTCGGTGAGATAATCGACGGTCTCTGCATCCACATGCTCAACCCGCTCCCAGGTCTCCAGAATTGCGGTGCCCAGATTGCGTGGCACCAGCAGCACCGTCTTCATGCCGAGCGCCTTCGGCACCATCAGATTGCGCGGCAGATCCTCGAACATCGCGGCATGTTTCGTATCGATGCGGTTGAGGCTCGCAAACTTGTCGTAAGTGGCACCCGCCGGTTTCGGCACATAGTCGGCGGCGACGATGTCGAAGATGTCGTCGAAGTGGTCGAGAATGCCGAGCGCCCGGGCCGCATCCTCAGCATGCGCCACCGTGCCATTGGTGAAGATGAATTTGCGACCCGGCAGCTGCTTGATCGCAGACCCCAGCGCCTCGTCGGGGAGAAGCGCCGAATAGTCGATCGCATGTGCGCGTTCCAGAAACGCGTTCGGATCGACCTTGTGATGCAGCATCAGGCCTGCCAGCGTCGTCCCGTGTTCGTGGTAGTAGCGCTTCTGCAGAAGCTTCGCCTCGGCCGGCTCAAGCTGCAAAAGCTCGGACACGAAGGCGGTCATGTTCGTATCGATCTGCGCGAAGAGGTTGATGTGATGCGGATAGAGCGTGTTGTCGAGGTCGAAGACCCAGTCGCGCACATGGGCGAAATCGGCAGGCGAGGGGATCTTGGCTGGGCTGTTCATCAGGTCCTCTTGGAGCGTGCGAAACGCCTGATGACACCAGGCG
Organism: Rhizobium sp.; assembly: GCA_029865885.1. Lineage (GTDB taxonomy): Bacteria > Pseudomonadota > Alphaproteobacteria > Rhizobiales > Rhizobiaceae > Allorhizobium. The sequence continues at coordinate 6,010 of JARXAK010000016.1, read as the reverse complement.
CGTTGCCTCTAATTAGCATTGGTCGCGGCTTCGGGAAGTGCTATCTCAGAAAGATGGGAAAGAAGATGGCGATTTCGGCGATGGAACGGGTCGTGGTCCTGCAGGACCGCAAGCGCCTGCCCGCGCGCTTCCATCCGGGGAGTTCGGGCACGATCCGCCAGCGTCAGGCGTGACCAGTCTGGCCTGAAGCGCAAGCCCAGGCCAATCCGTCACCCTTTCCGACCTCGCCGCAAGCCTGCCGATACGTGCTGCGGCTTTTCTGGACACTCTCCCATGGAACTCTGGGCCCTCATCACGGTTGGCAGTGCCTTCCTGCAAAACCTGCGTTCGACGCTGCAAAAACATCTGAAAGGCCGGATGGGCACAACAGGTGCCACCTTCGTCCGCTTCGGCTTCGGCCTGCCCTTCGCCTTCCTCTATCTCGCCATCCTGCATCTTGGCCTCGGAAGGCCACTACCGGTCCCGGGCCTGACCTTTGCGATCTGGGCCGTCATCGGAGCGCTTGCCCAGATTTCGGCCACCTTCCTGTTGGTGCACCTCTTCTCCTTCCGCAACTTCGCGGTTGGCACGGCCTATTCGCGCACCGAACCGGCCCAGGCCGCGCTGATCGCGCTGCTGCTCTTCGGCGAAACCATTGGTCTCGGCACAGCCGCCGCGATCTTCGTCTCGATCCTCGGCGTGATGCTGATCTCGGTCGCGCGCACGGCCTTCACGCCGGCAAGCCTCCTGACCTCGGTTGGAAGTCCAACGGCCCTGATCGGGCTTGCCTCCGGCTTCTTCTTCGGCATCTCCGCGATTGCCTATCGCACGGCGTCCCTGTCGCTCGCCCCGAGCCTGCCGGCGCCCGATGCCCTCGTCCAGGCCGGCTACACGCTCTGCGTCGTCATCACCATCCAGACACTGTCGATGCTTTTGTGGATGGCCTGGCGCGACCGGGCGGAACTCACCCGCGTCCGTTCCGCCTGGAAAGTCAGCGCCCTCGTCGGCTTCGTCGGCGCCACGGCCTCCTTCGGTTGGTTCACGGCCATGACCCTGCAGCAGGTGGCAGTGGTCAAGGCGCTCGCCCAGGTCGAGATGCTCTTCACCTTTGCCTCCTCGGTGCTGTTCTTCAAGGAACGCATCAACCGGCTGGAGATCGCGGGATGTGTGCTGATCGTGATGGGCGTGCTGTTGCTGGTGCTGGTGTGAGGGCGGGCGCGACGCCCATCTCCCCCCTTGCGGGGGAGAAAGCGAAATCGAGGAATTGGCCCGATCAGGGCCAAACCTCAGATTTCGCAAGAGGGGGGCTCAGTCAGGGTGTTGCCGACGGAACGGATCCCCTCACCGGGAAAATCTGAAGTTTAGGCGGCTTGCGCTCGCCTAAGCCTTCGATTTTCCATCCTCTCCCGCAAGGGGGAGAGGAACGCCGCCATGCCGCCTCACCATGACCGGCACCCTTGCCCGGTTGCGACCCATCCCACCGCGCGATACACCGGAGACACAAGCGCGCTGAGGGCGGGGAGACAACATGCACACCAAGACACCCGCGACACCAACGGTCAGCGCCGACGCCGCGCATCCATACCCGAAGCGCTGGACGGCGCTTCTGGTGATGATGCTGGCGAATTTCATGAACCTGCTCGATGTCACCATCGTCAACGTTGCGCTGCCGAGCCTGCAATCCGAACTTGGCGCGACGTCGAGCCAGATCGAATGGGTGGTGGCCGGTTATGTGCTGGTCTTTGCGCTCGGGCTTCTGCCTTTCGGGCGCCTCGGCGATGTCCGGGGCAAGAAGCAGGTGTTTCTGGCCGGCGTCGCGGCCTTCACGTCGGCATCGCTGCTGTGCGGCCTGGCGCCCGATATCGGCTGGCTGGTGGCAGCCCGTCTCCTGCAGGGTGCGGGAGCCGCGGTGATGACGCCGCAGGTGCTGGCGATTGCCCAGATGATGTTTCCACCGAAGGAACGGGCGGCGGCCTTTTCGCTGTTTGGTCTGAGCGCCGGGCTCGCGGCCGTATCAGGCCCGATCCTCGGTGGCTGGCTGATCAGCCTCGATGTGCTCGACCTCGGCTGGCGGCCGATCTTTCTCATCAATATCCCGGTCGGGATTATCACGATCCTGCTCGGCTGGAGGCTGATCCCCGCGCTTCCGGGCAAGCCCGGCCTCAAGAACGACTTCGGCGGGATAGCGCTCGCCGCCGCAACCATCTTCTGCGTCATCTTCCCGCTGATCGAGGGGCGTGGCTTCGGCTGGCCGGTGTGGTGCTTCGTGATGCTCGCCATGGCCATTCCATTTGGGGTAGCCTTCGGCCTCTGGGAGCGGCGCCAGCACCAGTTGAAGGCACCGGAGCTTCTGCCGGTCGCGCTGATGAAAAACCGCAACTATGTCATCGGCTCGCTGATGACGGCGACCTTCTTCTCAACCTTGCCCGGCTTCTTCCTGATTCTGGCGATGTTCCTGCAGCAGGGTTATGGCCTGACGCCCCTGCAATCGGGCATGACCGCCGTGCCCTTTTCCGTTGGCATCTTCGTCGCCTCGCTGATTTCAGGCCGCCTCGGCAACATCACCCCGCGCATACGCGTCGTGGTCGGCGTGGTGATGGTTATCGTCGGCATGGGCCTGCTACGGGCGGAGATCCAGTCGGTCGGCGAGAGTATCGACCGCATGGCGCTCCTGCCCTGGTTCCTGATGAGCGGGCTCGGCATGGGCATTGCGATTGCGCCGATGTTCCAGCTCGTGCTGGCCGGCGTGCCACCGCAGGATGCGGGTGGCGGATCAGGCGCGCTTCAGGCGATCCAGCAGGTGGGAAGCGCGCTCGGGATCGCGATTGTCAGCGAAATCTTCTTTTCCGATCTGGCGCGCAATGCGGCGGAAGGCCTGAGCGGCAAGGCCGTTTATGCCGAGGGTCTGGCGCTCGGCCTCATCTACAACTTTGTCGCCTATGCGATCGTGCTGATCGCCGTTCTCTCTATGCGCACGGTGACGCCAGGAAGCGAAAAGCTGGAAAGGCCGCTGCCGATCGAGTGACCGGCAGCAGCAGTATCTATCAGCTCAAGGCACGAGCAGCGTGCCCGCACCGGTCTCGGTGAAGAGTTCGAGCAGCACCGAATGGGCCGTCTTGCCGTTGAGGATGACGACGCCCTGGACACCGGCCTGGATCGCCTCGATGCAGGTCTCGACCTTCGGGATCATACCGCCCGAGATCGTGCCGTCGGCAATCAGCGCATGCGCTTCGGCGACCGAGAGTTCCTTGATCAGCTTGCCTTGTCGGTCGAGCACGCCCGGCACGTCGGTGAGGAAGAGCAGGCGCGAGGCGTTGAGGGCACCCGCGATCGCGCCGGCAAAGGTGTCGGCATTGATGTTGTAGGTCGCGCCGTCACGGCCGGGAGCGACTGGCGCGATGACCGGGATCATCTCGGAGCGGGCAAGCAGGTCGAGCAGCGTGCGGTCGACCTCGACCACTTCCCCGACGAAGCCGAGATCGAGCACGCGCTCGATATTGCTGTCGGGATCGCGGACCTTCTTCTGCGCCTTTTCGGCAAAGACCATGTTGCCGTCCTTGCCGCAGAGCCCGATCGCCCATTCGCCGGTCTGGTTGATCAGCGCGACGATTTCCTTGTTGATCGAGCCGGCAAGCACCATTTCGACGATCTCGACCGTCTTCTGGTCGGTGACGCGAAGGCCGTTTTCGAAGCGTGATTCGATTCCCATCTTGGCGAGCATCGCGCCGATCTGCGGGCCGCCGCCATGCACGACGATCGGATTGACGCCCGACTGCTTCAGAAGTGCGATATCGGCGGCAAAGGCCTTGCCGAGCTCGGGATTGCCCATGGCATGGCCACCGTATTTGACCACGATGGTCTTGTTTTCATAGCGCTGCATGAAGGGCAGGGCCTGGGCGAGAAGCCGAGCCTGCGTTTCGCTTTCGGAAGCTGACATGGGAAACCTCACTTTGGATCGCGGCCTTTTAGCGCATCCCTGCGACGGAGGGAATAATTGCGTGGCAATATAAGCGACACCTGACACGCTTCTTCATCTCGTCGCATTGTCCGTCGAAGATGCCGCGCTATATCTCCGCCAACGGCACCAGGGGGCTCCATGGAACGCGACGATATCGGCGGTTTGCTGGCCCGGGTGGCGCTGAAGGACCGTGCCGCCTTTTCCTTGCTCTATGGTCGCATTTCGGCGAAACTTTTCGCCATCTGTCTGCGTATGCTGAAAGACAGGGGCGAGGCCGAAGAGGCGCTCCAGGATGTGTTCGTCAAGATCTGGCACAAGGCCGGCAGCTACACGGGCGAGGGCGACAATGCCTATCCATGGCTTTGCGCCATCGTTCGCTACCACTGCATCGACCGCCTGAGGGCGCGCCGGCCGCAGGGGGAGGATATCGAGGCGGCTGTCGATATTGCCGATCTGGCACCCGGTCCGGAAGAGCATGCAATGCTTCGATCCGAGGGCGGCCGCATTGACACCTGCCTGGAGGCATTGGATCCTGACCGGGCGCTGGCGGTTCGCCAGGCCTATGTCGAGGGCCTTTCCTATCAGGAGCTGGCGGAGCATTTCGCCGTTCCGCTGAACACGATGCGCACCTGGCTGCGGCGCAGCCTATTGAAACTGAGAGAATGCATGGATGAGCACGCCTGACCAGAGCAAGGGAGACCGGTCGCGGGACGAAGTTCTCGCGGGCGAATATGTCCTGGGCGTCCTCGGCGGAACCGAGCGACAAAAGGTCGAGGCGCGCCTGCGCCACGACAGGCCGTTTGCCGCCATGGTCAGGCGCTGGGAAGAAAACCTCACCCAGTTCAATGATGATTACGCCGAAGTCGCAGCCCCGGATCATTTGCTCTCCGGGATCGAGGATCGGCTTTTTGCCTCGTCGGCCAGCGTCGCAGCCGTCAAGGGGAGCCTGTGGAACTCGCTGGTCCTCTGGCGGGGCTTAAGTTTTGCCTCCCTTGCGGCGCTCGGCCTCTTTGTCGGGTTCGACTATGCCGAACGTATCCGCCCGAAACCTCAAGTCGCGCTGACGGCGGACCTGGCCGGCGACAACCAGGCGATCGCGCTGCATGCCCGTTACGACGGAAGTTCCGGGCGCCTCGCGGTCACGCCGGTGGCGGCGGGTGGGGCGGATCAGAAATCGCTGGAGCTGTGGCTCGTCGAGGGCCAAGGGACGCCGATTTCGCTGGGCGTGCTGCCGCAGACGGGTCAGGGGGAGCTCGACGTGCCGCAGGATCTGCGCCAGCGCCTGACGCAAGGTGTCGTGCTCGCCGTCAGCCTCGAACCCTTTGGCGGTTCGCCGACGGGCAAGGCCACGGGGCCGGTGGTGGCGCTCGGCGAAGTGCGGCCCTGACGAAGAAACTATCTCATAACATCAATGGTTTGATTTTCAGGCGGCCGAATTTTTCGAGCCGCCTGAAACTTAAGTGAGCGACGCTCCGTCCTTGGAGGTGTTCCCGTTGAGGAACGTCCCCCGATGTCCCGCCCGAAACCTGGGACACGATCGCGAACACCAAGGATAAGAGGAAACCGTAATGTTCAAGACCGCTCTTCGCCCCCTCGCATTCTCCGCAGCCATCCTGGCCGGCGCTGCCGCAGCCTATGCCGCCAACCCGATGGTCGGCGGTGGTGAAATGCTCGAAACCAAGAACATCGTCGAAAATGCCGTCAATTCGAAGGATCACACGACGCTCGTTGCCGCCGTTCAGGCAGCCGGTCTCGTTGAAACCCTCTCGGGCGCCGGTCCGTTCACCGTGTTTGCCCCGACCAACGACGCTTTTGCCAAGCTGCCGGCCGGCACGGTCGACACCCTGCTGAAGCCGGAAAGCAAGGAGCAGCTGACCAAGGTCCTGACCTGCCACGTGGTGGCGGCCAATGTCATGGCCGAGGCGCTGGTCAAGATGATCGCCGATGACGGCGGCGAACACGATGTGACCACGGTGGGCGGCTGCGTGCTGAAGGCCAAGGCCGCCGACGGCAAGGTGACGCTGACCGACGAGAACGGTGGCGTCTCGACCGTCACCATCGCCGACGTCAAGC
>JARXAK010000092.1 GCA_029865885.1 Rhizobium sp. | reverse complement strand
AGCGTCAGCGCGATGCCGACGAAGGTCACGATCTGCGTGACCATCAGGCCGCCCCAGAGCGGGGTTTCGACCTCCGAAAGACCGAAGCCGCCATGCAGCAGGAAGAAGGCGACGACAGGGAAGACGACGAACAGCAGAAGGGCATTCAGACCCTTGCGCGGTGCCTTCGGGATGAGCAGTGGCACCAGAAGCGCCACGAACATCACGCCGACAAGGATGACGCGCCAGCGCTCCTCAAGCGGGTAACGCCCGAAGATGAACTGCGAGAACCGGTTCTCAACGAAGGCCCAGCAGGCGCCCTTCCAGCCATCCGGCTGGATACCGCCCTGCGCGATCGTGGCGCAGACGGCACGATCGGCGCCGAACCAGGCGGCATCGAGAAACAGGAAGTTGACGGCCCCCGGCAGGATCAGCGCAAGCACCGCCAGCCCAATGATCGTCAGGACGACGTCCTTGGGGGTCGCGAGCAGGTTCGTGCGGATCCAGCCGCCGATGCTGGCATCGGAGGTCGGAGGCGGAAGCGGCGCCAGCATTTCCTGGCGGATGTAAGTGATTTCACGCGCCATGATCAACGCTCCACCAGGGCCATTTTCGCATTGAACCAGTTCATGAAGAGCGAGGTTACAATGCTGATGGAGAGATAGACGACGAGCCAGATCGACACGATTTCGATCGCCTGGCCGGTCTGGTTCAGCGTCGTTCCACCGGTCGAGACCAGTTCAGGGAAGCCGACGGCGACACCCAGCGAGGAGTTCTTCGTCAGGTTGAGATACTGGCTCGTGAGCGGCGGAATGATGATGCGCATCGCCTGCGGCACGATCACCAGACGCGTCGTGGTCGACGGCTGCAGCCCCAGTGCGGAAGCAGCCTCGGTCTGACCCTTGTAGACACCCTTGATGCCCGCACGGATGATCTCGGCGATGAAGGCGGCCGTATAGAAGGAGAGCGCCAGGTAAAGCGCGACGAATTCCGGTGCGATGACCGCGCCGCCGGACATGTTGAAGCGGCTTGCGACCGGATAGTCGAAGGTCAGCGGCGAACCCGCAGCCAGGAAGGCGACAAACGGCAGGCCGACGATCAGTCCGGCAGCGGTCCATCCGATCGGGAAGATCTGGCCGGTCCGCATCTGCCGTGCCTTGGCCCAGCGTGCTACGAAAATGGTCGCGATGATGCCGACAAGCAAAGCGATCGGGATCACGCCCGCGCCTTCGCCCCAGATCGGCTTTGGAAACGCAAGGCCGCGATTGTTGAGGAAGGTCGAGAACGGCAGCTCGAGCGAATCGCGCGGCTGCGGCAGCGTCGACAAGACACCCGAATACCAGAAGAAGATGACCAGCAGCGGCGGCAGGTTGCGGAAGGCTTCCACATAGACGGTGCAAAGCTTGGCAATCAGCCAGTTCCGCGACAGGCGCCCGATACCGATCAGGAAGCCGATGATCGTCGCCGTGATGATGCCGGTGACGGCGATCAGGATGGTGTTGAGAAGGCCGACGATGATGGCCCGGCCATAGGTCGAGTCCGCCGTATAGGCGATCAGGCTTTGGCCGATGTCGAAGCCGGCGCGGCCGTTGAGAAAGTCATAGCCCGTCGCGGTGTTGCTGCGGGCAAGGTTTTCGATGGTGTTGTTCGCAATGGTCCAGACGATAAACGTCATGACGGCGATCGTAACGACCTGAAAGAAGATGGATCTTGCTTTCGGATCGTAGATCAGCGAGCCAAAGCTCTGCCCTCCGGCAGGCAAACTGGTGGCGTGATCTGTCATGCTGTGCCAAATCCCCGAGGCTTCTGTGAGCCCTAGCTGTTATTGTTTTTCGAGACAGCCGGCATTCTCTGATGTCGCCGCTGACCGCAGCGCGTGTGCCGGTCTGAACGCGTGGCCCTGATAAGCGCGAGGCGGCTTTCGCCGCCTCGCCAAGGTCCGTCCGATCTTAGCGGATCGGCGGCGCGTACTGCAGGCCACCCTTCGACCACAGGGCGTTTACGCCGCGCTCAATCTTGAGCGGGGTGTTGACGCCGATGTTGCGCTCGAAGATTTCGCCGTAGTTACCGACGCCCTTGATGATGTTGTAGGCCCAGTCATTGGTGAGACCGAGATCGGTACCGATCTTGGTGTCAGCTTCAGCGCCGAGGAAGCGCTTGATGTCCGGGTTGGCCGTCGTCGACTTGATTTCGTCGACGTTTGCCTGGGTGATGCCGAATTCTTCAGCGGTCACGAGGGCGTAGTGGGTCCAGGACACGATGTCGAACCACTGGTCGTCACCCTGGCGAACGGCCGGGCCAAGCGGCTCCTTGGAGATGATTTCCGGCAGAATGACGTGATCGTCCGGGTTGGTCAGCGTCAGGCGCAGCGAATACAGGCCGGAGTGGTCCGTCGTGTAAACGTCGCAACGACCGGCCTGGTAGGCAGCGTTGACTTCTTCCAGCTTTTCGAAAACGACCGGCTTGTATTCGAGGTTGTTGGCCTTGAAGTAGTCGGCGAGGTTCAGTTCGGTAGTGGTGCCCGACTGTACGCAGACGGCAGCGCCGGACAGTTCAAGCGCCGACTTGACGTTGAGCGCCTTGGTGACCATGAAGCCCTGGCCGTCATAGTAGTTGACGGTACGGAAGTTGAAGCCGAGTGCGGTGTCGCGGCTGATGGTCCAGGTGGTGTTGCGGATCAGGACGTCCACTTCGCCGGACTGGAGCGCGGTGAAGCGGCTCTGGGCAGTGGTCGGCGTGTACTTGACCTTGGTGGCATCGCCGAAGACGGCGGCTGCGACGGCCTTGCAGTAATCGACGTCGAAACCGGTCCAGTTGCCGGCTGCGTCCGGCGAAGCGAAGCCGGCAAGACCCGTATTCACGCCGCACTGGACGAAACCCTTGGCCTTAATGTCGTCAAGCGTCGCGGCGGAAGCTACGGACGCGCCAAAACCCAGGACCGCAGCGCCGATGGCGGCTGACAGGAACTTGTTGTTCATTTTTCCCAACCTTTTTTCTCTTGTTGTATGCCAGCGACGGCCACCTGCTAAATCTAGCAGCGCGCGTCGGCTCGCGGCCTCCCGGTGCGAGCCTTCATATCTCAGTCGCAAATGCGGGCACGGTCAAGTCTTTATGCCGCAGAATGGCCACAAAAGCGCGAATTTGCCAAAAACGCCCTCCAAATAGGCAAAAATGTGTGGTTTTTAGCCCGAAGTGATGAAAATCACGCCTTTTTAGCAGTCAATGCCGGTGTCTTCTGCAAGACATGCGCCGTCGCATCACGCAATTGTGGAGCTTGACCAGCCCTTCGGCAGCGGCGAAAACCTTGTGAACGCATGCGTTAGGAATCTGAATCCATGAGCAAATCCAAAGAATGGCTGGCCACTGCCGGCACCGACACCAGGCTGTGCCATATCGGCTATGATCCGGCCGACTATCACGGCTTCGTGAATCCGCCGGTTGTGCATGCTTCCACGGTGCTGTTTCCGAATGCACGGGCGATGGAAGCGCCCACGCAGCGCTACACCTATGGCACGCGCGGCACGCCGACGACGGACGCGCTCTGCAGCGCCATCAACGAGCTGGAAGGCTCTGCCGGCACGATCCTGGTGCCTTCGGGACTGGCCGCGATCTCGGTGCCTTTTCTTGCTTATCTCTCCGCCGGCGACCATGCGCTGATCGTTGATTCCGTCTATTCGCCGTGCCGGCATTTCTGCGACACGATGTTGACCCGCCTCGGCGTCGAGGTGGAATATTACGATCCCGAGATCGGCGCCGACATCGAGCGGCTGATCCGGCCGAACACCAGGCTCGTCCATACGGAAGCGCCCGGGTCCAACACGATGGAAATGCAGGACATCCGCGCGATTTCGGATGCGGCTCACAAGCAGGATTGCGTGGTCACGATCGACAATACCTGGGCAACACCCCTCTATTTCCGTGCGCTGGATTTCGGCGCTGATGTCTCGATCCATGCCGCGACGAAATATCCGTCGGGCCATTCCGACATCCTGATGGGGACCGTATCCGCCAATGCCAAGCACTGGCCGGCGCTGAAGGAGGCGAACGGCGCGCTCGGCATTTGTGGCGCGCCCGATGACAGCTACCAGATCCTGCGCGGCTTGCGGACCATGGGCATGCGCCTCGAGCACCACAACAGGAGCGCATTGTCGGTCGCCCGCTGGCTCGAAGCCCGCAGCGACGTGGCCCGCGTTCTCCATCCGGCGCTTGAAAGCTTCCCCGGCCATGCCATCTGGAAGCGCGACTTCAAGGGCGCAAGCGGCGTCTTCTCGTTTGTGCTGCCCGCACCATCGCCAGACAGGATCAAGCCCAAGGCGCATGCCTTCCTTGATGCGCTGCAACTGTTCGGCCTCGGCTGGTCCTGGGGTGGCTATGAAAGCCTGGCTGTGCTGGTCAATCTCGCGGATCGCACGATCCGCAAGGGGCCGGCCGATGGTGCGGTGATCCGCCTGCAGATCGGCCTTGAGAATGTCGAGGACATCCAGGCCGATCTCGAACGCGGATTTGCAGCGGCAGCGGCTGTTTGACGATCAATCTGCTCAGTCGCCGATCCGATGGCCGTAGAGCCAGTCGAGATCGGCGGCGAGCTTTTCAGGCGGCCGCAGCGACAGCACGATGTCGCGCCCGATCCGGAAGGGGCCGCGGGCATGATAGGCAAAGCGGTTGAACTCGCCGCGTGCCTTGACGCGGGCGGCGCGTGCCTTGCGTTCTGCCGTAAACGAGGCAAGCGCAGAGGGCAAGGGTGTCCGTGCGACATGAGCGGCGAGCGAGAACGCATCCTCGATCGCCATCGCCGCACCCTGAGCGGAAAACGGCATCATCGCATGCGCGGCGTCGCCGATCAGCACCGTATCCCGTCCATTGTGCCAATTGCCGGCGGAGGCCTCATAAAGCGGCCAGAAAGTCGGCATGTCCGCACCGGCCAGAATGGTCCTGATGTCGCGGTGCCAGCCGGAAAACTGTTCAAGCAGCATGGCGCGCCGCGCAGCATCGGCGTCGATCGACCAGCTCTCATCGCTCTTGGTGCCGGCAGCAATCGCCACGAGATTGAAGCCGTCGATCTCCTTGAGCGGGTAGCTGACGAGGTGCGCCCTGGCGCCGAGATAGGCCGTGACACCTGTACGAGACAGGAAGCTGGGGGCGCTGGCCTGGCTGATGGTAAAGCGCCAGGCGATGTTGCCGGAGAAGCTGACGGTCGGGCTACCCGCGACCGCATCACGCGCGACTGACCAGACCCCGTCTGCCCCGACCACGAGATCGGGCTTTTGGGATGTGATCTGGGACAGCGCATCAGCTCCGATCCCTTGCACCCGAAGGCCGAGATGCAGCCGGCAGAGCGGTTGGCTGAGCACTGCGCGCAGCAGAGATTGCTGTAATGTCGACCGGTGCAGCACGCCATAGGGATGTTCCCAGCGTTTCCGTGCAAATTCGCCGGCGGGAACCTCGGCAAGAGGCCTGAGATCCGTGCCGGAGACAAGCCCGATCGAGCGCGGCTCGAACCAGTGACGTTCCAGGTCGGGCAGCACACCCAGCTGGTCGAGCACCCGCGTGGCATTTGGGGAAAGCTGTAGGCCCGCGCCCACTTCGGCCAGTTGCGGCGCCTGTTCGATGATGTCGGAGGAAATGCCTTTACGGGCGAGCGAAAGGGCAGCAGTCAGCCCCGCCACCCCGGCTCCGACGATGGCGGCGTGCTTGATGGACATTGAGGAGTGCCGATCGTGACGCCGCGGTCACGCCGCCTTGATATGGAAGACGCAGCCCGGCGGGTTGGTCTGTTCGGCCTTCAGGCTCGGATTGTAGCGGTAGAGCGTCGAGCAATAGGAACAGACTTTTTCGTTGTCGTGTCCCATGTCGATGAAGATATGCGGATGGTCGAAGGGAACGGAGGCGCCGGTGCACATGAATTCCTTCACGCCGACTTCGATCACCCGGTGACCGCCGTCGTTCTGGAAATGGGGAATGGTGTGGCCGGCCATGATGCGCTCCAAGACTGCTTTGCTAGTTGGCGCGGACATTAGCGCCGTCCTTTGCAAAAGTGTAGTGCCGGGGCACGGCAAAAGTCACAGAAAATCGGCCTGCGGCAATTGATGTCACTGTGCCGATGGCTATGGTTGCCCGCCTGTGCTCACAAGGATCTATCGATGAATCTAGACGCGCCGACGTTTTCCAGCTTCCGCAACGAAGGGCTTGAATTCGCCTATTTCGATGATGGTGACCCGGCGGGAGATCCTGTCCTTCTGATCCACGGATTCGCCTCGTCCGCCAGCGTCAACTGGGTTTATCCCGGATGGCTGCGGACACTGGGCGATGCCGGTTACCGGGTGATCGCGATCGACAATCGCGGCCATGGGGCAAGCGCCAAGCCGCATGACCCGGAAGCCTATCACCCGAGCGCGATGGCCGGCGATGCGGCAGCGCTTCTCACCCATCTCGGCATCGCCGACGCCCATGTCATGGGATATTCCATGGGCGCGCGCATCTCCGCCTTTCTCGCCATCGAGCACCCGGACCGTGTCCGCTCGCTCGTCTTCGGAGGCCTGGGGATCGGCATGTGCGACGGCGTGGGCGACTGGGATCCGATCGCCGATGCGTTGCTCGCCCCGTCGCTGGACGACGTCACCCACGAGCGAGGCCGGATGTTCCGCGCCTTTGCCGATCAGACGAAGTCGGACAGGCTGGCGCTCGCCGCCTGTATCCGCACGTCTCGCGATCTGGTGCGTCGTGAGGACATCGCCAAGGTCGACATTCCGGCACTGATCGGTGTCGGCACGAAGGACGATATTGCCGGTTCGCCGCATGAACTGGCCGAATTGATGCCGCGGGCTGTGGCGCTCGATATCCCGAACCGCGACCATATGCTGGCCGTCGGTGATCGGGTGTTCAAGAAGGCGGCGCTGGATTTTTACGACACGCTCGCAAGCAGATGAGCCTCAGCGTCCGGTGAAGACCGGGCGCCGCCGCTCGGCAAAGGCTGCCCGGCCCTCGCGATAGTCCTCGCTCTCGAACGTCGAGGCGCCGATGATCTCCGCCTCGCGCAAGAGGTCGTCGTCTGCCTGCTCGACAGCACGCAGGGCGAGCTTCGATGCCCGCAGCGATAGGGGTGCATTGGCGGCGATCGTGTCGGCCAGGATCTGCACTCTCTGCTCCAGCTGATCCGGCTCCGTCATCTCCGACAGAAAGCCGCAGCCGAGGAGTTCCGACGCCTTCATTGCCGCCCCGGTGAACAGGGCGCGCCGCGCCATCTGGCTGCCGAGCCCGCGGACGAAATCCTGCACCGCATCGGCGGGGTAGGCGAGACCGAGCCTGGCGGCAGGCACAGCGAAGGCCGCGTCCGATGCGGCGAGCCTGATATCAGAGGCGGCAGCCAGTCCGAAGCCGCCGCCATAGCAGATGCCACGGATCGATGCGATGACCGGAACCGGAGCCTCGCGAATGGCGGCAAAGGCACGACTGTTCGAGGCCTCGTAGACACGGGCAGTCGCTGCATCTTTCCTTAATTCGGTAAATTCCGAAATATCTGCTCCTGCGCTGAAATCGACGGTCCCGCCACCTGCAAGCACGATGACGCGTGCCCCGGCGTCGACATGCAGCCAATGGATGGCGTCGGGTATGGCCCGCCACATGGCGGCCGTCACAGCGTTCTTCCGCTGTGGATTGTCAAGCACCAACAGCCCTGTTCCGGCTTCGCAGAAAGCCTTGATAAAGCCTTTGGCAAAGCTGTTCGACTGTTTCATGCGGCCCCCATTTGAGTTCATCAGGTCTTCGACTATATAATGCGTCTAAACGACGAATGAGGAGACCGGCAATGGTCGCACACAACGACGTCCTCAAGACCGAGACTGTCAAGTCCATGGACCCGATCTGGGACAGCCTGCGGCACGAAGCCCGCCTGGCGGCAGATCGCGATCCGATGCTGGCGGCCTTCTTCCACTCGACGGTGCTCAGCCACCGCTCGCTGGAGGATTGTGTGATCTACCGGATCTGCGAACGGCTCGACCATTCGGATGTGCCGGCGATCGTGCTGCGCCAGGCTTTCGAGGCGATGATGGCGGATTGGCCCGAATGGGCGGGTATTCTTCGCGTCGACATCCAGGCCGTTTACGACCGTGACCCGGCCTGCACGCGTTTCATTGAGCCGGTGCTCTATTTCAAGGGCTTCCACGCCATCCAGACCCACCGGCTGGCGCATTGGCTCTGGAACAATGGCCGCCGCGACTTTGCGCTGTATCTTCAGAGCCGGTCGTCGAACATGTTCCAGACAGACATCAATCCGGCCGCACGCATCGGCAAGGGCATCTTCCTCGATCACGCCACGGGTCTCGTCGTCGGCGAGACGGCCCGCATTGGCGACAATGTCTCGATCCTGCACGGCGTCACCCTTGGCGGCACAGGTAAGGAAGGTGCCGACCGGCACCCGAAAATCGGTGACGGCGTTCTGATCGGGGCAGGGGCCAAGGTGCTCGGCAATATCGAGGTCGGCAGCTGCTCGCGCATCGCAGCCGGGTCTGTCGTCTTGAAGCCCGTGCCACGCTGCACGACGGTGGCCGGCGTTCCGGCCCGGGTTGTCGGGGAGGCCGGTTGTGCCGAACCGAGCCGCTCGATGGACCAGATGATCGCGTCGGACGACTGACGGCACGGAAAAGGTCAGCGCCAAAGTTTGCCCGGCTTCTTGGGCAAACTTAACTTCGCGTCTTTACAGGTCCGGAATGCCCGTGCGACAAGCGCGCACCCAAGAAACAGTCCACGGAGACGCAGTGTGAAGCCCGAAGAACTGAAGAAACTCGACGCCTATTTCAAGCGCACCTTCAACCCGACGATGAGCGTGAAGGCTCGTCCGCGCAAGGACGATTCCGCTGAAGTTTACGTAGGTGACGAGTTCCTCGGCGTCGTCTTCAAGGACGAGGAAGATGGCGATCTCTCCTACAATTTCTCCATGGCGATCCTCGACGTGGACCTTTGATTTGATGGTCCTCCGTGTCGCCCTTCGGGCGGCAGGCGAAGCCATGCGATGATCATGAAGATGGGGCTGTGCCTGATGGTGCGGCCCCATTTTCTTATCCGGCTTACAATTGACGATTGTTGTGCGCCGCACAAATTCCCTTGACCATTTTTGTGCGACTGCTATGTTCGGAGCCTCTGATATGCCGAACACAGGAGGATGCTCGCATGTTCAACATCGATGACGCCAGCAAGAAGAGTAAAGAAGCCATGGACACCATGCTGAAGAACTATTCTGAGGTGACCAAGGGCTTCCAGGCCATCGCCACCGAGGCCACCGACTACTCCAAGAAGTCGTTCCAGGATCTCGCTTCCTTCATGGAAGCCATGACATCGGTGAAGAGTGTCGAGGCAGCCTTCGAGCTCCAGACGTCCTTCATGAAGTCCTCCTATGAGGGCTTCGTTGCGGAAGCGACGAAGATGGGCGAAATGTATGCCGATCTCGCCAAGATGGCCTACAAGCCTTACGAGGCGACTGTTGCCAAGGTCATGACGCCGATGTCTGCGGCTGCCTGATCCAAGCTTGCGCGTAACATGCAAGACCGGTCGCGCCCTGCGCGGCCGGTCTTGTCATTTGTGGCTGCTGGTATAACCTATCCGTTCAATTTCCTCGCTTTTCCAGACTTCGTGACAAATTGTCGTCATGGCAGTCCGGGGGGCTTAAAATCACCGCATAATGAACTACCTTACTGTGCTGAGTGTTCGTCCGCACCGATGTGTAACGGCAAACCGGCCGGACAACGGAGAATGAACTGAAATGACTGCCAAGCCGGTCTTCATGCAGAGCCAGGGTGACGGGGACAACGCCAATCGCGGCACCTCGGTGATCACCCGCACCAAGCCGAAGACGAAGAAGCCGAATCTGTATCGCGTCCTGCTTCTGAACGACGACTACACCCCGATGGAATTCGTGATCCACATTCTGGAGCGCTTCTTCCAAAAGGACAGGGAAGCCGCCACCCGCATCATGCTGCATGTCCACAATCACGGTGTGGGAGAATGCGGGGTCTTTACCTACGAAGTCGCCGAAACCAAAGTCTCACAGGTGATGGATTTCGCCAGGCAACATGAACATCCGCTTCAATGCGTCATGGAAAAGAAGTGAGGATCAGACGTGCCAACATTTTCACCCAGCCTCGAAAAAGCGCTGCATCAGGCCCTGACCTACGCCAACGAGCGTCACCATGAATATGCGACGCTGGAGCACCTGCTGCTCGCTCTGATCGACGACGCCGATGCCGCCGCCGTCATGGGGGCCTGCAACGTCAACCTCGACGCCCTGCGCAAGACCGTGGGCGACTTCGTGGACAATGACCTCGCCAACCTGATCACCGGTTACGACGAGGATTCGAAACCCACGTCCAGCTTCCAGCGCGTCATTCAGCGTGCGGTCATTCATGTGCAGTCGTCCGGTCGAGAGGAAGTGACCGGCGCCAACGTGCTCGTCGCCATCTTCGCCGAGCGCGAAAGCAACGCCGCCTACTTCCTGCAGGAGCAGGAAATGACCCGCTACGACGCGGTCAACTACATCTCGCACGGCATCGGCAAGCGGCCGGGCTCCTCGCAGGTTCGCAGCCCGCGCGGTTCGGACGAGGGCGAGCCCGAGGCAAAGCCGGGCCGCGAGCCCGATGAAGCCTCTGCGAAGGGCAAGCAGGAAGCCCTGAAGGCCTATTGCGTCAACCTGAATGAAAAGGCAAAGACCGGCCGGATCGATCCGCTGATCGGCCGCCACGACGAGGTCAACCGCACGATCCAGGTCCTGTGCCGTCGTTCGAAGAACAATCCGCTTTATGTCGGTGATCCCGGCGTCGGCAAGACCGCGATTGCCGAAGGTCTCGCCAAACGCATCGTCGAGGGCAAGGTCCCGGAAGCGCTGGCCGATGCCACGATCTTCTCGCTGGACATGGGCACGCTTCTCGCTGGCACCCGCTATCGCGGTGACTTTGAGGAACGCCTGAAGCAGGTCGTCAAGGAGCTTGAGGACTATCCGGGCGCCGTGCTCTTCATTGACGAGATCCACACCGTGATCGGCGCCGGTGCCACCTCCGGCGGCGCCATGGATGCCTCGAACCTCTTGAAGCCGGCGCTTTCGTCGGGGGCGATCCGTTGCATCGGCTCGACCACCTATAAGGAATATCGCCAGTTCTTCGAGAAGGACCGGGCACTCGTCCGTCGCTTCCAGAAGATCGACGTCAACGAGCCGTCCATCGATGATGCCATCGAGATCATGAAGGGCCTGAAGCCCTATTTCGAGGACTATCACAAGCTCCGTTACACCAACGAGGCGATCAAGTCGGCGGTCGAGCTGTCGGCCCGCTACATCTCCGATCGCAAGCTGCCCGACAAGGCGATCGATGTGATCGACGAGACCGGCGCGGCCCAGATGCTGCTGCCGGCCTCGCGCCGCCGCAAGCTGATCACCGAGAAGGAGATTGAAGCAACCATCGCCACCATGGCCCGCATTCCCCCGAAGACGGTGTCCAAGGACGACGAGATGGTGCTCGCCAATCTCGAAAAGGAACTGCGCTCGGTCGTCTACGGCCAGGACAAGGCGATCGAGGCGCTTTCGACCTCGATCAAGCTCGCCCGCGCTGGCCTTCGCGAACCGAACAAGCCGATCGGTTGCTATGTCTTTTCCGGCCCGACCGGTGTGGGCAAGACGGAAGTCGCCAAGCAGCTGGCCTCGTCGCTCGGCGTCGAACTCCTGCGCTTCGACATGTCGGAATATATGGAGCGGCACACGGTATCGCGTCTGCTCGGGGCACCTCCCGGCTATGTCGGCTTCGACCAGGGCGGTCTCTTGACCGATGGCGTCGACCAGCACCCGCACTGCGTTGTGCTGCTTGATGAAATCGAAAAGGCGCATCCGGACATCTACAACATCCTGCTGCAGGTCATGGACCATGGCCAGCTGACGGACCACAACGGCAAGAAGATCGACTTCCGCAACGTCATCCTGATCATGACGACCAATGCGGGCGCATCGGAAATGGCGAAGTCGGCGATCGGCTTCGGTTCGTCGAAGCGCACCGGCGAAGACGAGGAGGCGCTGAACCGCCTGTTCACGCCGGAATTCCGCAACCGTCTCGACGCGACGATCCCGTTCGCGCCGCTGCCGACGGAAGTCATCCATCAGGTCGTGCAGAAATTCGTCATGCAGCTGGAAGCCCAGCTTTCGGAACGCAACGTCACCTTCGACCTGTCGGAGCCTGCGATCGCCTGGCTGGCGAAGAACGGCTACGACGAGAAGATGGGCGCCCGTCCTCTGTCCCGCGTCATCCAGGAGCACATCAAGAAGCCGCTCGCCAACGAAATCCTCTTCGGCAAGCTGAAGAAGGGTGGTGTGGTCAAGGTCGGAACGAAGACCGACGAGACCGGCGCCGAGGTGCTCGATCTGGAGGCTCTCTCGGAAGTGGCACCCGTCAAGCCAAAGCCGGAGGTCGAGGTCGTCTCCGCAAAGCCGGCCAAGGCGAAGCGCAAGCCGTCGCCCAAGGCTGCCGCGATTGTAGACGAAGGCGATGTGGCGGTGATCGACGAAGCGCCGAAGCCTGTGAAGCGGTCTGCCGTGCCGAAGGTGCCGAAGAAGAAGTAAGCGAAGCGCTTGAAAGACATCCGTGCCGGGCGTTGAGCCCGGCACTTTCTTTTTGACGATCCGGAATTTCAGATGTCTTCTGTTTCTAGCGATATCTCCCAATTGCGGTGGTTTTTCACCGGCATGCGTGGCCTCTTCAGCCTGCCTGCGATTATCCTGATGATCTCCTTCGTCGGCTTCTCCGCCTTTGCGCTCGAATCGGGCGTCAGTCGCGCAGAAGCCATGTTCATGACGGCTTCCGTCTGGGCCTTGCCGGCCAAGATGATCCTGATTGGCTCGATGACCAGCGGCGCCAATCTTCTCGGCATTTTCCTTGCGGTCTCCCTGTCCTCGATCCGGATGATGCCGATGGTGGCATCGCTGGTGCCGGAGATGCGCACGGAACGCACGCCCACCTGGCTGCTGCTGCTGCTTTCGCATTTCGTTGCAATCACCGCCTGGGTCTTTGCGATGGGAAGCTTCAAGGACGTCCCGCGAGAGGCGCGTGTCGCCTATTTCGCCGGCTTCGGCATCACCCTGGTGACGGTCAACACCATTCTGGTCGGCGTCTGCTATGGTCTGGTCGCAGCCTTCCCGCCTGTCGTCGCCGCCCTCCTGTTCTTCCTGACACCTGTCTATTTCATTGCCTCGATCTGGGCGACGGGCCGCCAGTCCGTGGTCAAGGTCGCCTTTGTGGTCGGTGTGATCTCCGGGCCTTTGCTCGCCGTGTTCGTCCCCGGTTTCGACATTCTGATCGCAGGTCTGGGCGGGGGAACGCTCGCCTATCTCTTCGACCGTTACGTGATCCGGAAGGGCGGCGCTGCCAAGGACATGTCCGTCACCGAGCCGTCGGCGCAATCCGAGGAGGTGATGTGATGCAGGAATACTGGCCCTATATCGTGATCATTGTTGCCGGATGGCTCGCCACGGACTTCTGGCGCTGGATGGGGGTGATCGCCGGCAACCGGCTTCAGGAAGGATCCGAGGCGCTGAACTGGGTGAGGGCGGTGGCGACTGCACTGGTGATGGCGGTGACCGCGAAGCTCGTCGTCTTCCCGACCGGAACACTCGAAAGCTCGCCGCTCTGGCTCCGGCTTGCCGCAGCCGGTCTGGGCTTTGCGGCCTTCCTGTTGTCGGGCCAGCGCGTCATTGTCGGGGTCGTGGTTCCGCTGGCGATCCTCGGCGCCGGTCTGCTCTGGCTCTGAGATCGCGCGCAATCACAGGCGCGTGTCTTCACTGGATTTGCCACAATTCGCTTCCCAGATCGGGTGCACCGATCAACACAAGGAAAGCGAAATGTCAAAGGTAGTACGCTTCCGCCGTCTGAAACATGGCGATCCCCCGAGGTTCAAGGTCCTGCCGGATGACCTGCGCAAGAGGTCTTCTCGCACCGGTTCCCGGAGATCGATGCGTTCGTTTCCGATCATCATCCTCGCCCTCGTCGGCACTGCCGCCCTGCTGGTCGTCGGCGGTTTCGTCGCCTGACACAGGCCAGCGGCTTGCCGCAGCGCGCTCGTCTCAGAGCGCCGCCTTGATCTTCTCCGCCTGCGCCTTCAGCATCTCGACATCGGCCATGCCGCCGGCATGCGGCTTGAGCGGCACGCCCTCGTGACGCGGGATGACGTGGAAATGCAGGTGGAAGACGGTCTGGCCGGCGGCCGGCTCGTTGAACTGCGCGATATAGACGCCGTCGGCATCGAAGGCATCCCGGGCGGCATTGGCCAGCTTCTGCACGATTGGCATCAGTTTAGCCAAAACTGCAGGGTCGGCGTCGAGCAGATTGCGTGAGCCGGTCTTCGGGATCACCAGCAGATGGCCCGGCGCTTGCGGCATGACGTCCATGAAGGCGAGCGTGTCTTCGTCCTCATAGAGCTTCACCGACGGGATCGTGCCGGCGAGGATCTTGGCGAAGATGTTATCGGGATCATAGGCGGTCATGGATATCTCCTCGAGTGTTGCGGCCACTTAACGGCAAGCTACGTCTCGCATCAAGGCCACAGGTCCGTCTCTCAACCGTCGAATTCCTCGCCCTCGCGCGGCTGGCGCTCGCCTTTGCGGAAAGGGGTGTGCTCCCCGAGAAGTTCACCCATCTGGGCCACCTCGCGGCGCTCATGCTCGAGATAGTCGGCGACCGCGCGGCGAAGGCCGGGATGGGTCAGGAAATGCGCCGAATGGGTGATCACGGGCTCGTAGCCGCGTGCGAGCTTGTGCTCCCCTTGCGCCCCTGCCTCAACCCGGGCGAGGCCCTTCTCCAGCGCGAAGTCGATCGCCTGATGATAGCAGACCTCGAAATGCAGGAAGGGATGATCCTCGATGCAGCCCCAGTGTCGGCCATAAAGCGCGTCCGCACCGATGAAGTTGATGGCGCCGGCGACATAGCGACCGTTGCGCTTTGCCATCACGAGGAGAATGTCATCCGGCATGCGCTCGCCGACCAGCGAATAGAACGAACGGGTGAGATAGGGCCGGCCCCATTTGCGGCTTCCGGTGTCGATGTAGAAGCGGAAAAACTGATCCCAGATCTCTTCCGTCAGATCGCTGCCCGTCAGCCAGTCCACGCTCAGCCCGTTTTCGAGTGCCGCACGGCGTTCCTTGCGCAGGTTCTTGCGTTTCGACGAGGAGAGCTCGGCGAGAAAGGCCTCATGATTGGCGTAGCCACGGTTGATGAAGTGGAACTGCTGGTCGGTCCGATGCAGAAAGCCGGATTCCGTAAGGGCAGGGAGCTCACCTTGCGGGAGGAAGGTGACATG
>JARXAK010000007.1 GCA_029865885.1 Rhizobium sp. | reverse complement strand
CGATCCGACCAGCGCCACCGTCTGGCCTGGGCCACACCAGGGCATCAGGGGATCGACGGCATCCGGAGAGCGGGCGTTGACGATGACGACGGGCAGATCGCGCTGCAGGCCTTGGGCCTCATCCGCGTAGATGGAGGCATTGTCGACCGTATCGGCCTTGGTGAGCACTATGACGGGCCGCGTGCCCGCCTCATTGGCCATCACCAGATAACGTTCCAGCCGGGCAGCGTTAAAATCGGCGTTGCAGGAGGTGACGATGAACAGCGTGTCGACATTGGCGGCGGCGAGCTGCTGGCCGAAGGCGCCTTCGGTGCGGCGCTGCAGCACGGTCTGGCGATCCAGGCGGCGCACCAGGAGGTCTGTGTAGCGCTCGGCGAGAACCCAGTCACCCACGGCAAAATCGGCGGTATTGCTGTTGGGCTGAAGCTCGATCGCAACGGAACCGGTGGCATCGATCGCCTCCAGACGGTCGCGATGCACCGAGGAGATGCGGCGCACCAGGAGATTGGCCTCATCAGCCGTCACCTGCTCGGTGAAGAAGGCGCCGAAGCCGAGCCGCGCGAGGGCTGCGGTATCGTTGAGGCCGGTCAAGGGCGGAAGCCTGGTGCGGGACGGAGAGCCATGGGCACTTTCAGCGTTGGGATCAGAGTTTGACGCTTCTCATAGCGCAGAAACACTTCGCTGACGCGGGAAATCGTCCGCTCCATCCGTCGCAGGTGCCGGATATGCGATCAGGCCTTGAGTTCCGCCGGCTCGACGGCAGTGACCGGCTGTCGGCGCGGCAGCCGCGCAAACATCACGGCATTGCCGGCGAGCGTCAGTGCGAGGCCCACCATCGCGAGCGGCGTGAAGTGATAGTCCTCGTAGAGGCTCGACAGCGTCAGCGCGACGACCGGGAAGAGCACCGTGGCATAGGCGGCCTTCTGCGAGCCGATGCGCGAGACCAGCATCAGATAGGTGGTGAAGCCGACGACGGAGCCGATAACGGAGAGATAGACGAGGGCGGCGAGATAGGTCTGGTCCGGCGGCAGCACGATGGGGGTGCCGGTAATGCCGATCAGGGCAAGAAGTGCTGCCGAGCCATAGCTCATGCCCCAGGCATTGGCAGTCACAGGCGCAATGCCTTCAGCGCTGTTGCGGCGGGACGCCATGTTGCCGAAGGAAAAGAACAGCGTACCGAGCGCCGAAAGGCCGATGCCCTTCCAGCTGTCCGGATTGACGGCGATGAAAATGTCAGGCCCGAAGAGAAGGGCAAGCCCGGTGGCGCCGAAGCCGGCTGCGACCAGTGTGCGCGGCTTGATCTGATCGCCGAAGAAGATCCGGGCATTGACGGCGTTGTAAACGGTGGCGAGCGAGAAGACGACGGAGATGAGCCCCGAGGGCACGTAGCTCGCCGCGTGGTAGAAGCAGAGGAAGTTGCAGCAGAAGAGCGACAGCGCCTGGACAAGGATAAAGGGCTGCTGCTTCAGCGTCGGCACCTTCAGGCGCCCTGTGAGCGCCAGCACGCCGACGAGCACGAGCGCTGCAAGCGCGAAGCGATAGAAGACCGAGACCAGCACGGGCACCGGCCCGATCTGCAGGGCGATCGCGATCCAGGTCGTGCCCCAGATCAGCACGGTTGACGAGAAGAGAAGAAGATTGGTCATGGGATGCGCCTCGCTTTCGAAAGGCAGGTAACGCCTGAGATGACCCATGTTCTTGCACGATCTTGCGGTGTTCTTCGCTAAGGCGGCCCCGCTGGTCCGATTGGTGATGGCGCAGCGCGGGAACCACGCTAGAATGCGAAGCGATTTCTTGAAGGTACTCCATGCTGCACACCGCCACCGTTTTCGGCTCCCTGTCCGCCTCGTCCCGTGCCGAGCGTGGGGAAACGCTTGACCTCGGCGAGGGCCGGGCAAGCGCGATCTGGCGCAACAGCCATGACCGGATGCGCTATGAACGGACCGACGGCCACACCTTCAGCTGTTATCTGCGCGGCGGCGACGGCACACGGCGGCTCGATGCCGGCAGCATCGCCGGCTGGCCGGGCGCGCTCTGCATCATGCCGCAGGGGGCATCGTCCGAATGGGAGATCACCGACAACTTCGAATTCGTGCATCTCTACGTCGCCGACGAAGAGTTGCGCCGGCTCTTTTCCGAGACCTTCGACCGCGATGCCCGGCTGATGCTTCTGCCGGAAGCAACCTTCGATGAGGCGCCGCGATTGGCGGAGGCGCTTGTTCGGCTCGCCATGGCGACGCAGAGCGGCAACCGGCTGCTCGCCGAACAGGCGATCGTCTCTGCGGTCGAGCAGTTGTTTGCCGACCCGCGATATGGCGGCGAGCGGCGTCCGGTGCTGCGCGGCGGCCTGGCACCCGTCCTGCGGCGCCGGCTGGTGGAGCATATCGAGGCGAGCCTTGATCAGACGATCACGCTGAAGGATCTGGCGAGGCTGGCGGATTTGAGCGAATTCCATCTGCAGCGGATGTTTCGGCTAAGCTGCGGCGTCTCCCCGCATGACTTCATCCTCAACCGCCGGATCGACCGCGCGCGGCGCATGCTTGATGGCACTGACCCGATTGCCCAGATCGCCTCGGCCTGCGGTTTCAGCAGCCAGAGCCATCTGACCCGGATGTTCAAGGCCGTCACCGGCACGACGCCGTCGGCCTATCGCCGGGCGGTGAGCGGCTGATTATCCCATCGCCTTCAGTGCCCGCTCCAGAACCCGGAAGGGTCTGATATCGCCCATATGCGCCACGTTGAAGCGCATGAAGCCGTCGGCAGAGAGCGAGGGGCTGAAGACATTGCCGGGCGCCAGCACCACGCCCTGGGGCAGGGCTGCCTGCGCGAGCGCGGTGGAACTGATACCGTCAGGCATACGACACCAGAGATAGGGGCCGCCGCGTGGCGTGAGGACCGGCGCGATGCCGAGGTCGCCGAGGCGGCTTGCTGTCGCGCGCCGTTCGGTGTCGAGACGTCGGTGCACCTGCTCGAGGTGTCTGCGATAGCCACCGCTTGCGAGCACACCTTGGATCGTCTCGGTCGCTACCTGGCTCGGGCCGCCGAACTGGGTCGCGACCTGCAGGTCGGTCAAGAGCCGGATGCGCTCGGGATCGGCGGCAATGAAGCCGGTGCGCAGTGAAGCCGAGATGGTCTTGGAAAAGCTGCCGATGCGGATGACCCGGGAGAGCCCGTCGAGCGTGGCGAGCGTGATCGCCGGTTCCGGCTCGAAATCCGAAAAGATGTCGTCCTCGACAACCAGCATATCCGCACGCGTGATGATGCCGAGCAGCTGGAAGGCAATCTGCGGCGAGAGCGTTGCGCCGGTCGGATTGTGGAGGCCGGAATTGGTGAGATAGAGGCGCGGTGCCTCGCGGATGACGGCGGCCTCGAAGGCGGCGATGTCGGGGCCGGTTTCCGTGTAGGGCACGGGGATCACGATCGCCTGATGGGCCCGCAGCAGCGTCTGGAAGTTGAAGTAGCAGGGATCGTCGACAATGACGCGGTCGCCGGGGCGCAAATGCAGCCGGCAGACGAGATCGAGCGCCTGGGTTGCCGAGCCTGTAAGCAGCACCTGGTCCTCGGACAGCGTCATCGACTGCTGACGCAGCCGCGTTTCGACGAAACGCCGTAGGCCAGCGCTGCCGCGAGAGGGGCCGTAATCGGTGGTGAGGCTGGTCGCCTGACGCAGCACGGTGCGCATGCCGGCATGCAGGAGGGCGGTCGGCATCCAGTCCGGCGGCAGCCAGCCACAACCGGGCTTGGACGTGCCGGGGTCGGCGTCCAGCGCCTGGCGCGCCACCCAGAAGGGATCGACCTCCATCGCACGCGGCGGCTCCAGCCGGACGAGTGGTGCAGGCGTGCGACCGGCCTCGGTGACGAAGAAGCCGGAACCGGGGCGGGGGCGGATCAGGCCTTCCGCCGCCAGCCGGTCATAGGCCTCGACGACGGTGGAGGGCGACACCGAAAGCTCGACGGCGAGACGCCGGATCGAGGGAAGCCGGTCGTTGGGGCCAAGCTGGCCCGAGCCGATGCGCCCGCGAATATCGGCCATGACCTGCGCCGTCCGCGAGGCCGGCAGCTCCGGTGGTTGAACGCGCTCGTTCATCTGTATGGCCTTTGTCATCAATACAGTTTGGCAAGATTGTATCGCTGCGTCTCTGGATGCGCCAGCCCCTTCGCGCGATAGGGGAGGGCGGAAAAAAGGAGATAAGAATGACGACCTCTTGGAAGGCCTGGGCCAGCGGTTTCATCGGCGTGCTGATCTTCAGCGGCTCGCTGCCGGCAACGCGGGTGGGCCTGGCCGATTTTGCCCCGCTGTTTCTGACCTCGGCACGCGCCGTGATCGCAGCGGGGCTGGGTGCAGTCCTTCTCATCGCCCTGCGCGAGAAGCGCCCCCTGCGCAGCGATCTGCTGCCGCTGGCGGTCGTAGCCCTCGGTGTCGTGGTCGGCTTTCCGCTGCTGACGGCTTTGGCGCTGCAGAGCATCAATTCGGCCCAGTCGATCGTCTTCATCGGTCTGCTGCCGCTCTGCACGGCGCTGTTTGGCGTGTTGCGGGCCGGCGAACGTCCCTCGGCGGTGTTCTGGATGTTCTCCGTAACAGGAGCTGCACTCGTTGCAGGCTTTGCGCTGTCGACGACGGCGGACATGGCGGTGCAAGGTGCCGTGCTGATGATCGCCGCAGTGATCGCCTGTGGCCTGGGTTACGCTGAAGGCGCGCGCCTATCGCGTCGGCTGGGCGGCTGGCAGGTGATCAGCTGGGCGCTGGTTTTGTCGCTACCAACAATGCTGCCGCTTGCGCTCTGGACCGTGCCGGAGGATCTTGGCGCGGTCTCGACATCCGGCTGGTTGGCTTTGGCTTACGTTTCGCTGTTCAGCATGATGATCGGCTTCATCTTCTGGTATCGCGGCCTGGCGCTCGGCGGCATTGCTTCGGTCGGGCAGTTGCAGCTGCTGCAGCCGTTTCTCGGCTTCGTTTTGGCTGCAGGGCTGCTGCATGAGAAGGTGAGCCTTCCCATGTTGGCAACAGCCCTGCTTGTGGTTCTCTGCGTGGCGGCGAGCCGGCGTTTTGCCTGATGAAGTTTAGCCGGAACCGCATAGGCGGATGACGGAGGTGCCGAGGCTCATGCCCCGACGAAGGTATAGTCACCCATCGGCATCAGAACCGGCTCACCATTGATGGCGGCGCGCAAGTCGCCCCGGATCAAGGCTGCCTGCCTGTGGTTCTCATGTCCCTTCGACACAACCCAATACTTCTGGAAGGTGACGGAGGCGACCGGCGACAGCTTGCCGAACTCGACTTCAAGCTCCCCGCTGTAGTTTCCGGGCGCCTCGACCTCGATCCTGAAGACCTGATGCTTGCGGGTGATCTTGCCCTCGACTTTCCCGGTGATCCCCGGCACGCCCATGGTGACAACTTCGCCCGGTTCGAGGTTGTGGCAATGGGCCTCGAAGACGAAACGCTCGGCGGTGCCGTCCTGATTGTAGAACTTCAGCATGGCATGACCGGTCTGCGACACGTCGACATTGTGCCAGCCTGCGGCGCCGTTGAACTGCAACCAGGTGCTGGAGTTCCAGTTGCCCTGACCGGGATCGGGCTGGTTGGTGAAGAATTCCGAAGCGGCGGCCGTGATCATGCAGTAATGGCCGGTGCCCGGGAAGGTGACGCCGAAGGCGTCTCAGACTGCTGACAAACCCCTGGTCACATCCAGGGGTTTGTGATTCATTGGGTCATGTTGAAGAAACCTGCTCCCGAACAGACGGCTCTCGAGATGGTGACGCTCGACAGCCTGGTGCCGAAGGATCATCTGCTTCGCAA
>JARXAK010000182.1 GCA_029865885.1 Rhizobium sp. | reverse complement strand
GGCCCAGGCCATGGAGCCGCCCTTTGCCGCCGATGCCAAGCCCGTCGACGTCGAATACACGCCGCTGGAAAAGGCCGAAAAGCCCTGGAACATCTGCGTTTCCTTCCCGCATATGAAGGATGCCTACTGGCTCGGCGTTGACTATGGTGTCGTCGAGCAGGCCAAGGACCTTGGCGTCAAGATGAACCTCGTCGAGGCCGGCGGTTACACCGAACTCAACAAGCAGATCAGCCAGATCGAAGACTGCGTCGCCGGTGGCGCTGAGGCCGTGGTGATCGGTGCCATCTCGTTTGACGGATTGAACAACCTCGTCGGCGAGATCAAGAAGAAGAACATCCCGGTCATCGACGTGATCAACGGCATGTCCTCGCCGGATCTCACGGCAAAGTCGCTCGTCTCCTTCTACACCATGGGCTACGAGACCGGCGCCTATCTCGCCAAGAAGCACCCGGCGGGTTCGGAAGAGGTGAAGGTCGGCTGGTTCCCGGGCCCGGCCGGTGCCGGCTGGGTCGAGGCTGCCAATACCGGCTTCCTCGAAGCCATCAAGGGCTCCGCCGTCAAGGCGCTGGAGCCGAAATATGGTGATACCGGCAAGGAAGTGCAGCTGAAGCTTGTCGAAGACATGCTGCAGGCCGAGCCGGATGTCCGTTATGTCGCCGGCACTGCGGTGACTGCAGAAGCCGCCCAGGGCCTCATCCGCGAACGTGGCCTGCAGGGCAAGGTCGATCTGCTCGCCTTCTACATGACGCCCGGCGTCTATGAAGGCATCAAGCGCGGCTTCATCCTCGCAGCCCCTGCCGATTCCATGGTCATTCAGGGCCGTATCGCCATCGACCAGGCGGTTCGTGCGCTCGAAGGCAAGGAACTGGTCAAGCATGTCGGTCCGAAGATCTTCGTCGTCGATCCCGACAACATCGCAACCGTGCCGCAGACCAACATCCTGCCGCCGGATGGCTTTGCACCTGTTTTCTCGGTCAACTGATACCTCCCCCGAGGCAACCCCCGGCGCGCGAATGCGCCGTGGGTATTTCTTTGAGTGTTCAGGAACCAGTGCGGATGACCGTGACCGAAACTCTTGTGCAAATGTCGGGCATCGCCAAGGTCTATCCGGGCGTGCGTGCGCTTGACGGCGTCGACTTCGATCTGAAATCGGGGGAGGTGCATGTCCTGTTCGGGGAAAACGGCGCCGGCAAGTCGACGCTCATCTCGATCCTCGCCGGGGTCACACCCCAAAGCGAAGGCCGGCTGGTCATCGATGGCAAGGAACGGCATTTCCAGTCGGTGACAGATGCGCGCCGGGCCGGCATCGGCGCCGTGTTCCAGGAGTTTTCGCTGGTCCCGACCATGAGCGTGTCCGAGAACATCTTTCTCGGACAGGAGCCCCGCCGCTTTGGCCTCGTTGATCGCAGCCGGATGAATCGTGAAGCGAAGGCGCTCTTTGTCCGGCTGGGCTTTGACATCGACATTCGCCGGTCGGTCATCTCCCTGTCGCGCGCCGAGCAGCAGATGGTCGAGATCGCCAAGGCCCTGCATCAGGATGCGCGGATCCTGATCCTCGATGAACCGACCGCCTCCCTGACGGAGCGCGAGACGGAAAAACTCTTCGAATTCATCGGCAACGCGAAGGCGGCAGGCGTTGGCATTGTCTACATTTCGCACCGGATCCAGGAATTCAAGGCGATCGCCGACCGCATCACCGTGCTTCGGGATGGACGGCTGATCGGCACGATCGCGGGGCACGAACTGACGGAAACCCGGCTGGTCGAGATGATGACCGGGCGCCGGATGGAAGAGATCTATCCGCAGATCATCCGCAATCCTGACTCGCAGCCGATCATGACGGTGAGGGGCCTCAGAGCCTGGGGTGTTGCGGGCGTCGACATCGATATCCGCCGTGGCGAAGTGCTGGGCGTTGCCGGGCTCGTCGGATCGGGCAAATCGCGCAGTTTCCGCGCCTTGATGGGCCTCCTGCCGGTCGAGGCAGGTTCGGTCACCCTGAACGGAGTGAATTGCACGGGCGCCACCACCCGCCACATGATGCAGCAAGGCGTGTTCTTTCTTCCCTCCGACCGCAAGGAGGAGGGACTGGTCCTCGGCGCCAGTGCCCGCGCCAATATCGCGCTCTCGGTCATCGACCACAAGGACAGCCGGTCGGGGCTTGGGTTCCTGTCGACACGCGCCATGAACAGGCAGACCAGCGAAATCGGCTCAAGGATTGACCTGACCGAGGCCTTTCTCGAGCGCGGAACCGCAAAACTGTCCGGCGGCAACCAGCAGAAGATCCTGTTCGGCAAGAGCTTCGGCCAGGACTTCGACATCTATATCTTCGACGAACCGACGGTTGGCGTCGATGTCGGCACGCGCGCGGCGCTCTACCGGATCATCAAGTCCATCGCCGAGGCCGGAAAGGCGGTCGTCGTCATCTCCTCCGATCTGCCGGAGGTCATGCATCTCGCCCATCGCCTCATTGTCTTCAGCCATGGCCGCATCGCCGCTGAATTCGAAGGCGAGGGCATACAGGAACAGGCGGTCCTTGCGGCCTTCTTTGATCAGGAAAGACAACGGGCATGACCAGCGTAGATACTTCACCCGCAGCACAGGCCTCTCAGGGCAGGGCATTCGGCGCCGTCATCAAGACGGTCTTCGTCAAGCTCGGCGTGTTGCCGTTTTTCCTGCTGGCCGCGCTCGTTGTTTTCAGCCTTACCTCCAAACAGTTTCTCACGCTCGACAACATCACCAATGTCGCCCGCCAGTCCGTCTATCTGGTGCTGGTCTCGCTCGGGCAGATGCTGGTTCTGGTCACCGGTGGCTTTGATCTCGCAGTCGGCACAGCGATTGCGCTCACGTCAGTGGTATCCGCCCTTGCCATGGTCTATTTCGCAGCGCAGTTCCCCGACATGGTCTGGCTGGTCATCCTGCTCGGCATGTCGGCGGGATTTCTCGCCGCACTCGCGCTCGGCGCCCTCAACGGTCTCGGCATTGCCCAGTTCGGCGTGTCGCCCTTCATCATGACGCTTGGCGTGCAATCGGTCGGGGCGGGCTTTGCCCTCTTCCTGACCGGCGGGGTGCCGATCGGAAATCTGCCTTATGAATTCGGCAATGTCTTCGGCTTCGGTCGCCTGTTCGGTGTGCCGGTTCCGGTGCTGATCGCGATTGTGGCCATTGCCGCCATGTGGATCCTGATGAACCGGACCCGCACCGGTGCCCGCATCTATGCCGTCGGCGGCAACATCAAGGCCGCCAATCTGTCGGGCATCGACACCAAGAAGACCCTGTTCATCGCCTATCTCATCTGTGCCTTCCTGGCCTCTGTCGCCGGCATCCTGCTGACGGCACGCGTGGAAAGCGGCGAAACCAATCTCGGCGGCTCGATCGCGCTTGAATCGATTGCCGCCTGTGTCATCGCCGGCGTGTCGCTGCGCGGCGGGATCGGCCGCGTTGAAAGCGTCGTGCTTGGCGCCTTCTTCATCGTGCTGGTGCAAAACGGCATGAACCTGATGCAGATCGGCTCCTACATGCAGATGGTCCTGCTCGGCTCGCTTCTCATTCTGGCCGTGGTCATCGACCAGTTCCGCTACCGCATGCTGGTGGGTGGTCGGTGATCGGACTGCGCGTGCTCGAGTTCGATCGAGTTGATGACGCCGCCTTGGGGAACAGGTCCGGATTTCGACATCCAGTGAAAGAGGGCTCTGTTCGATGATGGCGCACATTCGGAACGAGCTGGCCTGCTGAGGCGACGGCCCTTGCGGCTGAGGGCCGCTGCAAGACGAGTGGAGGCTGCGGCCTGGGACCTCAGTCTCCAGGCTATCAGCCGGGTCGACCGCCCTCGATTTGCGGAGTGCGCCGAGCCTTGCGGCCCGTTTGCAGTTTTCTCCTGGCCAGAAATCAGAATTGCATAATCGAGAAGAATTTCCTCGGCGGATCGTTGCTCAACCGCAGGAAGCGGCGATGAAACAGAGCGTCGGTTTATTTCGGTCGGCGCCCGAAAACACGATCCAGGGCAGCCCCTCCTTCCTGCTGCAGCGCAAAATGAAGCTGATGGCTAGACAGTTGCGGCACAGCGTGGCCAGATGTGCAGGTTGGCGACCCTGCGCCGGGTTGCGTCAGCGAAAGACGAGTCTGTTCCATTCATTCGTCACCGAGAGGATGGCTGTCATGGTCATTGAGGCAGGAATCTCCAGCCGATCCGCGAACTCGCATTTGAGCTGCACGACCGTCCATTCGCTGGAAGATGCGATGCGCCTCATGAGTGGCTGGCGGCTCGAACTGATGCAGATGTCGCCGGGGCGGATCGAGTACTCGCTCTCCGCATTGCAGGTCGGTCCGATCCAGATTTTTCGGGAGAAGACTGACAAGATGCTGCTGAAACGTGGCCTCAGCTGGTCCGGCTCGCTGGTCTTCAGCCTTGCGGTGAATGCCGAGGGTACCGGCTGGCTTTCCGGACATGAGGTCGACCCGGAGATCAGCCTGATAGTGGACGGGCAACGGCTGCCCGAGATCCTGACGCCGCGCGCCCTGGATCTTGTTTACATCGCGGTGGACCGGCAATGGCTGGCCAGCCGGGTGGCTGATCGCGGTTATGGCCAGCTGGCCGAGCAGATCCGGAGCTGTTCGTCGATTGCCTTGTGGCATGATCGCGGTGCGCGCCTGGACAGGCTGTTCACCTGTCTGTTTGAGGACGGGCCATGTGTCAGCGCTGCACAGGCAGAGGTTTCGCCCGATCTGTCGCTGGTCGAAAGTCTCGTTCTCGATCACCTCGTCGCCGCGCTGACCTCGACCCACAAGGTCGAGCCGATGCGCGAGACCAGCAACAAGCAGCTGATCGATCGCGCGCGCGTTTTGCTGATGGAGAATACCACCGAACCGCCAACGGTTGCGGAAGTGGCGACCCATCTCGGTATCAGCAGACGGCATCTGCAAACCTGCTTCAACCGTTCGGTCGGTCTGTCGGCAACGGAATTCGTCCGTGCGGAGCGATTGAACCGGGTGCGCCAGGCACTTTGCGATGCCCGCCGGGAGGGGCGTGTGGTCTCCATCGGCGACGTTGCGGCAGCCTGGGGGTTCTGGCACCTCAGCCGCTTTGCCGCCGATTACCGTGACATGTTCGGAGAGCTGCCGTCCGAAACACTGAGGTCGAGCGATAAAAATACGCCGTGGCGGCTTAATCGGACAAGCACTTCCCAAAACGGATAACATAAAACCATTTGCGTTTTTACAGTTCTCCCATTGGTTCATTCAAGAAACCTGGGGAACGACAATGTATCACCTGCCGCGCGCGCTGAACCGCGCCACGAT
>JARXAK010000130.1 GCA_029865885.1 Rhizobium sp. | reverse complement strand
CGATCCTTCGCGCAAGCTTGACGAGACCGGCACGATCATCGTCGGCGCCGACGGCAAGATCCTGGCAGCCGATCCCGACGCGCTGAACCAGGGCGCGCCGGAAGGTGCCGAGATCCGCGATTGCGGTGGGCTCACCGCCATTCCGGGTCTTGTCGATGCCCGTGTCTTCGTCGGCGAACCCGGCCATGAACATCGCGAGACGATCGCGTCTGCCAGCCGCGCGGCAGCCGCCGGTGGCATTACCTCCTTCATCATGATGCCGGAAACCGATCCGGTCATCGACGACATTGCCCTGGTCGAGTTCGTCAAGAAGACGGCGCGCGATACGGCCAGCGTCAATGTCTATCCGGCAGCGGCCCTGACCAAGGGCATGACCAGCGCCGAGATGACCGAGATGGGTCTCCTGCAGCAGGCCGGTGCCGTCGCATTCACCAATGGCCGTTACGGGTTGAACGACAGCCAAGTGCTGCGGCGCGCGATGACCTATGCGCGTGAATTCAACGCCGTCATCGCGCTTGAAACGCGCGAGAAATATCTCGCCGCCAACGGCGTGATGAACGAGGGGCTGCTCGCAAGCTGGCTCGGGCTTGGCGGTATCCCGCGCGAAACCGAGATCATCCCGCTGGAGCGTGACCTCAGGATCGCGGCACTGACGCGGGCCAAGTATCATGCCTCGCAGATCTCGGTGCCGGAATCGGTCGAGGCGATCGAGGTGGCGCGCAAACGCGGCGCCAAGGTCACCTGCGGCATCTCGATCAATCACCTGAGCCTCAACGAAAACGACATCGGTGAGTACCGGACCTTCTTCAAGCTCTATCCGCCGCTGCGCTCCGAAGACGATCGCATGGCAATGGTCGATGCGCTGGCCAAGGGGCAGATCGACATCATCGTCTCCTCGCATGATCCGCAGGATGTCGACACCAAGCGCCTGCCCTTCGGCGAGGCGGCTGATGGTGCGATCGGGCTTGAGACCATGCTGTCGGCAGCGCTTCGCCTGCATCATGCCGGCCAAGTGCCGCTGATGCGGCTGATCGATGCCATGTCGACGCGGCCGGCGGAGATCTTTGGCCTTCCAGGCGGCACGCTGAAGCCGGGGGCACCCGGCGACATCGCGCTCATCGATCTCGATGAGCCGTGGCTTGTCTCGCGCGACGGTCTGCTTGCACGCTCGAAGAACACGCCCTTCGAAGACGCCCGCTTCTCGGGCCGGGCCGTCGCGACCTATGTCGCCGGCCAGTGCGTGCACATGCTCTAGGAACAGGGGACACGGACACCCATGATCGATTTTTCCGCTCTCGGCTGGGCTAATCTCGCCATCGTTCTCGCCTTCGGCTACCTGCTCGGCTCCATCCCCTTCGGCCTCGTGCTGACGAAGATGGCCGGCCTCGGCGACCTGCGCTCGATCGGCTCGGGCAATATCGGTGCGACCAATGTGCTGCGCACCGGCAACAAGAAGCTCGCCGCTGCGACGCTTCTTCTCGACGCGCTGAAGGCAACGGCGGCAGCCCTGATCGCGCATGCGGTGTTCGGTGAGAATGCCGGCCTCTTTGCTGGCTTCGCCGCCTTTATCGGCCATCTCTTCCCGGTCTGGCTGGGGTTCAAGGGCGGCAAGGGTGTCGCAACCTATATCGGCACGCTGCTGGGCGTGGCGCCATGGATGGTTCTGGTCTTCGCCATCGCCTGGCTCTCCGTCGCCTTTATCACTCGCTACTCTTCGTTGTCCGCACTGGTCGCCACACTTGTTATTCCGGTTGTATTGTGGATACTCGGGGTTGAGGAAGCAGCGCTGGTCACGGCCGTGATGACCGTCATCACCTATTGGCGCCACAAGCAGAACATCGAGCGGCTGATCGCGGGAACGGAAAGCAAGATCGGCAAAAAGGGCTAGAGGAGAGCCATGGGGTCAGGCGGCGCAAGACGAAAAGGGATTGCGCTGACGGACCGCCAGAGGATCGCCTGGCTGAGGCTGATCCGCAGCGACAATGTCGGCCCCGCAACCTTCCGGGACCTGATCAATCATTTCGGTTCGGCCGAGGCTGCGCTGGACGCGCTGCCCGAACTCTCCAGGCGGGGCGGCTCAACCCGCAGCATCCGGATCGCCACCGTGGCGGATGCCGAGCGCGAGATTGAAACCGCCCACCGTTTCGGCGCCCGCTTCATCGGCGTCGGCGAGCCGGACTATCCTCCGGCCCTGCGGCAGATCGATGCTGCCCCTCCTCTCCTTGCGGCAAAGGGTGACCTCGGGGTCGCGAACCTACCGGCCGTCGGCATGGTCGGCTCGCGCAATGCGTCGATCAGCGGCGCCAAATTTGCCGCCATGATGGCGCGGGAAATCGGCCGTGCCGGCTATGCCATCGTCTCCGGTCTCGCCAGGGGGATCGACGCCTCGGCCCATCGGGCAAGCCTCGATACCGGCACGATCGCCGCCATGGCCGGCGGGCTCGACCAGCCCTACCCCCCCGAAAACATCGACCTGCTCGACCAGATCTGCAGCGGCCGGGGGCTGGCGATTTCGGAAATGCCCTTCGGCTGGGAGCCGCGCGCGCGGGATTTTCCCCGGCGCAACCGGCTGATCGCCGGTGTGGCGCTGGGTGTCGTGGTGATCGAGGCCGCCGCACGGTCGGGGTCACTGATCACCGCGCGGCTGGCCGGAGAATTCGGGCGACAGGTCTTTGCGGTCCCGGGTTCACCGCTTGATCCGCGCTGCGAGGGAACCAATGGGCTGCTGAAGGACGGTGCGACGGTGACGACGCGACCGCAGGATGTGCTGCAGGCGCTGGCGCCGATCTCCGAGGTCGATCTCTTTTCGCCGAACGAGGCTGACGAGCCCGAAGACGTCGATGCCGGTGACCGTCCGATGGCGCCGCCGCCGAACGACGACGAACGTCTCGTTATCATCCAGTCGCTCGGCCCCACGCCGGTCGAAATCGACGACATCATCCGCCACACCGGCCTGCCGGCCTCCTCCGTCTATCTGGTATTGCTGGAGCTCGACATCGCCGGGCGCCTAGAGCGGCATGCGGGTGGATTTGTCTCGCTGAGCATGATGGATTGAGAGCGCACGGCGGCCCGACAGGACGTCACCGGCCTCCACATAGGCCATCTCGATCAGGTAACATAACATCTCTGCGCCTTCGTTTTCGGCAACCAGCCGCAACTCGGCGAGCATGTGGCGGAGATAGACGATGTTCTCCATCGTGTGGGTTCCGCGACCGTTCATGTCGACTGTGTCTCGTGCCATCGCTCTCGTCCGTCTTCACGGAGGCCACCACAACCAGGCCTCGCTATCCCCTGTGAAATACAATAGATCATTTATCTAGGATTGCAATCTACCTGTGATCCCCCATCGGTTGCATACATGCCAAAACCGGAAAATAACCCCCGCCTCTTGACCGCAGGCGTTTCCCCCTCCATGTCGGAAAACCGTGTTCCGAAGACCGTGGTGCGGTACTGCGGTTCGGATGCGTTGAAGGTACATCTGTCCAATGAACGTCGTAGTCGTAGAATCCCCGGCCAAGGCCAAGACGATCAACAAGTATCTGGGTTCCGGATACAAGGTGCTCGCCTCGTTCGGCCATGTGCGCGATCTGCCGGCCAAGGATGGCTCCGTTCTCCCGGACCAGGATTTCGAGATGTTCTGGGAGGTCGACGCGGCCTCGCAGAAGCGGATGAAGGATATCGCCGATGCGGTGAAGTCCTCTGACGGCCTGTTTCTCGCGACCGACCCGGATCGCGAAGGTGAGGCGATTTCCTGGCACGTGCTCGATCTTCTCAAAAAGAAGAAGGTGATCGGCGACAAGCCGGTCAAGCGCGTCGTCTTCAACGCCATCACCAAGAAGGCCGTGCTCGATGCCATGGCCAATCCGCGTGATATCGACACGCCGCTGGTCGACGCCTATCTCGCCCGCCGGGCCCTCGACTATCTCGTCGGCTTCAATCTTTCGCCGGTTCTCTGGCGCAAGCTGCCGGGTGCCCGCTCCGCCGGTCGCGTACAGTCGGTGGCACTGCGCCTCGTCTGCGACCGCGAAAACGAGATCGAACGCTTCGTCGCCGAAGAATACTGGAACATCTCCGCACTCCTGAAGACGCCACGCGGCGACGATTTCGAAGCGAAGCTCGTTTCACACCAGGGCAAGCGCATGCAGCGCAACTCGGTGACCAATGGCGACCAGGCTGCTGGCATCAAGGCCCTGCTTGAAGGCGCCCGTTATGGCGTGGAAAGCGTCGAGGCCAAGCCCGTCAAGCGCAATCCCGGCCCGCCCTTCACCACCTCGACCCTGCAGCAGGCAGCGTCCTCGAAGCTCGGCTTCTCGGCTTCACGCACCATGCAGATCGCGCAGAAGCTTTACGAAGGCATCGATATCGGCGGCGAGACCGTCGGTCTGATCACCTATATGCGTACCGACGGCGTGCAGATGGCACCGGAGGCGATCGAGGCTGCCCGTTCTGCCGTGGCCGACCAGTTCGGCCCGCGCTACGTTCCGGAAAAGGCACGCTTCTACTCGACCAAGGCGAAGAACGCCCAGGAAGCCCACGAAGCGATCCGCCCGACCGACTTCAACCGCTCGCCGGACAAGCTGCGCCGCTTCCTCGACAGCGACCAGATGCGGCTTTACGACCTGATCTGGAAGCGCGGCATCGCGAGCCAGATGGCATCCGCCGAGATCGAGCGCACCACAGTCGAAATCCTCGCCGACAACAATGGCGAAAAGGCCGGCCTCAGGGCCGTCGGCTCCGTGATCCGCTTCGACGGCTTCATCGCCGCCTATACGGACCAGCGTGAGGAAGGCGAAGCGCCTGAGGACGGTGACGACGAGGATGGTCGTCTGCCCGAGATCAATGCGCGCGAGGCGCTGGCCAAGCAAAAGGTCAATGCGAGCCAGCATTTCACCGAGCCGCCGCCGCGCTATTCGGAAGCCTCGCTGATCAAGAAGATGGAAGAGCTCGGCATCGGCCGTCCGTCCACCTATGCAGCGACGCTGAAGACCTTGAGCGACCGCGAATATGTGATCATGGACAAGCGGAAGCTCATTCCGCATTCCAAGGGCCGATTGGTCACGGCCTTTCTCGAAAACTTCTTCACCAAATATGTCGAATACGACTTCACCGCCGATCTCGAAGAGAAGCTCGACAAGATCTCGGCTGGTGAATTGAACTGGAAGGACGTGCTTCGCGCCTTCTGGCAGGACTTCTTCGCCCAGATCGAAGACACCAAGGAACTGCGCGTCACCAATGTGCTCGACGCGTTGAACGAGGCGCTGGCACCGCTCGTCTTCCCGAAGCGCGAAGACGGGTCTGATCCGCGCATCTGCCAGGTCTGCGGCACGGGCAATCTGTCGCTCAAGCTCGGCAAGTATGGCGCCTTTGTCGGCTGCTCGAACTATCCGGAATGCAACTTCACGCGGCAGCTCTCCTCCGAAGGTGGTGCCGAAGCCGAGGCCAATGGCAGCAACGAGCCGCGGGCACTGGGCAAGGATCCGGTGACCGAGGAAGAGATCACGCTGCGGTCGGGCCGCTTCGGGCCCTACGTCCAGCGCGGCGACGGCAAGGAAGCCAAACGCTCCTCGCTGCCGAAGGGCTGGGCTCCGGCGGATCTCGATTTCGAAAAGGCGCTTTCGCTGCTCTCGCTGCCGCGCGACGTCGGGGCGCATCCGGAAACCGGCAAGATGATCTCGGCCGGTCTCGGTCGCTACGGACCCTTCGTGCTGCATGACGGCACCTATGCCAATCTCGAGGGCATCGAGGACGTCTTGTCGATCGGCATCAACCGCGCCGTCACCGTGCTTGCCGAAAAGAAGGCCAATCCGGGTGGGCGCGGCAGAACAGCGGCCGTGGCTCTGAAGGAACTCGGAGAACACCCCGATGGTGGCGCGATGACCGTTCGTGACGGTCGTTTCGGTCCCTATGTCAACTGGGGCAAGGTGAATGCAACCCTACCGAAGGGCAAGGATCCGCAGGCCATCACCGTCGAGGAAGCGCTGGTGCTGATTGCCGAACGCGCGGCCAAGGACGGCGGCGGCAAGGCCAAGGCGAAGAAGGCCCCGGCCAAGGCAGCCAAGGCAAAGTCGGAAGACGGTGCTGCGGCAAAGCCGAAGAAGGCAGCCGCGAAACCGAAGGCTGCGGCTGCCAAGAAGGCTCCTGCCAAGGCCGCTTCGAAGGCCAAGACAACGAAGAAGAGTGCGACTTGAGCAAGAGACACCGCGACCCCTCCGAGACACCCGGCTCCGGCAACCGCAAGAGCCGGCGTGCGGAAGGCGCGGCCAAGGCCAGGAGCGAGAACCCCACCGCCCTGATCCATGGGGAAGTTCCGCCGCGTGACGTGCTCATGCAGTTCATCACCGACAATCCCGATCGCGCCTCGAAGCGCGAGATCGCCAAGGCCTTCGGGCTGAAGGGCGAGCAGCGGGTCGAGCTGAAGCAGGCGCTGAAGGATCTCGAAGACGATGGGCTCGTGCAGAAGAGCCGCAAGTCGCTGACCCGGCCGGGTGCCCTGCCCCCGGTCACCGTGCTCGACATCACCACCCGCGACAAGGACGGCGAGTTGATCGGCCGACCGGCGGAATGGCCGGACGAAGCCGGTGCGGCACCGGCAGTTCTCATTCGCCAGTCGAGCTCCGATCGCTCCAAGGGCAAGACGCCTGTTGGTGGCCTTGGCGACCGGGTGCTGGCGAAGATCTTCGCCAACAAGGATCGCTCAGGCCCCGCCTATACCGCCCGCGTGATCAAGATCCTCGACCGGCATGTCGGCGCAGTCATGGGCGTCTTGCGGATGATGCCGGACGGTGGCGCACGCCTGATGCCGATCGAGCGGCGCGGCGAGGAAATGCAGATCGACTCGACCGACATCGGCGAAGCCAAGGATGGTGATCTGGTCGAGGTGGAAGTGGCGCGTGCCTCCCGCTTTGGGCTGACCCGGGCCAAGGTGCTCAACGTGGTCGGATCGGTCGCTTCGGAAAAGGCGATCTCGATGATCGCGATCCACGCGCATGGCATTCCGCATATCTTCCCGCAATCGGTGATATCAGAGGCCGAGGACGCCAAGCCCGCCTCCATGTCGCATCGCGAGGACTGGCGCGACCTGCCGCTTGTTACCATCGACCCGCATGACGCCAAGGACCATGACGACGCCGTCTATGCCGAGCTCGACCCCTCGCCGGACAATCCTGATGGCGTGATCGTGACGGTGGCGATTGCCGATGTCTCCTATTACATCCGGCCGAAATCGGCGCTCGACCGCGAGGCCCTCAAGCGCGGCAACTCCGTCTATTTCCCTGATCGCGTCGTGCCGATGCTGCCCGAGCGGATCTCCAACGATCTCTGCTCGCTGCGCGAGGGCGTCGACCGTCCGGCGCTTGCCGTGCGCATGGTCTTCTCGCATGAGGGCCGCAAGGCAAGCCACACCTTCCACCGCATCATGATGAAGAGCGCGGCCAAGCTCTCCTACCAGCAGGCGCAGGCGGCGATCGACGGCAAGACCGACGAGAAGACCGGCCCGCTGCTGGAACCGATCCTGAAGCCGCTGTGGCATGCCTATGCCGTGATGAAGCGCGGGCGTGACCGGCGCCAGCCGCTCGAGCTCGACATGCCCGAGCGCAAGATCATCCTCAAGGAAGACGGCACGGTCGACCGCGTGCATGTTCCCGAACGCCTCGACGCGCACAAGCTGATCGAGGAGATGATGATCCAGGCGAACGTCTCGGCCGCCGAGACGCTGGAAAAGAAGCGCCAGGCGCTGATCTACCGGATCCACGACGCGCCGGCGCTTGCCAAGCAGGAAGTGCTGCGGGAGTTTCTCGCAACGCTTGGCATGTCGCTGGTCAAGGGCGGCAACATGCGGTCCAACTCGTTCAACGGCATTCTTGCCAAGGCGCAGGACACACCGCACCAGACCATCGTCAATGAAATGGTGCTGCGCAGCCAGAGCCAGGCGATCTACAGCCCCGACAATATCGGCCATTTCGGCCTCAACCTGATGAAATA
Organism: Rhizobium sp.; assembly: GCA_029865885.1. Lineage (GTDB taxonomy): Bacteria > Pseudomonadota > Alphaproteobacteria > Rhizobiales > Rhizobiaceae > Allorhizobium. Next base: position 7,068 of record JARXAK010000130.1, on the reverse strand, counting down.
CGCCCACTTCACCTCGCCGATCCGCCGTTATGCCGACCTGATCGTGCATCGGGCGCTGGTGGGTTCGCTGGGCCTCGGCGAAGGCGGGATCACGCCGGACGAGGAAGCAAGCCTCGAGGATATCGCAGCCGAGATCTCGACCTTTGAGCGCCGGGCGATGGCCGCCGAGCGCGACACCGTCAACCGGCTGATCGCGCACCACCTTGCCGGGCGTATTGGCGATGAGTTCGAGGGACAGATCCGGGGCGTGACGAAGTCCGGTCTGTTCGTCGCCCTGCAGCAATTTGGCGCAGATGGCTTTATCCCGGTTTCCACACTGGGTCGCGACTACTATATCTATGACGAGGCGCATCAGGCTCTCACGGGCGAGAAGTCCGGGCTCGGCTATCAGCTCGGCGATACCGTGGAGGTCAAGCTGGTGGAGGCCGTGCCGCTTGCCGGTGCGCTGCGCTTCGAGATGCTGAGCGAAGGGCGGAAAATGCCGGCCGGCACGCGGTCGTTCCACAAGGCAGGGCGACGCGGCCAGAAACAGCCGGGCACGCGCCCGCCGCGCTCGCGACGTTGACACTTTCGCCCCGGAGGCAGGATATGACCGGCAACCAGACTCAAGCGACCATTCATTATGGCGGTGGTGACAAGGCCGATCGGCCCCTCGGTCGCTCGATCAAGCGCGGCATGCTGAACCAGTGCCCGGCCTGTGGCTCGGGCAAGCTGTTTCGCAGCTATCTCAAGGTCGTCGACAATTGCGCGGCCTGCGGCGAGGACTACCACCATCACCGCGCCGACGACCTGCCGGCCTATCTGGTCATCCTCATTCTCGGCCATGTGCTGGTTGGCGGCTTCATGGCGACCGACCTCGTCTTCGTTCTGCCCGGTTGGGTGCATTTCGCGATCTGGGCGCCGATCGGTGTCGTCACTTCGCTTCTCTGCCTGCAGCCGATCAAGGGCGGGGTCGTGGGGCTGCAATGGGCGCTGCGCATGCATGGCTTCGGCGGGCATGACGACGAGCCGGAAGCCTTCAAGGACGGCCGCGAGTAAGTCATCCATCCGTCACGTGGTTGTGGCGGTCTTTCGTTAAACGTCCAAAAATGCGCCGCCATGATTCGCAGCGAGAGATCAGAAGCGCTTGACAGGCGTATGGTTTCCGGTCTGAACATGCCGCGCCGATCGACTATGCCCGGGAGCTAGTACGCGCTGATGCCATCACAGATTTCGACACCCACTCGTCTGCGGTCATACCGCAGTCCGGGACGCAGCCTGAACGACCGGGTGTGCGATGTCTGAGACCAATGGCGGCCTCAACGGCCATCGCGAGGAAATTCACTGGCCCTCGCTCGTCGCGGCCATTTCTGCCATCTCGGCGGTGGGCATTGCGATCGGGCTCGGCCTGCCGCTGCTCAGCATCATTCTGGAGAAGCGCGGCATCTCCTCGACACTGATCGGGCTCAATTCGGCAATGGCCGGGATTGCCGCCATGGCAGCGGCCCCGGTGACCACCAAGCTCGCCCACAAGCTCGGCGTCGTGCCGACCATGCTCTGGGCAGTCGTGCTGTCGGCGGTGAGCGCGATCGGCTTCTATTACGCCACCGAGTTCTGGATGTGGTTTCCGCTGCGCATCGTCTTCCACGGCGCAACGACCACGCTCTTCATCCTCTCCGAGTTCTGGATCAATGCCGCAGCCCCCTCGCGCAAACGCGGGCTGGTCATGGGCATCTATGCGACCATGCTCGCCGTCGGCTTTGCCTGCGGCCCCCTGCTCTTTTCGGTGCTTGGAAGCGACGGGCTCTTGCCCTTTGTGGTGGGCGCCATCGCGATCCTCGCGGCTGCCATCCCGATCTATATCGCCCGCAACGAAAGCCCGGTGCTGAGCGAAAAACCGGAGATGCATTTCTTCCGCTACATCTTTCTGGTGCCGACTGCGACGGTGGCCGTCTTCGTCTTCGGGGCGGTGGAAGCCGGCGGCCTCTCGCTCTTCCCCATCTATGCCACCCGCAGCGGCTTTACCGAGACGGAGGCAGCGCTTCTCCTGACTGTCATGGGCGTCGGCAACATGATCTTCCAGATCCCGCTGGGGCTGCTCTCCGACCGCATGCGCGACCGCCGGCTGCTGTTGTCGATCCTTGCTGCCGTCGGCCTGGCCGGCTCCCTGACGCTGCCCTGGCTGTCGGGCCATTGGCAGTTGATGGCGGTTGTTCTCCTGTTCTGGGGCGGCTGCGTCTCCGGTCTCTATACGGTGGGCCTCAGCCATCTCGGCTCGCGACTCACCGGGGCTGACCTTGCGGCGGCCAATGCGGCCTTCATCTTCTGCTACGCGGTGGGCACGGTTGCCGGCCCACAGGCGATCGGCGCGGCCATCGATCTGACCGGGAATGACGGTTTTGCCTGGGCAATTGCGGGCTTCTTCGCCCTCTATGTTGTGCTTTCCCTGGGGCGCCTGCTTTTTAACCCGAAACGCACTTGACTTTTCGGGCGCGATTTGTAGTTTCGCGCCAGATTTGCCGTGGGCCTCGTTCGGTCGTCCACGGCTTCGTTTATTAGAGGCAGGACGACCATGGCCAAGGCTACAACCATCAAGATCAAGCTTCTGTCGACGGCTGACACGGGTTTCTTCTACGTGACCACGAAGAACAGCCGCACGATGACGGAAAAGATGACGAAGACCAAGTACGACCCGGTTGCTAAGAAGCATGTCGAGTTCAAGGAAACCAAGATCAAGTAAGACTTGATCGAAGGCTTTTCAAAAAAGGCGTGTCGCTTCCCGCGACGCGCCTTTTTCTTTTGCCGCCTTTTTCATTTGCAGCTGAGCCTGCACGACCACTCGGGCGCAAAACAAAAAACACCGGCCTCCTTGCGGAAACCGGTGCTTTTGAGATTAGGGGGTCGGCCGGCACGCAACACGGCACGAGGAACCGTTTTTGACGTTGCATACCAACCGACCGACCCCACGACCCAGGAGATGCGGCGGACCTGAGCATCATGGGGTATTCAGGACCTCAGAAGAGGCCTTGTCCGATGGGTGCAAGGTCTCTCAAGTAGAGACAAAAATCAACAGTTTATTAACCGCTTACGCGGTCATAGCTGGAATATGGTTAAATTAGGTCGCGATGAACTTGCGATTCTGACTTGATAGTCAGTTCTACACACATTGAACCTTGAGGATACCGTAGATGCATTCGAGTTCTTCTCAAGTTTAGTTACCCGAAGACACAGAGCCGGACCCGGCAAGGCGAGATCATCCGGCGATATAAAACGCTAATATTCAACTCAATACAAATCCGGTCAAGCACATTGGCGATCGACAAAGGATGTACCGACCGGATCAGCCTGAATATTATTCTGGCACCGAAAGATAAGTCGCTTTGTAACTGCACAAAAAGTCAGCAAGATTTGTCGGATGCGCCCACGGCGCCATCAGCGAAAAAGCTGTGAAAATCTTTCCAGGTTCACTCAGAATTCCGGCCTGCGCGCCGTCGCCGGACGCCCGCCTCTCAGGCGGCGGCAGCAACAACCCGGTTGCGGCCGGAATTCTTCGCCTCGTAGAGCGCCCTGTCAGCCTGCTTCAGCAGTTGCTCTGGCGTCTCGATCCCCGGACCGATCGTCGCGATGCCCATGGATGCCGTCAGCATCAACGGTGTCTCGCCGGAGCGGAGCTGGAAGGGACGCGCCTCGATCATGCCACGCAGCCGCTCGGCGACAGCAGCCGCCATTTCAGCCGGTGTATCGGGCATGACGACAACGAATTCCTCGCCACCGAAGCGGCAGGCAAGGTCGGCACCGCGCACGGTCGCGCGGATGCGCCCGGCAAACTCCTTGAGCACCTCGTCGCCGGCATCGTGTCCATAGACATCGTTCACCTGCTTGAAGCGATCGATGTCGGTGATGCAGAGCGTCAGCGGACGGCCGCGCACCTTGGCGCGGGCAAAGAGCGTGCGCAGATGCGTATCGAGGTAGCGGCGATTGTGGAGGCCCGTCAGGCCATCGGTGACGGCAAGCTCGATCGTCTGGCGGACGCTGTTGCGCAGACGGTCGTTATAGCGCTTACGGCGGATCTGAGTGAGCGCGCGGGCGATCAGTTCGTTCGGGTCGAGCGGGCGCACGATGTAATCGTTCACGCCGAGGTCGAGGGAGCGAATGATCATCTGCTCGTCCCCCTGCTCGGTGATCAGCAGGATCGGGATGAAGCGGGTGCGCTCCAGCGAGCGGATCTGCGAGCAGAGACGCAGCGGATCATAGTCTTCGAGATTGCTGTTGACGATGATGAGGTCGATCGTGTTTTCCGCCGCCTCGAACACGGCCGCCTGCGGGTCGGACATGGCGATCACTTCGGCGATCGGCTTCAGGGACTTGATGATGCGCTCCTGCGAGGCGCCGCGACTGTCGACGAGCAGAACCTGGGCCTGCTCTTCGAGACGGCCGTCCTGGAGCCTCAGCATGTCATCAATGCCGGCCTGGCGGGTCGTATCGTGCCGGATACGTAGCTCGTCGGTCAGCGTCTTCAGGCGCACAAGGCTTTTGACCCGGGAAATCAGCTGCAGGTCGTTGACCGGCTTGGTCAGAAAGTCATCAGCACCGGCCTGCAGACCGCGAACGCGATCGGATGGCTGGTCGAGGGCGGTGACCATGACGACCGGGATATGGGCGGTGCGCGGACTGGACTTCAGCCGCTCGCAAACTTCAAACCCGTCCATTTCGGGCATCATGATGTCGAGAAGGATGACATCGACCTGGGTGCGGTCGCAGATATCAAGCGCATCGCGGCCATTGCTTGCCGTCAGGACGTCGAAATACTCCGCCATCAGCCGCGCTTCGAGCAGCTTCACATTGGCGGGGATATCATCGACGACCAGGATACGCGCAGTCATGTCTTAATCCTCACGCATCTCCGAGATAGGTCTTGATCGTCTCGATGAACTTCGGCACCGAAATCGGCTTGGAGACATAGGCTTCACACCCACCCTGGCGGATCCGTTCCTCGTCACCCTTCATGGCAAACGCCGTGACCGCGATGACAGGAATGACATGCAGTTCGGGATCATCCTTCAGCCACTTGGTCACTTCAAGGCCTGAGACTTCGGGCAGCTGAATGTCCATCAGGATAAGATCGGGATGATGACGCCGGGCGAGATCCATGGCTTCCATGCCATTACGGGTCTGCACGGTTTCGTAACCGGATGCCTCGATCAGATCGCGGAAGAGCTTCATGTTGAGCTCATTGTCTTCGACAATCATCACCTTTTTCGGCATTCACCCGGTCCTTTGTCCCGCACATTCAGTCAGCCCTGATCACCGGGCCCGGCGCGAGTTGCGTCTTCCGTCATGAAGCATGCTAGTGCTATTTGGTTTCGAAATCGGTAATTTGCCAGTGTCAGAGGAAAAGACTTTATGAAAAACAGAGATATACCTGCCGATGCCGAAGCGACTGCGGTCGCCGTGCTCGGCTGGCTGGCAAACGAGCCGGAGATGCTGTCGCGTTTCCTTGCCCTGTCCGGCGTGCAGCCCACACAGCTGCGCCAGGCCGTGGGCGACCCGGCCTTCCTCGCCGGAATGCTGGAATTCCTGATGCAGCACGAACCGACGCTGATGGCTTTCTGCGCGGCCACGGAGACGAAACCGGACACCGTCGTGGAGGCCTATCATCGCTATGCCGGTCCAAGCGTCGATTCGGCCGACTTCTGATGCTGACCGATCTCGAACACATCCGGCTCACGGACAGGCCATTGATCGTCTGCGATGTCGATGACGTGGTGTTGCAATTTGCGACACCGTTTCAGGCGTTTCTCGAGACGCGCGGCCATCGGCTGCTGCCGCGCTCGTTCAAGCTGACGGGCAATATCATCAACGGGAGCGACGAAAGCGTCATCGAGGCACCGGCCGTCAGGGCGCTGATCAATGAATTCTTCGTCGAACAGGAACGCTGGCAGACGCCGTTTGCCGATGCAGTCGACAGCCTCCATGCGCTTGGCAAGCAGGCTGACCTCGTCTTTCTGACGGCGATGCCGCCGCAGCATGCCGAGGTGCGGCGCAGGCTGCTCGACCAGTTGACGCTGACCTTCCCGATGATTGCCACGGAAGAGGCCAAGGGGCCGATGGTGGCGGCCCTGCACGATGCGAGGCCCCTGCCCGTCGCCTTTGTCGACGACATGGTCCACAACCTCCACTCGGTCGGCGATCACGTGCCGGATTGCCTGCTGATCTATCTCCCGCCCCCCTTGGACATCTTCCAGTTCGCACCGACGCCGCAGCCGGGCGTGCGGCGGGTCGAGACCTGGCCGCAAGCATTGGACGTTATTCGCTCGCATTTCGGCGGCTGAAGAGACCCATTCACAGGGCTTGAGACGGAGGCACTTGTGTGGCTCCTCCTGGGCGCATATGGTGCCCACGTTCAACCTTTGTTCCTGTCATGACGCGCGCCGCCCCTGATCATACCGGCTTCTGTCGCGACTGCCTTGCCGGGCAGGTCGAAAGCGCGCGCCGCTGCCAATCCTGTGGCAGCCCCAGGCTGGTCTATCATTCTGAACTCTACAATCTCTCGATCGCGCATATCGACTGCGATGCCTTCTACGCGTCCGTCGAAAAGCGGGACAATCCGGAGCTGATCGACAAGCCTGTGATCATCGGCGGCGGCAAGCGCGGCGTTGTCTCGACCGCCTGCTATGTGGCCCGCATTCACGGCGTGCGCTCGGCCATGCCGATGTTCAAGGCGCTGGAGGCCTGTCCGCAGGCGGTGGTGATCAGGCCGGACATGGAAAAATACGTGCGGGTCGGACGCCAGATCCGCGCGATGATGGAGGAACTGACGCCGCTCGTGCAGCCGATCTCGATCGACGAAGCCTTTCTCGACCTGCGGGGCACAGAACTCCTGCATCACGACCCGCCGGCCCGGGTGCTTGCCCGGCTTGCCCGGCGGATCGAAGAGGAGATCGGGATTACCGTCTCCGTCGGGCTCTCCTACTGCAAGTTTCTCGCCAAGATCGCCTCCGACCTGCAGAAGCCGCGTGGCTTCTCCGTCATCGGTCAGGCCGAGGCGCTGTCCTTCCTTGCCGACAAACCGGTGACGATGATCTGGGG
>JARXAK010000114.1 GCA_029865885.1 Rhizobium sp. | reverse complement strand
TGCATGGCGATGCGCGGGATCCAGAAGACGGGTTCCACCACGCTCACCACAACCTTCACCGGCGCCTTCAAGGACAATGCTGCCGAACAGGCACGCTTCATGTCCATGGTTCGGAGCCGTTAAGCTCGCGAGTGCCCATGTCCGGTATGCTTTTCGACGCTCCCTCGGCAGACAAGAAAATCCTTGAGGAAGGCCTCGCCTTCACGCCCAAGTTCGACGATCACGGTCTGGTCACGGCTGTCGTGACCGACGCCCGTGATGGCGAACTGCTGATGGTGGCGCATATGAATGCCGAGGCGATCGCGCTGACGCTGGAAAGCGGGATCGCCCATTACTACAGCCGCTCACGCGCCAAGATCTGGAAAAAGGGCGAAAGCTCCGGCAACCTGCAGACGGTCAAGGAAATAAGGGTTGACTGCGATCAGGATGCGATCTGGCTGAAGGTCGAGGTCGCCGGCCATGACGCCACCTGCCATACCGGTCGGCGCTCGTGCTTCTATCGGACCGCGCAAGCCGTCGACGGCAAAGCGTCGCTGACGATCGCCGACGATCACCGCCACTTCGACCCCGATCACGTCTACGGTCATTGACGCAAAGTCTCGGCATAACGAAATCGTAAGCACACAGTGTCCTAATGAGGGCCGGATTGTTCAGCTTGTGGGGTACGGAGATGCTGAACTGGAGCATGATTTCACAGGGCGGTGCCACCGTGGCACAACCTGCCAAGGACGGTGCAGCCGCGCCGCCCGGACCAGAGGTCGCTGAAAAGCGGGCAAAGGCCAAGGTGGCGCTCGCGCTGGGTGGCGGTGCCGCGCGCGGCTGGGCCCATATTGGCGTTTTGAGAGCGCTGGACGAGGAAGGCATCGAAGTCGGCATGATTGCTGGCACATCGATCGGTGCACTCGTCGGCGGTTGTTATCTCGCAGGCAAACTCGACGAGTTGGAGGCCTTTGCCCGGTCGCTGACCATGCGCCGGATCGCATCGCTTCTCGACCTGACCATCGGCGGCGGCGGCCTTCTCGGCGGCATGCGCCTGACCAAGCGGATGCAGGAGCATCTCGAAGGGCTGACGGTTGAAGACCTGCCGAAGCCCTTCGTCGCGGTCGCATCCGAACTCAACAGCGGTCACGAAGTCTGGATCGACGGCGGCAGCCTGATTACGGCACTCAGGGCATCTTATGCCCTGCCCGGCATCTTCGAACCGATTCATTGCAACAACCGCACGCTGATCGACGGCGCGCTGGTCAATCCGGTGCCGGTCTCGGTCTGCCGTGCTTACGAGCAGCCGCTCGTCATGGCGGTCAACCTGCATTACGATGTCTTCGGACGCTCGGCCGTCGTCAAACACAAGGCCTCGTTGCCGGATCAGGCCAGCGCTGAGACGGCCCGGGCACCCAACAAGGTCGGCCTGACCGGCGTCATGGTCCAGGCCTTCAACATCATCCAGGACCGCATTTCACGGGCGCGCCTGGCCGGCGACCCGCCGGATCTCGCTCTTCATCCGCGTCTCAACGATATAGGCCTGTCCGAGTTTCATCGGGCGGGCGAAGCGATCGACCGCGGATATGAGGAAGCGAAAGCCCGCGTCACGGAAATCCGCCGGATGCAGGAAGCGGTTCTGCGCTGATGGCGACAGATGCCGCCACCAGTCGGGTCCAGGCTTCGACGCACCGTCAGCCGGCGATATAGGCCTTGATGTGCTCGGCTTCCTGCTCGATCTCGCGGATGCGTGACTTCACCACGTCACCGATCGAGATGATGCCCGAAAGCTTGCCATTGTCCTCGACGGGCACGTGGCGGAAGCGCCGGCTCGACATCATTTCCATCAGTTCGTTGACGCTCGTTTCCTCGCGGCAGCGATAGACGTTTGCGGTCATGAAGCCTGAGACCGGCTGGTCAAACGCGTCCTTGCCGGCGGTCCCGATGGCGCGAACCACGTCACGCTCGGTAAAGATGCCGACAATACGGCTTTCCATGCCGACAACGACCACGGCACCGATCTTGTGCTCCTCCAGGACCCGGGCTGCTTCGCCCAAGGTCACGGTCGGGCTGATCGTGATGACGTTGCGACCCTTTTGTTCGAGTATGCTTCTGGCTGATGCAGGCATGCGTTCCTCCTCGCATAGAACACTCGGACGACAGCCCAACCCTCCTCGGACTGTCAGCCAAAGGGTGCCCTTAATTCAGGAGGAATGCAACAAGTGCTGATTCACACCGGCGTGTGGCCGCGCCTGTGGGGATCGAAAAGAGAAAAGCTGAAGAAACCGAGCAGGAAGCCGCCGATATGGGCATCCCAGGCGATCGAGGCCGAATCGCCACCGAGCATCGGCAGGCCGAGGGCGATCGCCACATTGCCGAGGAACCAGACGATGATGAAAACACGGACGGTACGGTCGGCCAGCGCCTGCGCCACCGAAAGCAAGGGAGGCTCACGACCGATGAGGCGCCCAAAACTACGCTGGCGATCACCGAAGGCGAATCGGCATGCTGCCCCCATCAGTGCGGAAATGACGCCCGATGCGCCGACCATCAGGGACGGCTCGCCCCAGTTTACGACGGCATGGAGCGCTGCGGCAGCCACCGAAGACACCAGCCAGAACAGAAAGAAACGCATCTCGCCGATACGACGGCATACGGGTGTGCCGAAGGCGGCGAGCCACAGGCTGTTGAAGGCAAGATGTTCGAAGCTGCCATGTAGAACTGAATAGCTCACAGGCGTCCAAAGCCAGGCCAATGACTGCTCACTCAAGGGATAGATATAGCGGATCGGCGAGAAAGCGAACTCGACGGCAATCCATTGGTTGATATCCGCCGACAGGACGAATTCCTGCAGAACATAGACCCCGCAGATCACGGCAAGGGCTGTAAGGATTCCCGTTGGTACATTGAAGATCGGCGGATTTTCGCGCGGTCGAATGTCGAATTGCGACCCATGCGCTTCGTCAGCCGTGCGATCTTCGCCTCGAGATCCTGCCTCATCCTGCATCTGCTTTTCCTTCTGCTTGGGCATCCATCAGGTAATGCAGGCAACGAATAAAAAAAAGGCCGCCCGGAGAACCGAGTGGCCTTGCTGGCACGGATGGATCGTCGCGCCGACTGGAGTTGGTGCCGAAGGCATTCCTTCGCGTCTGATGAGAGGGGCATCGCATTTCAGCGACCAAGGCACAATCGAAAGCCTTTCTTAACCTTAACTGCGGACGCAATTCCGTTTCGGCTGGAAAAACAGCTGCCAAAAGCAAACACTATATTAACGGCTCTAAGACTAATGTTCGACCATAGAGGAACAGACAGAATTTTGATGATGTACTCGACGCAGGCAAGCCAGAGCAACACGATCGCCTCGCCGGGGCAGCAGCGCGCCTTTCAGCGCGTCGCCGTCAGCCTGCAGGGCCGCCTCATGCTTGCCAGTTACGAAGAGTATGTCTGCCGGGTGATCGACATGTCGCCGGGCGACGTCCGTTTCGCCTGTGCCGGCATGCCCCGCCCGAACGAACGGGTCATCGCCTATATCGACCATCTCGGACGGATCGAAGGCACTGTGGTCAAACTGACCGAGGATGGCTTCGTCATTTCGATCAATGCCACGGTCCGCAAGCGCGAAAAACTCGCGGCGCAGCTGACCTGGATTGCCAACAAACATGAACTCGGACTGCCGGAAGACCGTCGCCACGACCGATTGACACCGCGCCAGACGAGAACCGAACTGACACTCGAAGACGGCAAGACCTATCCCTGCCGCCTCATGGACCTTTCCCTGTCAGGTGCTGCCGTCGATATCGACATCCGCCCGCCGATCGGCACGGCCGTTCGCCTCGGCAATATGCGCGGGCGCGTGGTTCGACACTTCGTGGAGGGCGTGGCGATCGAGTTTCTTTCGCTACAGTCCAAGGAAGCGCTTACGGAATTCCTCTGACACCTTGCACAGCATCCAACGAAAAGGCGTCTGCGAAACCCGCAAGGCGCCTTTTTCTATGCCTTTACGCAAACCGTGCCAGAGCGGCACAACAATTCTTGAAAAAAATATTTGAGCTCAAAAAACGCTTCGCTCAGCAATGAGGGGCAGCTGCTGGCCCTGCCGCAGAAATGTTGCGCCCCAGAGAAACGCGAACGGACCTGGAGAGAGACGCATGACGACATCATGCCGCCTCACCTCAAAAAACTCAAGTCTCTGTTTTTACAACATTCTTCCATCGCACATTGTCGACAACCGAGAGCGATGGGTAAAATGTCACTCAAATTTTCCGCAAATTTTCCTCAATAGATAATAAAATAAAACTCAAACACATCTAAATATAAAATCTAGTTTTCAGATATTTATACTCGAATCTTACCGCCATTCTTCGCGGGCCATCAAAATTTCTCTGTCATTGCTATCTCCATTACCGGGAGACAACCAATGACAACAAAGAAAAATCTGGGTATTGGAACTCTGGCCTTCGTCATCGCTGGCGCTTTGGCCTCTCAAGTCTCGGCCATGCCGGCCAACATGCAGATCGTCGGCAAGGCCAATCCGCCGATCGGGCACTACGAATTCTGTCAGACCTATTCCGGCGAATGCGCTGGCAGCCAGGCAGACAGTGGGCCGATGGCGCTGACTGAAGATCTCTGGAAAGCCATTCTAGACGTCAATTACACCGTCAACAGCTCGATCACGCCGCTGACCGACATGGAGATTTACGGCGTTGAGGAACGCTGGACCTATCCCCGCAGCGTCGGCGATTGTGAGGATTTTGCACTGCTGAAGCGCAAGATGCTCGTTGATCGCGGCGTCGACCCGGCCGATCTGCTGATGACCGTGGTGCTGCAACCGAATGGCGAAGGCCATGCCGTGCTCACCGTCCGGACAGATCATGGCGACTTCATTCTCGACAACATGCGCAACAAGGTGCTGCTGTGGTCGGACACCGAGTACACCTATCTGAAGCGTCAGTCATCGAGCAATCCGGGTCGCTGGGTCAAGCTCCAGGACGGTCGCGCAAGCATCGTCGGCAGCGTGTCTCAGTTATAACGTCGCCGGCAAACTCTTCTGGCCCGGTCTGTCGCCGCCTACCCGTCCCCCGACCGGAGCCAATGAGCCGGTCCCGTCCAACCGGGACCGGCTCTCTTTTGTACGGTCGACAGTCGAAACCCTATAATTAACCAGAATTTAACCACGTTCGCAGAAGTCTGATCACGCGGCCACGCTTGCAACAGGGGCGCACCGAGAGGACCAGGGCGATATGCGAGGCGAAGGGAACAGTCTGCAGGCGGACGGCGAGCGGATACCGCTGATTTCCACGCGCTTTCTTGTTGTCGCCACCCTAATCACGATGGTCCTAGCAGCAGCCTCCATCGCCATCAGCTGGTTTGGCCAGTCCTATGGGGAGCGCCTGTCGCTCGCGGGCCACAGCGAAAGCACCGACATCGTCGATATCACGGTCGGCCGTGACAGGCTCGCGCTTCCTGCCAACACAATCCGCTTCGAACAACAGCGCCAGGGCGGCATCGCCGAGAGCGTTGACCTCTACCTGCTCTGGCCTGAAATGACGGGCTATTCCAGTGCGGAGCGTCGACGCTTTGACGACCTCGGCCTTTCCCAGTCGCTGATCTTCCTGCAGATTTCCCAAAGCACGATGTCCAGAGACATGTCCGGACGTGTCGAGCCGATCTATCGCCATCTGTTGGAGCCACAGCAGGCTGAAGGACCGGCAGGGCTTGTCTTCAACAGATTCAAAGATCGGACGGGTTATGAGGGCGAAAGCCTGCTGACGGCCACAGGGCCGGATGGATCCATCTATGCAATCCGCTGCCTGATGCCACAGGCTGCCGAAACGGCCTCTTCCAGCGATTGCCAGCGCGACATCCATGTCGGCCAGGACCTGACCGTCCTTTACAGGTTCTCCAGTCGCCTCCTTGGCGATTGGCAGGCGATTGACGCGGCCGTCCGGACCTATATGGAAACCCGCTCAGGTCCCGCTGCCGTGCCCTCGACACTTAAAAATCAATCCAAAGCGTCAACCGACCGTTCATCATAAACCTCTTGGTAAGTCTAATTCCGTAGGGTCCACCGAGATGGTCGCGATTGGGGGAGAGCGTCCGGTCGTCAATGGTGAGATTCAAAGAGTATCGTGGTGCATAAAGTTTTCGGAAGCTCCAACTTCGCAGCCGCATTGCGTCGGCTTGTCCTCGCGGCGTTTGCGGTCTTCGTGACAATTGTCGCTGCCGTCAGCACTGCCCAGGCCAATCCTAAATATGCCGGCATCGTGATCGACGCCAAGACGGGCAAGGTTCTCTACAGTGAGAACGCAGACAGTCTGCGCTATCCTGCGTCGCTGACCAAGATGATGACCCTTTACATGGTCTTCGAAGCGCTGGAGGCCGGGCGGGTCTCACTCAACAGCAAGATCCCCTTCTCCGCCAACGCCGCCAAAGAGCCGCCGTCCAAGCTCGGCGTCGGCACGGGCCGCAGCATCACTGTCGAGCAGGCGATCCTGGCGCTCGTGACGCGATCCGCCAACGACGTCGCAACGGCCGTTGCCGAACATCTCGGCGGTTCCGAGCAGCGTTTCGCCCAGATGATGACCTCAAAGGCGCGCGGCCTCGGCATGACGAAGACCACCTATCGCAACGCCCACGGCCTGCCGAATACCGCGCAGATGACGACAGCTCGCGATCAGGCCCGTCTCGGCATCGCACTTCGTCAGCACTTCCCGCAGTATTACGGTTATTTCTCCACCCGCGGCTTCCGTTTCGGCAAGCAGACCATCGGGAATCACAATCGCCTGCTTGGTCAGGTGCGCGGCGTGGATGGGATCAAGACCGGCTACACCCGTGCTGCAGGCTACAACCTCGCCACCTCGGCTGAGGCCGGCGGTCGTTCCATCGTCGCCGTGGTGCTTGGTGCGACATCCGGCGCGCGGCGCAATGCGCAGATGACCAATCTCGTCCAGCGTTACCTGCCTGCCGCATCGAGCGCGCGTGGAGGCAGCAACCTGATCGCCAAGAACGATACCTCCGTTGCCCCTGCCGAAATCCAGGCAACGACCTCAGCGAGCGCGCCGGCTTCAGACGGCTTGCCGAATCTGCCGCATACGGGCCCCCTGCCCGATCCCCGTTATAACGGCGTCGCCCAGGCCTATGCCGCTCCGGCGCCTGGCAATGCGGCCAGCGCTGCACTCGATACGCTGCGCCCTGTCGCTCCGGCAGCCGCCTCTGCCGCACCGGTTCCTGTGCCGCAACCAGCGCCCGCCTATCTGCCGAACCAGGGCGCAGCACTTCAGCCCACGACACCCACTCAGTCGATCGCTGCAGCCACCACCACGCCACCGGATGTCGATGCCATCACGACAGCATCCACCCCGCCGTCTGCCGGCTGGGTCGTGCAGATCGGCACGTCGCCGGACAAGGACATGGCCATGGATCTTCTGCGCGATGCGCAGGAAAAAGGCGGAAAGGTATTGCGTTCCGCCACCCCCTTCACCGTCGCCTTCGGTGACGGCGCAAGCCAGGTCTACCGCGCCCGCTTCGGTGGTTTCGATGACCAGAAAGACGCAGTCAACGCCTGCAATGCACTGAAGAAAAAGGGAATCCGCTGCTGGGCCGCAGCCCAGTAACACGGTCGCCCGAAACCTCGATTTGTACTGTTTACGAGGATAGTGGAATGGCATCGAAAGACTTGAGATATGGTCCTGTCGAGGATCAGGACAATGGCGGACTGCCATCCGCCGGAAGCGTGCTTCATCCTCTGCACGAGGCGGCCTATCGTCTGGCCGATCTCGGTTTGCGCGAAAAGCGCTCGAAGACCAAGGACCTGATCGGCCTTCTGCTCAGCCATGGTGCGCGCGCCTGGCGCTACTCGCAGCCGGAGGCCAATATCCATCTGCATGTCTCGGCGCAGGCCGGGCGCTTCCCCGTCATCCTCAGGCTGCGTTGACGGGCAGAACCGCAGATGCCGTTTTACCGCCTCAAGGACAAGGTGCCGCACTATCCCGCCGCTGACCGCTTCTGGCTGGCGCCCAATGCGCAGGTCATCGGCGACGTGCGCCTGGGAGAGGATGTCGGCATCTGGTTCGGCGCAGTGCTGCGCGGCGACAATGATCCGATCGTGATCGGGGCGCGAACCAATATCCAGGACGGCGTGATGGTGCACACCGACCCCGGCAAGGGCGTCATCATCGGCGAAGGCTGCACGATCGGCCACCACGCCATCATCCACGGCTGCATGATTGGCGACAACTCGTTGATCGGGATGGGATCGACCGTTCTGAATGGCGCCCAGATCGGCCGAAACTGCCTGGTCGGCGCGAATGCGCTGGTCACGGAAGGCAAGGTCTTCCCCGACAACTCCCTGATCGTCGGATCACCCGCACGGGTGGTGAAAACCCTCGATGAGGTCGCGATTGCCGGGCTCAGGCTCTCTGCGGACAACTATGTTCGCAACTGGCGCCGGTTCGCGCAGGATCTTCAGCCGCTCTGAGCCTTCCCGCGCTAGGCGGCGATCTCCCTACAGCTCGTGCAGAGCCCCCTGATTTCAATCGTCGTCTTCTCGGGCTTGAAGCTTCGGGCACGCGTCATCGTCTCCAGCCGATGATCGATGTCATGGTCGTGGAATTCGGTGACATGGCCGCATTTGTTGCAGATCATGAAGGCGACGGTGCCGTGACCTGTGCAGCCGTCATGGGGATGCGCACAGGCGACGAAGGCATTCAGGCTTTCGAGCCTGTGGACCATGCCGAATTCAACCAGCTTGTCGAGCGCACGGTAGACCTGAAGGGGGGCGCGAAACCCGTGTTCCCGGAGCCTGTCGAGCAAGGTATAGGCCGAGAGCGGCCCGTCAGAATGGACCAGCGCGTCGAAGACGAGGGACTGGTTGCGCGTGAGATCGGTCTTGGTCATGGTCATGCCCTCGGTCTGGCGTCTGAGGTCCTGGCGCCCGGTCTCGGCAACAGGCTGATGAGGAAGAGCAGAAGTGCTGCCACCACGATCGACGGCCCCGAAGGCGTATCGTAGGTCAGCGAGCCGAAGAGGCCCATTACGACGGCAATCGCGCCGATCAGCGAGGCGAGGATCGCCATGACTTCCGGCGTCGTCGAAAAGCGGCGCGCGGCAGCAGCCGGGATGATCAGCAGCGAGGTGATCAACAGGATGCCGACGATCTTCATCGCGATGGCGATGACAAGCGCCATCAACAGCATGAAGATCAGCCGCGCCCGCTCTGGCTGCATGCCCTCGGCTTCCGCCAGTTCGACATTGACCGTGCCGGCGAGCAGCGGGCGCCATAGCCAGGCGATGATCGCCACGACAAAGAGGCCGCCGGCCCAGACGATGGCAACATCCGTCGGGGTGACCGCGAGGATGTCGCCGAACAGGAAGGCAATCAGGTCGAAGCGGACCCAACTCATGAAGGCGACCATCACGAGGCCGATGGCAAGTGTTGCATGGCTCAGAATGCCAAGCAGGGCATCGGCCGAAAGCCCCTGGCGCTTCTGCAGCACGATCAGGATCAGCGAGACCATCGACGCGACGACGAAGACGCTGAGCATAAGATTGAGCGAAAAGAACAGCGACAGGGCGACACCGAGCAAAGCGGAATGGGCCATCGTGTCGCCGAAATAGGCCATGCGGCGCCAGATGACGAAACAGCCGAGCGGACCGGTCGTCAAGGCGAGGCCGATGCCGGCCAGGATGGCGCGGATGAAGAAGTCATCCAGCATGGCCGTGCTCCCGATCCTTTATGACTGCTACGACATCATGCGCATGATCATGCTCGTGCTCATGGTGGTGATGACCGTGGTCATGGTCATGATGGTGATCATGCTCATCGTGATGATGGTGACCATCGTCAGGATGGCAATGGTCGGTGACGCTGCCATCGGCATGCAGGACACGACCATCCGGCAGATGGGTGTGATCATGGTCATGGCTGTAGACGGCGAGCGTCTGCGCGGCCTTGGCGCCGAAGAGCCGCATATATTCGGGGCTCTGGCTGACGGCCGCCGGCGTGCCGCGACAGCAGACATGGCCGTTCAGACAGATGACCGTATCGGTCTCGGCCATGACCACATGCAGGTCGTGCGAGATCAGGAGAATACCGCAACCGGTCGAATTGCGGATCGACGTGATCAGATCGTAGAGAGCGATTTCGCCAGAGAAGTCGACGCCCTGAACGGGTTCGTCGAGAACCAGAATATCCGGCTTGCGGGCCATGGCCCGGGCCAGCAGCGCGCGCTGGAATTCGCCGCCCGACAAATGCTGAACCTCAGCCCCGGCGAGATGGGCAATGCCGACGGCATCGAGGGCAGTCTCCACGTCCGACGTGGACAGGGGGGTGGTCAGCGTCATCAGACGACGTACCGTCAGCGGCATGGTCCAGTCGACCGAGAGCCTTTGCGGCACATAACCCACCTTAAGGCCTGGCTTGCGCTCCACCCTGCCCTCGTCGGCCTTGAGAACGCCGATCGCCATCTTCGCACTGGTGGATTTGCCGGAGCCGTTCGGACCGATCAGGGTCACGATTTCGCCCGGGCGAACGGAGAAATCGACCCCGCGCACCAGCCAACGGCCGTTTCGGTAGACACCAGCGCCGGTGAGTGACACCAGCGGCGCGGCCTCCCGTGATTTCATGGCATTCATGGAGTTCTCAAGATTTTGCTGTTGCCTCCACCTATGCCACACGTTATAGCATAACGCAACTTGGGTAATAGTATTACATAACCACCCTCAGGAGCTGTGCATGACTCGTTATCGCCTCGGACTGGCTGCCTCGACGGCGTTCCTTTTCATGTCCCCGTCGTTCGCCTCAGCTGCTCCGGATGTCGTTGTCTCGATCAAGCCGGTTCATTCTCTTGTCGCTTCGATTATGAAGGGTGTCGGTGAACCCTCGCTGATCGTCGAGGGCGCCGCATCCCCGCATACCTATACGCTGAAGCCGTCGAACGCCCGCGCGCTTGAGAATGCCGATATCGTCTTCTGGGTTGGCCCGGGGCTCGAGGCCTTCCTTGAAAAGCCGCTTGAGGCACTGCCGAAGAATGCCAAGATCGTCGAGCTGGAAGATGTTTCAGGCTTGACCAAGCTGCCCTTCCGCGAAGGCGGCGCGTTCGAGGGACATGATCACGAGGAGCATGGTGAGCATGCGGAGGCGGGTGAGCATCATGATGAACACGCCCATGACGATCACGCCCCTGAAAAAGCCAAGGCGGATGGCCATGATCATGGTGCAGAGGAAGCCGGTCACGCGGATCATGCCGAGGCAGAGCAGGCCCATGACGATCATGGCCATGAAGAGCATGAGGAGCATGGCGGCACCGACATGCATCTGTGGCTTGATCCCACCAATGCCAAGGTCATGGCGGCGGAGATCGCAAAGACCCTGACCGAGGTCGACCCGGCGAACAAGGCAAGCTACGACGCCAATCTGGTTGCCGCGAATGCGGAGATCGACGCGCTCGACGCCGAAATTGCCGCCCAGTTGAAGCCGGTGCTGGAGAAGCCCTTTATCGTCTTCCACGATGCCTATCAGTATTTCGAAAAGCGTTATGGCGTAAGGGTCGCTGGCTCCGTCACCGTCAGCCCGGAAACCATGCCGGGCGCCGAGCGACTGTCGGATATCCACGCCAAGATCAAGGAACTCGGTGCGGCCTGCGTTTTCGCCGAACCGCAGTTCGAGCCGAAACTCATTGCCGTGGTGACCGAAGGCACTGAGGCGAAATCCGGCGTGCTGGACCCCGAGGGCGGTGCCCTTGAGGCCGGGCCAGCTCTCTATGGGCAGTTGATGCGCAATCTTTCCACCTCGTTGAGCACCTGCCTGTCGCAGTAATCCCATCCCTCCCCCGGGCGAAAGGGCGGGACCTCGGTTTCGCCTTTTTTCGGATTTTGAGATGTTATGTTATTACATTAAATGGAGTGTCCCATGAAAAAACTGCCCGTGACCGTTCTTTCCGGGTTTCTCGGCGCCGGCAAGACGACACTGCTCAACCACGTCCTGGCCAACCGCGACGGATTGCGCGTCGCCGTGATCGTCAACGACATGAGCGAAGTCAACATTGACGCGGCACTGGTGCGCGGCGGTGAGGCAGCCTTGTCACGAACCCAGGAACAACTGGTGGAAATGAGCAATGGCTGCATCTGTTGCACCCTGCGCGACGACCAGCTCAACCAAGTTCGCGGTCTGCCCGAACTGGGGCGGTTCGACAATCTGCTGATCGAGGCAACCGGTATTGCCGAACCCCTGCCGATCGCGACGACCTTCGATTTCCGCGACGAGGAGGGCCGCAGCCTGTCCGACATCGCCCAGCTCGATACGATGGTGACGGTTGTCGATGCAGCCAATCTGATCGGCGACTACGCGTCGAGCGACTTTCTGTCCGACCGCGGCGAGACCGCCGGCGAAGGGGATAACCGGACGCTGGTCGATCTGCTCGTCGAGCAGATCGAATTCGCAGACGTCATCATTCTCAACAAGGTGGGAATGGCAACGCCGGAACAACTCGATGCGGCGCGCAAGATCATCGCCGGCTTGAATGCCGATGCGCGTGTGATTGAAACCGATTTTGCCAATGTCGGCGCGAAGGATATCCTTGGGACCGGTCTCTTCGACCTCGCCAAGGCTGAGACCCATCCGCTGTGGTTCCAGGAGTTGCACGGCTTCCGCGACCATGTTCCGGAAACCGAGGAATATGGCATCCGCTCCTTCGTCTACCGCGCCCGCGCGCCCTTCGATCCCAGCCGCTTCCGGGCCTTTCTCGACCGCTCCTGGCCGGGCGTCATTCGCGCCAAAGGCTTCTTCTGGCTTGCCACCCGCCCGCATCACGTCGGAGAACTGAGCCAGGCCGGACCGCTGGTGCGCACGACCAAGATGGGTCTGTGGTGGGCTTCGGTCCCAAAGTCGCGCTGGCCGGATGATCCGGGCTTCATGAACACGATGGCACCCTATCTCGACAAGGAATGGGGAGATCGCCGCCAGGAGATCGTCTTCATCGGCGCCGACCCGATGAACCAGCAGAGGATCGAGGCGGAGCTGGATGCCTGCCTGGTACCGGCCAAGGCGTTCACGCCATCGGCCTGGGAGGCTCTCCCCGATCCTTTTGCCCGCTGGGCGTAGAGCCGTTCATTTCTAAATGGAACCAGTTCTGTTGGCTAAAACGGACTCGGATAGTCGCCCGGCTGGCGCGCGTCGTAGCCACAGCATACGGCCAAGCCAGCCGGGCGATCAGGC
>JARXAK010000089.1 GCA_029865885.1 Rhizobium sp. | reverse complement strand
GCTGGGGGCTGATGGTCAGGCGGTCGCAACCGGCCAAAGCTTCGATTTCGCCGGCATTGCGGAAGGAGGCGCCCATGACGATCGTGCCGATGCCGTTCGCCTTGTAGTAATTGTAGATCGAGCGCACCGAGACGACGCCCGGATCGGTCTCGGACGTGTAGTCCTCACCGGTCGATTTCTTGTACCAGTCAAGGATACGGCCGACGAAGGGCGAAATCAGGAACACCTTGGCTTCCGCGCAGGCGATCGCCTGGGCCTTGGAGAAGAGCAGCGTCAGATTGCAGTCGATGCCTTCCTTCTGCAGCACTTCGGCAGCGCGAATGCCTTCCCAGGTGGAGGCGAGCTTGATCAGGATGCGATCCTTCTCGATACCACGCTCCTTGTAGCCGGCGATGATCTGATGGGCCTTTTCGATCGACGCCTTGGTGTCGAAAGAGAGGTCGGCATCGACTTCGGTCGAGACGCGGCCCGGAACGAGCGCTGCGAGGGCTGCACCGACGGAAATCGCCATGCGGTCGGCAATCGCGCCGATTACGGCATCGTCCTTGCCGCCCTTGGCCTTGCCCCAGGTGATCGCTTCCTGGAAGGCGTCCTTGAAGGCATCCGTGCCGAGTGCCTTGAGCACGATCGACGGATTGGTGGTGCAATCGACCGGCTTCAGGCGGGCGACGGCCTCGATGTCACCGGTATCGGCGACCACGGTCGTCATGGAACGAAGCTGTTCGAGTTTCGAGGTCATCGGGTCATCCTTCGGCTCAGCGCTATGAGGGCGACCGGCAGAGAACTACCGATCCTGTTGGTTCTGACTATCGCCATCCTAAGGCGGCGAAGTCAAGACATATGTCCTTTGAATTTGACATAAGTACCATGACAACGGATAGTGCCCGTCGGAAGTTCCCCAATTCGAGACACCCCTTGGCGAAGCTCAGACGCGAACATCACAGCACCCTTTCGGACGCGGCAGCGCTGCGCATCCGTGCTGCCTGGCTCTATTACAACGAGGGCCTGACGCAGAAGGATGTGGCCGACCGTCTCGGCATCAGCCGTTCAACCGTTATCCGCATGCTGGAGGAAGCGCGAAAGCGGGCAGAAGTGCAGATCTGGATCAGCGACGGCGTCGCCGATTGCGTCGATCTCGCGGTCAGGCTCGAAAAGGCCTACGGCCTCGACGAAGCCGTCGTTGTGCCCTCGCCGGACGGCCAGGATGCCGCCTCGATCGCCAAGGCCGTCGGTCTCGCGCTCGGGCAGTTCCTGACGGAAGTCATCACCAACGACATGACGATCGGCGTCGGCTGGGGGCGAACCATGACGGCGTCACTGGCCGGTTTCCGTTCGCCGAACCGCGAGAACTGCAAGGTCGTCTCCCTGCTTGGCGGCATCGTCGCCGTGCGCCAGACCAATCCGATCGACTACACGTGGCGGCTCGCAAGCCAGCTCGGTGCCGAATGCTACATGTTCCTTGCCCCGCTTCTCGTCGATTCCGTCGCCACCAAAAGAGCGCTTATCGAAGAATGCGGATTGAAGGCCATCTACGATCTCGCCGAAAACCTCGACCTCGCCATCGTCTCCTGCGGCGACATCGGGCCCCATTCCACCTCGCTGTCGGAAGGCTTCATCAGCCACCAGACGCTGATGGAACTGGTCGATGCCGGCTGCATCTGCGACACCATGTTCAACTTCCTGGATGCGGCCGGAAATTCCGTCGCTCACCCGATCAACGAACGGGTGATGTCGGTTGATTTGGACACGCTGAAGAAGGCCAAGCACATCGTGCTGTCTTCAGGCGGCGCGCATCGCGCCAAAGCGATCCGGGCAACAATCCGGCGGATCGGGTGTAATACGCTGATTACGGACGAGGCGGCGGCGCGGGAGTTGCTGGGGTTGGCGCAATAAAGGAACTCAATCGTCAAAGGCATTCGACAAATGACGTCCAAGATCCATTGCATCGTGAAGCAACCGACCGACCTCTATAGATTTGGTTGCTGCGGGGCGATACAGGATGAAGTGCCTCGGACGTCTGACCAAACCAAACTCGCTGACCGCATTATCGCGGCTGAAACGCAAATGATACGTCCTGACGCCAATCCCTAATTCGGGGTGAACCATGCTACCACGCCGTTCAGGCTCATCTGCGAGATCACGCAAACTCGTTGCGATCAATCGTTGGTAGCGCAGACGGCCATCGGAGCCGAAGAAATTCTCTGAATAGGCAAGGATATCGGCAATATCGAGACGTGCGCGCTGCGACAGCCGAAATCCGCCCATTTCTCACCCGTGCGCGCGCTTTGCCACTTCGCGGCCTATATCAGCGATGAAATCGTCGAGATGCTCGACGCTCACGTCGATGAATCGCCCTTCATCGATATCCGCGAAACCTATACGACATGCCTCCTGCAAAGCGGCAAGCCGCGCCTCATTCATGGCTTCCTGATGTTCGATCAAGCGAAGCCCTTCACGCATGACTTCGCTGGCATCCTGATAACGCCCCGATTGCAACAGTCTATCAATGACCTGCTCATGGTGTTCTGTAAGAATGACGTTTCGTGTTGACATGACACTCACCTTAGAATGCTGAATCGTAACACATCGGCAAAAGTTGCCAATAACGAATTCACCCCTTGCCCGCTTCCCAGCCCAGCATCGCCCGCTTGCGGGTCAGTCCCCAGTGATAACCGGTCAGGGCGCCACTCTTGCCGAGTGCCCGGTGGCAGGGCACGACAAACGAGATCGGATTGCGCCCGACGGCCGCCCCCACGGCGCGGCTGGCGGTCGGCTGGCCGATCTTTTGGGCGATGTCGGAATAGGTGACGGCACGGCCGAGCGGGATTTCAAGCAAGCTCTCCCAGACGCGGATCTGGAAGTCCGAGCCAATCAGCACGACACGCAAGGGCTCCTCCGCCGACCAGCGCTCCGGGTGGAAGACGCGTGCCGCGAAGGGCGCGGTCGCATCCAGATCCTCGACGTAATCAGCGTTCGGCCAGCGCTTCGCCATGTCGTCAAAGCAGGCGACCTCGCCGCCGTCATCGGCAAAGGCGAGCCCCGCCAGTCCCCGGTCGGTGATCATCACAAGCGCCAGCCCGAAGGGGGAAGGGTGATAGCCGTGGCGGATGGTCAGCCCGGCACCGCGTGCCTTCCATTCGCCCGGGCTCATCGCTTCATGCGTGACGAACAGATCGTGCAGACGCCCCGGGCCGGACAAGCCCAGTTCCAGGGACGTCTCCAGCAACGGCAATTCCTCGCGACCCAGCAGCCGCTTGGCATGATCGAGCGTCACAGCCTGCAGGAAGGCCTTGGGCGAAAGGCCGGCCCATCGGGTGAAGGTCTTCTGAAGCTGCGTCGGCGACTGCCCAAGGCGATCCGCGATCATCTCCAGCGACGGCTGGCGCTGGTAGTCGAGCGTCAGCATCTCGATCACCTGCCGCACGGTCTCGTAGTCCGAGCCTGATGGCGTGATATCAGTGGTGCGGGAAAGGTCGATCTGTTGGGCGAGCGTCATGGTGAAATCCTCATCTGAAGCGACTTCACCACGGAGGCGCGACGGATGCCACCCGTTTCTTGCTGAGATATTCGACGGATCAGATCCGCTGCTTGGCGGTGGCCAGGGCACCCGTCATGGCTCTCGCGAAACTCTCGCGATCATCCGGGTTGAGGAAGGAGCCGATATCTGTCTGCCGCCCCTCACCGGCAACCGCCATGGAGGTGATGCCGAATTCCTCGTGCCGCGCAACGAAGAAGCGCGCCCAGAGCGTCTTGAACTGATGCTCGGTCATTCGGCCGGCCGGCGTGAATTTGCGGATGGAGAGTTCGGTGCGCGACACCGTCACCTCTTCGCGCGCGCGGGCGGCGCGGTAGTTCAGCCAGAAGGCACCGTAGAGCAGCAGAAAGTCGAGCCCGAAGAACAGCCCGATCGGCCAGGCGCCCGTTGCCATGAAAAAGATCGCATGCACGAGGCAGACGGTCCCTGTGATGGCGAAGAGAATGCGGTAGCCCTTTCGCCCGAGCGACCGGTAGGGCGTCAGTTCCGCTGCGAAAATCGGCTGATCCGCCGCCTGCTCGACATTGCCTTCCATGATCGCACCCGACTATAGATTTTGCATGACCGATCCGAAGCCGAAATCCAGCACCGAAACCTTGAAAAAGTCAAATCCCGCGACCCGTCGCAAGCCGGCGACACGCCGTCGCACGGCCTATTCGAGGGCTGAACTGGAAGAGATTTTCCGCCGCTTCTCGATCCAGAGGCCGGAGCCCAAGGGCGAGCTGGAACACGTCAACCCGTTCACGCTCGTGGTTGCCGTGGCGCTCTCCGCCCAGGCGACCGATGCGGGGGTAAATAAAGCGACGCGCGCCCTCTTCAAGGTCGCCGATACGCCGGAAAAGATGCTTGATCTCGGCGAGGAAAAGGTCCGCGATTACATCAAGACGATCGGTCTCTTCCGCAACAAGGCAAAGAACGTCATCGCGCTTTCCCAGAAGCTGGTCGATGACTTCGGCAGCGAAGTGCCCCGCACCCGCGAGGAACTGGTGACCCTCCCTGGCGTTGGGCGAAAGACCGCAAACGTCGTGATGTCCATGGCCTTCGGCATTCCGACCATGGCGGTCGACACGCACATCCTTAGGATCGGCAACCGCATCAAGCTCGCCCCCGGCAAGACGCCTGATGAGATCGAGGACATCCTGATGCGGATCGTCCCCGAACAATATCTCTTCCACGCCCATCACTGGTTGATCCTGCATGGGCGCTACTGTTGCAAGGCGCGCAAGCCCGAATGCGAGCGCTGCGTGATCGCCGACATCTGCAAATCACCGGAAAAGACCGTGGATGTGCCCGCCCCGCTGGTCGAACTCCCGCAGCAGGTGATCGGCACTAGCGACGAATGAGGCCGTCAATCAGCCGGGCGATGGCGGCCTCGTAGGTCGCACGATCGCCCCCCTTCTCGATCTCGAGAACCGCACGGTCAAAGGCCGCGGACAACAGGTCGGTCAGCGCGCCCACCGCGTCATCAGAGGCACCATCTCGAAGGAGCTCGCAAACGCCCTGGCGAAGCCGATCCTCGGCATTCTCCCGCTCGATATCGGCGGTTCCCTCGACACCGATCACAGCCGGCGCCTCCAATAACATCAGCCGCGCCCGCCCGGGTTCAGCCATGGCGGCGAAATAGGCAGAAGTGCCTGAGAGCAGCGCGTCGCGTGGCGTTATAGCCGGCTCAGAGACACGGTCGATCTCATCGGCCACGGCAGCCGCCTCCTGCTCGATCACCGCCCGGAACAAGGCCTTCTTGTCCTCGAAGTGATGATAGAGAGCGCCCCGCGTCACCCCGGCAGCCGCGACGATCTCGGGCGTCGCCGTCTCCGCATACCCCTTGTCGACGAAGAGCGCCCGTGCTGCCGAAATCAGCGCCAGCCGGGTTGCTTCCGTGCCTTCTCTGGTATTGCGAGCCATGCCACCTCTTTACATACAAACAGAATGTATGTTAATTGAAACCATACATGCAGACTGTATGTTAAATCATGACGGAGGAAAAGAGATGAAGACGACCAGCTATTACCCCGTCATCATGACCGACGACGTGGCGGCGACGGCGGCTTTCTACCAGCGCCATTTTTGCTTCGAGGCGCTCTTTTCCGCCGATTGGTATGTCCATCTGCAATCGGCGGAAGACGAAAAAGTGACGCTTGCCATTCTCGACGGCAGTCACGAGACAATCCCGGCGGGACACCGGGGCCGGGCCTCTGGCATCCTGCTGAACTTCGAAGTGGAGGATGTGGATATGGTCTATGACAGGCTGAAGCACGCCGGTCTGCCGATCCTGCTCGACATCAGGAACGAGGATTTCGGCCAGCGGCATTTCATCACCGCCGACCCGAATGGTGTCCTCATCGACGTGATCAAGCCGATCCCGCCGAGTGCCGAATTTGCCGCGCAATACGAGGCATCAGCCTTGCCGCAGTGAGGGCGCAGGATCCCGTGCCGTCAGCGCCTTGTGCAGATGCACCATCAGGCCCGCCGCAAACAGCGGCGTGAGCAGATTGACGATCGGCACCGCCAGGAACAAGGCAATCACCAGACCCGCCATGAAGACGGTGCCGGAATGCCGGGCGCGCAGGCGCTTCGCCTCTTCAGTGCTGCGGAAGCGCATGGCGGCGAACTCGAAGAACTCGCGGCCGAGCAGATAGCCGTTCACAAGGAAGAAGGCGATGATGTTGATGCCCGGAATGAACAGCAGCATCAGCGCGAAGAGGTTGCCGACGATGACAATGCCGAAGAACTTGATGGAGGCGACGATCGCGTCCCCCATCGGCATCGCCTTGCCGGGCGGATCGTTCGGATAGTCCCGCTTCTCGACGACTTCGGCGACATCATCGAGGAAGAGGCCGGCGATGATGGCGGTTACGGGCGAGAGCAGCAATGCGAGCGCAAGCGCCAGTCCGATGCTGGCGAGGATGCCGAAGATGAAGGTAAGCCACCCCGCCCAGTCTGGCAGGTCCGGAATGAGACCCTGAAGCAGCGGCATGACGAACGCCATGAAGCTCTCGCGCAGACCGAACCAGAGGCCGATCAACACGACAATCGTCAGACCCAGCGTCTTCCAGAAGACGGTCCTCGTCTCTGGAGAGAACAGGTTCCGCAGCGACATCATGGCAGCGTCAAAAATCATCGGGGCCTCCTTCATCTGTCGCCGAGATGTAGGAGGCCACAGCCGCCGCTGCAATGCGCGATGTCAGTCGAGGCGATAGAGGCCGGGTCGCCGATCGACGAGATACGGGTTCTGCGCCTTGGCATCGTCATAGGCAGCCGGATCAATCTCGGCCACGAGCAGGGTTTCGCGGATGCCGGCGCGGGCCAGTTCGTCGCCATCAGGGCCGAGGATCACCGAGCGGCCACCATAGGAGAGCCCCTTCTCCTCGCCGCAGAGATCGGCATAGACGAGGAACACGCCGTTCTCCAAGGCGCGCGTCGGAACAACGGTATCGGCGATGCGGCGGCTGATGATGCCCTGAGGCAGCGCCGTCGGCACAAGGATCAGCTCGGCACCCGCAAGGGCAAGTGTGCGGACGTTTTCCGGGAATTCGACATCGTAGCAGATCAGCATGCCGGTCTTGATGCCGCCTAAGTCGAAGACATGCGGCGCCTCCGAGCCCGGGACGAAGGCCGCCCGCTCGCCGTCACCGTACAGATGGCTCTTGCGGTAGAATTCCGTGCTGCCATCAGGCCGGATCAGCACCGAGGAATTGAACACCTGGTCGCCATCGCGCTCCGGGAACCCGGCGCAGATCGCCAGACCGCAGTCAGCCGAGATCTCCGTCAGCGCCCCGATGATCGAACCGTCGCGTCCTTCCGCCACCTCCTTGAAGCCGTCGCCAAGCGCATAACCGCTGGTTCCGAGTTCGGGCGTCACCAGAAGCTCCGCGCCCATTTCGGCCGCCGCCATCGCGGCCTGGGCGATCTTGCCGAGATTGCCCGGCACATCGCCGGAGAGAGGCTGCATTTGATAGAGGGAGATCAACATGATGCACCTATTGGCTTGTGCCTGAGAGGAAAGCTTATCCCAATTCCAGATGAAAAGCCCCCATCGGTTCCGGTCATCGGGATCTGGTCCTGGTGCCGCTTGTCTAGCCAAGCCAAGCGGCAACTCCAAGGCGGGCGGCACACCGTTGCCTTTCCCGCCGACAACCTTATCTTACGGGCATGGAACCCGTTTTTGAGATCGCGCGGCCGTGATGGCCTTCATCGCCACCGCAGCGCTCACCCTGCTGTTGATCGAGCTTTTCCTTCGGCGTCGCCCCTGGGCGATCGCGCTCGCGGCCGGGATTGCCGCGATCGCCACCGCCGTCTGGATTTTCAGCGAGGTTCAGTCAACAAGCCAGACAAATGCCGTCTCCGCAGTGACGGTGACGGTCAAGGCCGATGGAGCCGCCTGCCTTGACCCAGCCCTCCCGGTTGCCGCGATCCTGACCAACAACTCGAGCAGTTCGGTCAATCGGCTGGCCTTCGACCTCATCGGACGAGAACCGGGGCGCACAAAGATCATCTATCGAGGAACGCTTCGCCATGAACGGACGCTTGCCCCGGGTGAAACGATCACCCGGTGTTATGCCCTGCTCTATCATGGCTTTTCCCATCCCCGTCCGCAGATCATCGACGCGACGAAATACGACTGGACGGCCCATGTCTCGTTCGTCGGCTTCGGCAACGCGCCGCCGGAATGACGGCGCGAAGCGAGGCGAGATCAAAGCGACGACCTTGCCTCAGACCTGGACGAGATGTCCCTCGCTCACCTCCCTGTACTGACGCACCGGCGGCTGAAAGCCTGCCGGACGGATCGGGCTCTTGATCTCGTCGGTCGACAGATTGCGCTTGAGCTTCCGGCGCGACGGATCCGGCACCGGCACAGCGGCCATCAGCTTCTTCGTATAGGGATGTTGCGGATTGTCGAAGACAGCCTGACGCGGGCCGATCTCGACGATCTCGCCGAGATACATCACCGCCACCCGGTGGCTCACCCGCTCGACGACTGCCATGTCATGGCTGATGAAGAGATAGGCGAGGTTGAAGCTCTGCTGCAGGTCGAGCAGCAGATTGCAGACCTGGGCCTTGATGGAGACGTCGAGCGCAGACACCGCCTCATCCGCCACAATGATCTTCGGATCGAGCATCAGCGAACGGGCAATCGCGATTCGCTGGCGCTGGCCGCCGGAGAATTCATGGGGATAACGCGGCATCATGTCAGCCCCGAGCCCGACCCGCTCCAGGAGATCCGCCGCCTTGTCGCGGGCCTCGGCCTTCGAGCCGAGCTTGTGTTCGACGAAGGGCTCCATGACGGCCTGACCGACGCTCATGCGCGGATCGAGGCTGGCGAAGGGGTCCTGGAACACCATCTGGATGCTGCGGCGCATGCGGCGCAGGGACGGCTCGTCGAGCCGGCCGACATCATAGCCATCGACATTGATCTGGCCTGAGGTCGGCGGGACCAGTCTCGTGATCGAGCGGCCCGTGGTCGACTTGCCACAACCTGATTCGCCGACCAGCGACAGGGTTTCGCCCGGCCTCAAGTCAAAGGAGACGTTTTCAACCGCATGTACGGCCCCGCTCTTGCGGCCGAACAGCCCGGAGCGGATGTCGAAACGCGTCGTCAGGTTCTTCACCTCGAGCAGCGGACGGCTTGACGGTTCCGGCACACCGGCTTCCGCCTCCGGCACCAGCGTCGCTCCGGTCTTGATGTCGATGACGGGAAAGCGCATCGGCCGCTCACGCCCACCCATGGAGCCGAGCTTCGGCACCGCCGAGAGCAGCGCGCGGGTATAGGGATGCTGGCCGCGATTGAAGATGGCATCCGTCGTTCCGGTCTCGACCGCCTCGCCGCGGAACATCACGATTGTCCGGTCGGAGACTTCGGCGACGACGCCCATGTCATGGGTGATGAAGAGCACGGCCATGCCCTCCTCGTCCTGAAGCGTTTTGATGAGGTCGAGGATCTGGCCCTGGATGGTGACGTCGAGCGCCGTCGTCGGTTCGTCGGCGATCAAGAGCTTCGGCTTCGACGCCAGCGCCATGGCGATCATCACGCGCTGGCGCATGCCGCCGGAAAACTGGTGCGGATATTCGTCGAACCGGTTTTTCGCATTCGGAATACGCACCCGGTCAAGCAGCCGCAGCACCTCGGTCTTCGCCTCGGCATTGGAAATGTCGCGATGGCAGGTGATAGCCTCCGCAATCTGCTTGCCGATCGGGAAGATCGGATTGAGCGAGGTCATCGGCTCCTGGAAGATCATCGAGATCTGGTTGCCGCGCACCTGACGCATCTGCTCGGTATCGAGCGTCAGCAGCTCGCGCCCGTCAAGCTTGACACTGCCTTCGATTCGGCTGGTCAGTTGCGGCAGAAGCCGCATGATCGACAGCGAGGTCACGCTCTTGCCCGACCCTGATTCGCCGACGATCGCCACCGTCTCACCCGGCGCAACGTCGAGATCCATGTTGCGCACCACCGATCGCCACTCGGTGCCGACCCGAAAGGAGGTCGTCAGTCCTCGCACCGACAGCACCGGCGCCACGCCCGTCTCATTTCCCTGTTCCACCGCAGCCATATCCCGTTCCCCTATTTCTTATCTGTGTCGAGATCTGGTCGTTCAATCAGGCGGCAAGCGCCGTTTCGGCAAGCGTCACCCAATAGCTGATGCCATAGGGGATAACCTCGTCGTTAAAGTCGTAGGCAGAGTTGTGCAGGTTCGCCGTATCGCCATTGCCGATGAAGACGAAGGAACCTGGCCGGGACTCAAGCATATAGGAGAAATCCTCCGCCCCCATGGTCGGCGGGAAGGCGTCGCTGACGGCATGATCGCCGGCAACCTTGCGCATGATGTCGACGGCGAACTCGGTCTCCGGGGCATGGTTGAAGGTGACGGGATAGCCGCGGTGATAGCGCAGCGTCGCCTTCGCACCCATCGCCATGGCGACACCACTGGCGATCTCGCCGATGCGGGTCTCGGCCATCTCACGCATCTCGGGCAGAAGCGTGCGCACCGTGCCTGACAATTTCACCATGTCGGGAATGACGTTATAGGCGTCGCCACCATGGATCTTGGTGACCGTGATGACCACGGAGCTCAAGGGATCGGCCTCGCGTGAGGCGATCGACTGCAGCGCCACGACCACCTGCGAGGCGGCGAGCACCGGATCGACGCTCTTGTGCGGCTGGGCGGCATGACCGCTGCGGCCCTCGATCTCGATATCGAACTGGTCGGCCGCCGCCATGATCGATCCCTTGCGGGTCGCAAACGTGCCGACCGCCATGCCGGGATGATTGTGCATGCCGTAGACCTGCCGGATGCCGAAATTCTCCATCATGCCGTCGGCGACCATCTCGCGCGCCCCGCCGCCGCCCTCTTCGGCCGGCTGGAAGATCACGGCGATCGAACCACGGAAATTGCGCGTCTCGGCGAGATATTTCGCCGCACCGAGCAGCATGGCGGTGTGCCCGTCATGGCCGCAGGCATGCATCTTGCCCGGCGTCTTGGAGGCCCAGGCCTTGCCGGACATTTCGTGGATCGGCAGGGCATCCATATCGGCGCGGAAGCCGACGACCGGGCCATCGCCGCGATTGCCCTTGATGATGCCGACCACGCCGGTGCGGCCGATCCCCGTCTTGACCACGTCGCAGCCGAATTCTTTCAGCTTTTCGGTGACAAAGGCGGCGGTGCCATGCACGTCGAACAGGAGTTCTGGATTCTGGTGCAGGTGGCGGCGCCACTCAGCGACCTCGGGCTGAAGTTCGCTGGCGCGGTTGAGCACTGGCATGAAGTAACCTCTTTTTGTCGTTGTTCCCCGCAGGATTTCGCGCATACTGTCCCGCGATGCGCAGCTTTGGCAAGTCGCAAAATTCCATCTTGCATGGAAATTAGGCTTGTGTTTACATGGCCTAAATTTTAGCCAACCCGACAGAAACAGGACTGTCCGGGAATGCATGGCGCGACTCCGAAAACGGTGACAACTGAAAATTTTTCCTGAAATACCAAAAAGATAGGTGGTTGACATTTGACGAATGGGCTGGCCACATCGCTGGCCGGCAGATCGGTTTACCATCATGCCTGCAAACAAAAAATAATGGGGAATGAGCACATGAACACTCGCAAACTGATGCTGGCGGCGTCTGCTGC
Source organism: Rhizobium sp. (assembly GCA_029865885.1). Lineage (GTDB taxonomy): Bacteria > Pseudomonadota > Alphaproteobacteria > Rhizobiales > Rhizobiaceae > Allorhizobium. The sequence goes on along the minus strand of JARXAK010000089.1, from coordinate 19,132 downwards.
CGCTTTCGCGCTGACGGCAGTACCGGCCATGGCCGAACGCGGCACGGACGGCGACCTGAAGATCATCTTCTGGCAGGCGGTCTCGACGATGAACCCGTATCTGTCCGGGGGCACCAAGGAAGTCTACGCGGCCTCGATGGTCATTGAGCCGCTGGCCCGCTATGATGAAACAGGCGCACTGGTGCCGATGCTCGCCGTCGAGATCCCGACCGTCGAGAACGGCGGCGTTTCTGCCGACTTCAAGAGCGTGACCTGGAAGCTGAAGCCGGACCTCAAGTGGTCGGACGGCTCTGCCGTGACCGCCGACGACGTCATCTTCACCTGGAAATACTGCACGGCACCGGACGGCGGCTGCGCCCAGGGCGCCTATTTCGAAGGCGTGACCAATGTCGAGGCCGTCGACGCCTCCACGGTCAAGGTCTCCTTCTCGGAAGCCAAGCCCTATCCTTACAGCGCCTTTGTCGGTGGTCAGTCGCCGATCATCCAGGCCGCTCAGTTCAAGGATTGCCTGGGCATCAAGGCACCGGAATGCACGGCCGCCAACTTCGGCCCCATCGGCACCGGCCCCTTCGTCGTCAAGGAATTCAAGCCGAACGACGTCGTGACCTTCGAAGCCAACCCGAATTACCGCGACGCCGCCAAGCCGGCCTTCGCTTCGGTCACCCTGAAGGGTGGCGGTGACGCAGCTTCTGCCGCCCGCTCGGTTCTTGAGACCGGCGAATTCGACTATGCCTGGAACATGCAGGTCGAGCCGGAAATCCTCGAACAGATGATGGCTGCCGGCAAGGGCAAGATCGAAGTTGCCTTCGGCACCCAGGTCGAGCGTATCGACCTCAACCCCTTCGGCGTGGACCCTTCGCTCGGCGACAAGCGCTCGACGAAAGAAGCCGGCCCGCATCCGGCCCTCGCCGACCCGGCCGTTCGTCGCGCGCTGTCGATCGCCATCGACCGCGAGATCATTGATGAAGCCGGTTACGGCCCGAACGGCCAGCCGACCTGCAATATCCTGCCGGCTCCGGATATCTACGTCTCGACCGCCGTCAACTGGTGCCTGAAGCAGGACATCGAAGGCGCCAACAAGCTGCTCGAAGATGCCGGCTGGAAGATGGGCTCGGATGGCATCCGCGAGAAGGATGGCGTCAAGCTCTCCTTCCTCTACCAGACCTCGACCAACTCCGTTCGCCAGGGCACCCAGGCACTGGTCAAGGACATGTGGAGCCAGATCGGCGTTTCCGTCGAACTGCGCAACATCTCGGCATCCGTCTTCTTCGGTGGCGACCCGGCCTCTCCGGACACCTTCCAGAAGTTCTATGCCGACATCCAGATGTACACCAACAACTTCGACGGTACCGACCCGGAGAAGTACATGGCTGGCTGGATGTGCGACAAGCTGCCGAGCCCGGCCAATGGCTGGCAGGGTGAGAACATCGTCCGTTATTGCAACCCGGAATATGACGCCCTCGTCAAGAAGCTCGGCACCACCGGCAAGCTTGAAGACCGCGCCGTCATCGCCAAGCAGCTCAACGACATGCTGAGCAATGACGTGGCCCAGATCCCGCTCATCCATCGTGGCCAGCCCTCGGCTGTCAACAACACGCTGCTCGGCGTGAAGATGAACGCCTGGGACTCTGAACTGTGGAACGTCGCCGACTGGTCGCGCGCTAAGTAATGCCATCAGTGCCGGGCCTGCCCCTTTCGGCAGGCCCGGCATTCGCATTTTTGCCGACAGTCTGGAGACCAGCCGATGTTCACCTTCACCGTGCGGCGACTGCTGTTCGCAGTCCCGACGCTACTGGCCATCAGTTTCATTATTTTCGCCCTGCTCGATCTCGCTCCGAGCGATCCCCTGAGCGACCTGCCGCTGACCATCCCGCCGGAAGTGCGCGAGCAGATCCGCTTGGCCATGGGCCTCGATCAACCCTTCATCATCCGCTATCTCAAATGGCTGCAGCAGTTCTTCATCAATGAACCGCTCAACATTTTCGAACAGATCACCGGCCTGACCGTCGGCACCGGGGAGCGCATGCGCGTCCTGTCCTGGGCGACCCGCAGCCCCGTGGTCGACCTGATCGTCCAGCGCCTGCCGCAGACGCTCTGGGTCGTCGGCCTGTCCTATCTCTTCGGCGTTCTCCTGGCGATCCCGATCGGCGTCATCTCCGCCTACCGCCAGTATTCCTGGTTCGACCAAATCGGCACCTTCATCTCGATGGTCGGCTATTCCGTCCCGACCTTCTTCACCGGCGTGCTGCTGATCGTCGTCTTCTCCTCCTGGCTGCAGTGGTTCCCGTCGATCTACGACACCACACTGGTGGTCAACAGCTGGGACAGCTTCGTGCTCCAGGTGAAGCAGATGTTCCTGCCCGTCTTGGTGCTCACCCTGTTCAACGTCTCGCAGATCAGCCGCTTCGTGCGCGCCTCCATGCTGGACAACCTGAACATGGATTATGTCCGCACGGCGCGTGCCAAGGGCGTCAAGGAAAAGATCGTGCTGCTGGTGCATGTCCTGCGCAACAGCCTGATCCCGGTGGTGACCGTGATTGCGCTTGGCGTGCCCACCATCTTCTCCGGTGCCATCATCACCGAACAGGTCTTCCGCGTGAACGGCCTCGGCCAGCTGCTGATCACCGCAATCCAGGGCGCCGATATCCCGCTCGTGCAGACCCTGACCTTCATCTTCGCGATCCTGATCGTGCTCTTCAACCTGATTGCCGACGTTCTCTACGGCATACTCGATCCGAGGATCCGCTATGAGTGATGCCGCAGTCGCAACCGCACCAACACCGCAGACAAAACCGCAGAGCGGCAGCTTCTGGCCCATGCTCTGGCGTCAGTTCCGCGCCCACAAGGGCGGCGTCGCCGGCCTCATCGTCTTCGTCTTCATCGTGGCCGCCGTGTTCATCGGCCCCTTCATCCACACGATCGACCCGAACAAGATCGACATCCGCGCCAAGAACCAGGGCCCGTCCTGGGAACATCCCTTCGGCACGGATAATCTCGGCAAGGACATGCTGGCCCAGGTGCTGGCCGGCGGGCAGATCTCGCTCGCCGTCGGCATGGCCGCCATGGCTCTGGCGCTGGTGGTGGGAACGCTGGTCGGCGTGCTCTCGGGCTATTCCCGCAAGCTCGACGGCCCGCTGATGCGCATAACGGACCTGTTCCTGGCGCTGCCGCTGCTACCGCTGCTGCTCGTGATCATCATGCTCTTCCGCGACACGCTCAGGGCCGCCTTCGGGCCGGAGACGGGCATCTTCATCCTGATCGTCTTCGTCATCGGCATCACCAGCTGGATGCACACGGCCCGCATCGTTCGCGGCGACGTCTTGGCGATCAAGAGCCAGGAATTCATCCTGGCGGCAAAATCGAGCGGCATGCGCGAATACCGCATCATCATCAAGCACATCCTGCCGAACGTCATGTCTTCGATCATGGTCTCGGCAACGCTTGGCATCGCCACCGCCATCATCACCGAGTCCGCGCTCTCGTTCCTCGGCCTCGGCTTCCCGCCGGACTTCCCGACCTGGGGCCGCCTGCTCTTCGATGGCGCCAACTTCCTGCAGATCAACCCCTCCCGCGTCATCTGGCCGGGCCTGGCGATCTCGCTGACGGTGCTGAGCGTGAACTATATCGGCGACGCCATCCGCGATGCGCTCGATCCGAAGGCGTTGAAGCATTGAGGGGGCACTTAGGAACCCTTCGAATATTGCGTGAGACAGTGGGCTGGAACAATCCAGCCCACTGTCTTTCAGACTTCCCAGTAGGGCATCTTTGTCCAATCGACCGGAAACCCCATGGCCGCAGGGTCGGCTTTGGGCGCGCTGGAGAACAGGTTGCGAACTTCGTTTCTCCAAGTTGAGCCAGGAGCCAATTTCCCTAACAGATAGATCATCACAGCCAAGGTATTGTAAACGCGACGGGTGTCATGTGGGTTCATGGCCAACCTGAGTGAGGCAGGCGTATTCGGAACCATCATCGTGACGATAAACTGCTTGTTCCACAGCCTGCCATGATGCGCGCAGATATTTCGCACATAGGTCAGGTGATGCACGACGGAGAGAAAGACACGCTCGTCTAGGCCGAAGTTTGCAGCTATCGCCTTTCTGTCAGAGCGGAGCTTCAAGTTGCTCACCCACTTCGACAGTTGACCAAGCGACAAGATCTCAGCAGTCATCCAAATCGGCGGCTGAGCGGGATCGGAATACTTGGTACGATAGTGGGCAATAAAGGTATCGCGCGATCGGGAAATCTCATCGAGCAACGACGTCAGGGACTTCTGAAAATGGTCAGCCCGGGCATAGTGGTTTGGATCCAGATAGCCGTGCGGTCCGTAGGTCTGCGCCAAATGATAGGCCCATGCCGCTCGGATGGCCACCTCAACCCTTTCGATGGCGTCGATCAGAAGAATGCGCAGCTGCCTGTCAAAGACATAGAGTTCAAGAACATCATCGAACGAAGTCCCTGCCTTGAACGCGTGCTGGCCCGAAGCCGATGGAGGCACTTCAAAGGGAAGCCAATACGCTCTCAGACGATAGTAGCTGATATACTTCAGGTAATGCAGCGCCTCATCTTCGTCAGGAATAGCCATGCCGCGCTGTTTGAGCAGCGAAATCTGTTCTGCAAAATCCAAGGAAGGCTTCGTGAACTTCATCGGCAGTATGCCGACATCCGGCAGCCCAAAACGAAGAAACCCGCCGGGGTGCGCAGTGCGATACCGAGATATCGTCCGAGGCGTGGCGGGTCTTGTTGACTACAGATATGGATCAAAGGCCCTAACAAGGCAAGAACGCTCCGAGGAATAAATCACCAATTCTTCTTCTGGAACCGGACTGTCGCTTCACCCCCGGCCAGCCAGTTGCACAGCTGTCGATTTCAAACGAGAACCACCTAAAGTCGCGCAGAAGATGAAGACTTGCAACCGTACACTCGCCCTCACCTCCCCGTTCACACTCACCGCCCCAACAGCCACCTCGCCACAAACCAACTCCCACAGGCCCAGACCGTGCCCGCTGCCCAGCCGCCGAGAACGTCCGTCGGATAATGCACGCCGAGATAGATGCGGCTAAGCCCGATCAGAAGCGTCAGAATGACAGCGACCAGCGGGAAGAAGTAGCGTAGCGACGGCTGTTCCTCGATCCGCGACAGCATGGCGCCGAGCGTCAGATAGGTGATCGCCGACAGCATGGCATGGCCGCTCGGAAAACTCATGTCGGTGACTTCGACGAGGTGCTGCACCACCTCCGGGCGCGGCCTTGCAATGCCGATCTTCATCGCGCTGCTTAAACCCCAGCCGCCGAGGATCGAGGCTGTGACGAAGGCGGCGGTGCGGAATTTTCGGCTGAGCGTGAGATAGACGACAACAAGCGTCACAAGCAGCGTCAGCACGGTCACGCCACCCAGCGCCGTGATATCCACCATCATCTTGGTGAGCCAGCCGGGACCGATCGGCATTCCCGGATCGGCGGGATCGCGCAACATCAGAAGCACACCTTCATCGAAGGCCCGCGTCTCGCCTTCCAGCACCTCGCCCGTCAGTTCGAACAGGAAATAGGCGACAAGCGCTGCGACCAGTGCCGTCAGCCAGACCCGGCGCTCCGTGGACGAGGCGATGCGGGTGAGATGGTGCTTGAGGTGCTGCATGGGCGGTGTCCTGATCGGTGGCAGTTGGGGTTCACATTGCCTCGGAAAGCGGGCGCGTCAACCGGGCCTGTGGAGGCAAATCTGGGCGGGCGGGGGTTGTTCCATCCCGAGGGCCTTGCCGGATACCCCCTCTGTCGGCTGCGCCGACATCTCCCCCACAAGGGGGGAGAGCGGAGCGCCGCGTGTGCCGATCCTTCCCCTTTGCCAAAGGGTGCGAAACGCCAACGGGTCAGCCAGTCTCCCCCCTTGTGGGGGAGATGTCCGCCCTTCGACACGCTCAGGAGGACAGAGGGGGGTACAGCGCGGCATGCAAGGAGAAATACCAAGCCACCTTGATCTTCTCCCCCACCCCCGCCACTCTCCGCCCACCCACCCGGAGACACGCCCATGCCCCACGGCCCCCTCAACCTCCTGACCGATATCGACGGCCTCTCGGTCGGCCATTCCACCGATCTGACGCTCGGCTCGGGCGTGTCAGTCATCCTCTTCGACGAACCGGCGACCGCTTCGGGCACCGTGCTGGGCGGCGCACCGGGTGGACGCGACGTGACGCTGCTTGATCCTTCGATGACGGTGCAACAGGTCGATGCCTTCGTGCTGTCAGGCGGCTCGGCCTTCGGGCTGGATGCGGCGGGCGGGGTGCAGTCGGGCCTGAGGGCAGCCGGTCGCGGCTTTGCCGTGGGCTCCGTGCGCGTGCCGATCGTACCCCAGGCGATCCTGATGGATCTCCTGAACGGCGGAGCCAAGGACTGGGGCCTGCACGCCCCCTATCGCGATCTCGGTTATGAAGCCTACCAAAATGCCGCCAAGGGCGCCTTCCCGCTCGGCACGGTGGGCGCCGGAACGGGTGCGACGACGGCAAACCTCAAGGGCGGCCTCGGCTCGGCCAGCGCCGTCTCCTCGTCAGGCCACAGCATCGCAGCCCTCGTCGCCGTCAATGCCATGGGCTCGGTGGTGGTTGGCGACGGTCCGCATTTCTGGGCCGCGCCTTTCGAGGAAGGCCAGGAATTCGGCGGTCTTGGCCAGCCAGGCCACGTCACCGCCGAAGACCGGGCCATGCGCATCAAGGGACTGCGGCTGACGGCAACGACCATCGGCGCCGTGGTTACGGATTGCACGCTCTCCAAGGCTCAACTGCATCGCCTGTCGCTATGCGCCCATGATGGCCTCGCCCGCGCCGTGCTGCCCGCGCATCTGCCCTCCGACGGCGACACGATGTTTGCCGCCTCGACGGGAAAGCGCGAGAGCAATGCTCCAGCCGACCTCATGGAACTCTGCCATCTGGCAACGCTGGTGACGGCCCGGGCGATTGCGCGCGGGGTGTTTGAGGCCGTCGCGCTGCCTTACCCGGATGCGCAGCCGGCATGGCGTGACAGGTGGGGGTGAAGCAACGACGTAACAGAGGGGTTTGACTTCCAATCGAATGTTTCCCCACCCTTCTTTTGTCTTTGTCCGCTTGGTACCCCCCTCTGCCCTGCCGGGCATCTCCCCCTCAAGGGGGGAGATCGGATAGCCGCACTGCTTCAGCCCGCCGCCACGTAGGCAACTGAAAAAGTGGACAGTTATCGCTAGGCAAAGCGCCGGCTGGCAATCTCCCCCCTTGAGGGGGAGATGTCGGCGTAGCCGACAGAGGGGGGTGTCGCGCGGCAAACGACCAAACGGATTATGCGCCCAGTAAGAGCCCCCACTTTCGCCCCACCTCCCCTTGACCCAAGTCAAGGACAACCCACCCTTCACCACAGAGATTGCCCGCCAGGGTTGGCCATGCTGACGCAGCAGCCCGGCTGAAGGATGACACGGATCGGGGGGAGGACGGTTCGACAATGGAAGACGAAAGCGACATGGAAAGACCAGTGCTCACCAACCGCATGTTCGACGAGTTGAAGCTCGGCGATGCGGCCAGCATCACCCGCATCATCGGCCCCGATGACATCGAACTCTTCGCGGCGCTGTCCGGCGACAACAATCCCGTGCCGCTCGGCCAGTCGCTGATCCCGGCCGGCGTGATTTCGGCCGTGCTCGACACCCGCCTGCCCGGACCCGGCACCATCTATCTCGGCCAGGACCTCGAATTCTGGAAGGACATCGTGACCGGCGACCGGATCACCGCGACCGTCACGCTGATGACCAAGGAAAGCGATGGCCGCACGCTGATCTTCGATACGCGTTGCATCAACCAGCATGGCGAGCCCGTGCTCGTCGGCAAGGCACGCGTGCGGGCGCCGGTCGAGCGCATCAGCTGGTCGGAGAACGCGGCCCCCGATGTCTCCCTCCAGCGTCACGACCGTTTCGACGCCATCGTCGCCGAGGCGCGCAGCCTGCCGATGGTGAAGACGGCGCTTGTTCATCCCTGCTCGCCGGAAGCGATCGAGGGTGCCGTCGAGATCCGAGACGAAGGCCTGCTGGAGCCGATCCTGATCGGCCCGGAGGCGAAGATCCGCGCCGCCGCCGAAAAGGCCGGCATCTCGATTGACGGCTTCGAGATCCTATCGACCGAACACAGCCATGCGGCAGCAGCCCTTGCCGTCGAACTCGCCATCGCCGGCAAGGTCGGCTCCATCATGAAGGGCAGCCTGCATTCCGACGAGCTCCTCAGCGCGGTCGTCGGTGGCGGCTCGGGATTGCGCACCGAACGCCGCGTCAGCCATGTCTATGTCATGGATGTGCCGGCCTATTCCAAACTGCTGATCGTCACGGATGCGGCGATCAACATTGCGCCGACACTCGAACACAAGCGCGACATCTGCCAGAACGCGGTGGATCTCATGCATATGCTGGGCGTGGCCGAGCCCAAGGTCGCGGTGCTGGCCGCCGTCGAGACGGTCAACGACAAGATGCCGGCAACGCTTGAGGCGGCAGCCCTCACTGTCATGGCCGCCCGCGGCCAGATCAAGGGGGCCAAGGTCGACGGGCCGCTTGCCTTCGACAATGCGATCAGCAGGGAGGCTGCCCGCACCAAGGGCATCGTCTCGCCCGTCGCCGGCGACGCCGACATCCTGCTGGTGCCGGATCTCGAAGCCGGCAACATGCTGGCAAAACAGCTCCTCTATTTCGCCAATGCCGATGCCGCCGGTCTGGTGCTCGGCGCACGCGTGCCGATCATCCTGACCAGCCGCTCCGACAGTCTGAGGGTCCGCATTGCTTCGGCAGCGCTTGCAAAACTCGTCGCCGCCAAGCGTGCCGCAGCCCTTGGTGGGACAGCATGAACCAGAAACTGCTGCTGACCTTCAACGCCGGCTCTTCCACGGTGAAGATCGGCATTTTCGCCTGCGAGCATGAAAGCGCCAGACGCATCGGCAAGGGCGTCATCGACTTCCGCGCCGCGCCGCTGACCTTCCATCTGGTCGAGGGTCCGGCGGAGTTCGATGTGCCGCTGGTTGCCAGGACCGATGACCTGATGCGCGACGTGCTGGAAGAGGTCTTTGACTGGCTGTCCGAGCACTACGATCTCGGCTCCGTTTCGGCCGTTGGCCACCGTGTCGTGCATGGCGGGGATCTCTTCAGCGATGCCGTCCGCATTGATGGCGCCAGTCTGTCCGGCATCAAGAGCCTGGTGACGCTCGCCCCGCTGCACCAGCCGCAGAACCTGCGCCTGATCCACGCCATCGCCGAGCTCCATCCCGGTCTGCCTCAGACGGCCTCGTTCGACACCGCCTTTCACCGCACGCAATCCGATGTCGTGCGCCGCTTCGCCATCCCGCGCGAATGGTTCGACAAGGGCGTCAAGCGCTACGGCTTTCACGGCCTCTCCTATGCCTATGTCGCGGGTGCCCTGAAGAGGCTCGAACCGGAAACGGCAGGCGGCCGCGCCGTCGTCGCCCATCTCGGCTCCGGTGCCAGCCTCTGCGCGCTGGACCACGGGATCAGCCGCGACACCTCCATGGGCTTCTCGACCATCGACGGTGTGCCCATGGCGACCCGGTCCGGCGCCATCGATCCCGGTGTGCTGTTCCACCTGATCGACGCCCATGGACTGAGCATCAGGCAAGTCGAGGAGCTGATCTACAAGCAGTCAGGTCTGCTCGGTCTCTCCGGCATCAGCGCCGACAGCCGGGTGTTGCTGGAGACCCCTTCGAAGGAAGCCTGCGAGGCACTCGATGTCTTCACCTTCCGGATCGCCGGCGAAGTGGCGCGGCTTGCCGCCTCGCTCGGCGGCTTGGACACGCTGGTCTTCACCGCCGGCATCGGCGAGAACCAGCCGACGATTCGCCGCTCCGTCGTTGAGCGCCTGCGATTTCTCGGCCTGCTGCTGGATGGCGAGGCAAACGACCGCAACGAAGCCGTCATCTCGCGCGAGGAAAGCCGGGTGACAATCCGGGTCATCGCGACCGACGAGGAACAGGTGATTGCCGACGACTGCCTCAGGCTCATCGGATAGGACGATCCGCCGCCGCTGACACCAAAGCGTCATGAAACGCGCCTAGAGACGCTTCGATGGAAAGCGGATGGAGATGACGCTCATGCTGCGACAGACGGATGCGACAGGTGAAGTCCATGAAGCAGCGCGCGGCGCGATGCTGATCCTCTCCAACGCCCGCGTGGTAACGCCGAGCCATGTCCTGCATGGCTCGGTGGTGGTCGAGAACGGCCAGATCATCGAGATCCACGAAGGCCCGTCGCACGATCCGCAAGCGCTCGACTTCGCCGGCGACTATCTGCTGCCCGGGCTTGTCGACATCCATACAGACCATTTCGAAAAGCACCTCTATCCCCGCGCCCATGTGCGCTGGGACTTCATGCGCGCAGCCCTGGCCCACGACGCGCAGATCATCGGCGGTGGTGTCACCACCGTTTTCGACAGCCTTTGCGTCGGGGCGACCACCGACAATCCGGAGCGCGCCGAGATCCTGAAACCCATGATCGAAGCGCTGGAGCAGGCGCAAAGCGCCGGCATGTTCAGGGCCGAACATCTGGTGCACCTGCGCTGCGAGCTGACCGACCCCGTGACCCCGCAACTGACAGCCGACAACATCAACCGCGAGATCGTCCGCGTCATCTCGGTCATGGAGCACCTGCCAGGCATCCGCCAGAGCCGCGACATCGACGCCTATGTCGCGAGAGCCTGCAAGTCGACCGGCGAGAGCCCCGAACTGGTGCGCGAGAAGATCAAGGTGCTGGTGGCCGAAAAGAGCCATATTGCCGCGACGACCCGGCCTGATATCGTCGCCCTTGCCCGCGCGCGCGCCATGCCGCTGATGAGCCACGACGACACCGATATCGCCCATATCGAGGAAGGCGTCTCCGAGGGCGTGTCGATCTCGGAATTCCCCTGTTCCATGGAGGCGGCGGAAGCTGCCCGCGCGGCTGGCATGCGCATCGTTGCCGGTGCCCCGAACCTGGTGCGCGGCGGCTCCCAATCCGGCAACATCGCCGTGCGCGACCTCCTCGCGGCGCGGCTCGTCGATATCCTCGCTTCAGACTATGTGCCGCGCTCGATGCTGGACGCCGCCTTCATGATCGCAGCCGATCCCGGCCTCGATTATGACCTGCCAAGCGCGGTTGCCATGGTGACACGCAGCCCGGCGCTCGCCGGCAACCTTACCGATCGCGGCGCGATCAAGACGGGGCTGAAGGCCGACCTGATCCGTGTTGACCTCCAGGACGGCCATCCCTTCGTCAAGTCGGCGTGGCGCTCGGGGCACCGCGTCGCCTGACGCTCAGGACAGCCTGGCTCACTCGTGCCAGGCGGAGGCCAGCACCCTCAGCCAGTTTTCCCGGCAGATCTTGTCGAGCTCGGCAGGACCGTAGCCGCGATCCTTCAGCGCCGTCACGAGCCGCTGGTTGCCGGCAGCGTCGCCGATCACATTGGGGATCGTCGCTCCGTCGAAATCCGAGCCGAGCGCCACGCAGTCGATCCCCATGCGCTCAACGAGATAATCGATATGGCTGACCATGGTTGCAAGCGAGGTCTCCGCATCGTCGCGGCCATCGGGGCGCAGCATGGTGACGGCATAGTTGAGACAGACGAGACCATGGCTTGCCTTGATCGCGTCCATCTGACGGTCGGTCAGGTTGCGGGCAACAGGCGTCAGCGCATGCACATTCGAATGGCTGGCGATCAGCGGCTGGTCGCTCAGACGCTCGACGTCCCAGAAGCCCTTCTCGGTGATATGGGCAAGATCAATCAGGATGCCCAGCCGGTTGCAGGCCCGGATCAGGTCCTCACCGGCCTTCGTCAGGCCGGGCCCGGTATCGGGCGAGCTCGGATAGGCGAAGGGCACGCCATGGCCGAAGATGTTGTTGCGGCTCCAGACCGGCCCGAGCGAGCGCAGGCCCGCAGCGTAGAAGACCTCAAGCGTTTCGAGATCCGCATCGATCGCCTCGCAGCCTTCCATATGCATCACGGCGGCAAAAACGCCATCGGCCATGGCCTGGCGGATCTCGGCGGTCGTCCGGCAGAGCCGCCAGCTGCCGTCCTTGTCCAGGCGATGGGCAATCGCCGCCATCTGCAGCGCGATGTCGAGTGACGAGGTGCGGTCGAGCGGCGGATCGAGCGGGGTCGCATAATGCCCGTTGGCATCCGGTTCGCGCAGGGTGAAGTCATGCGGCGACGGAATGTAGATCGCGCAGAGACCACCCGCGAGCCCGCCACGCTTGGCGCGCGGCGCATCGATATGCCCGGCGCTGGTGCCGTTGCGGAATTCGGCCACGGGATTGCGACCCTCGTTGCGGCTGCGCCAGAGACGCAGGAGGACATCATTATGGCCGTCGAAGACTAGGTTCATGAATTGAGATCCAGACGTGACATCCAGACCCTGAGCCCGGACGAGGAGAAAGGCGGAACAACGCAAGTGTTTCGGAATCGTTGGACCAAATCATGTCGCGCTTCAAGCGGCACGGCAATTTATCCCGCAGTCACAGCAACGAGCGGCGGCAGGCGACCAAGCCAGTCGGTCGCTGCCTCGTAGGCAGCCGCTACCGAAAGCACGGCCTGGTCGGCGCGGGGCTTTCCGATCAGCTGGAAGCCGCTCGGCAGTCCCTCCGGCGAGAAGCCTGCCGGCAACGCGGCAACCGGCAGACCCGCCATACTCGGGCCAATCACCACCTCCATCCAGCGATGATAGGTGTCCATGTGTTTGCCCGCGATCTCGCGTGGCCAGGGAATGTCGGCATCGAAGGGGAAGACCTGCGCGGCCGGCGCAATCAGGTAGTCGCAGGTCTCGAAGACCTTGGCGAGCGCCTGATACCAGGCGGTCCGGACCGCCGAGGCCTCATAGACATCGGCCGCCTGGATGCGCAACCCGGAACGCACCTCGTAGAGGATCTCCGGCTTTAGCGAACCACGCCGGCCGGGGTCTTCATAGAAGTCCCGCATGCTGCCGGCGGTGAAATAGCTGCGCAGCGTCGTCCAGGCCCACCACAGCCGCTCCATGTCGAAATCAACGCGCACGGGCTCGACGGCAAAGCCGAGCTTCTGGAAGACACCGAGCGCCTTCTCGTTCAGCTCAAGCACGCCTGCTTCAAAGGGCAGATGGCCGCCTAAGTCGCCAAGCCAGCCGATGCGCCCGCCCTTCGCAGCAATGTCCGGGTCGAGGCTGATCGGCCCGCTCTCGAACGACGAGGGGTCCCGTGGGTCGAAACCGGACTGCACGTTGAGAAGCGTCACCACATCCTCGACGGAGCGCCCCATCGGCCCGAGCGTCGCGAGCTGGTTCAGATACGCGTCGCGACCGGGAAGCGTGGGCACGCGTCCGAAGCTCGGTCGGAAGCCGACGACATTGTTGAAGGCTGCGGGATTGCGCAGCGATCCCATCATATCGCTGCCATCGGCAATCGGCACAAGGCGCGCTGCGAGCGCCGCCCCTGCCCCGCCGCTCGATCCGCCGGCGGAACGGCTCACGTCCCAGGGATTGCGGGTCACGCCGAAGACGGGATTGTAGCTATGCGAGCCAAAGCCCCATTCCGGCGTATTGGTCTTACCGATGATGATCGCACCGGCGGCCCGGATGCGCTCGACCTGGATATCGTCGAAATCCGGCACGTAGTCATGGAAGAGCGGCGAGCCATAGGTGCAGAGAAGGCCCTTCGCCTCGCTTAGATCCTTGATGGCAACGGGCACGCCATGCAGCGCCCCGAGCGGAGAGCCGGCAGCGCAGGCGGCATCCTTTGCCCGCGCTTCGGCGAGCAGGGCCTCGCGCGATCGCAGGCTGACAAGGGCATTGATCTCAGGATTGAAACGGTCGATCCTGTCGAGATAACCCGCCATCACCGCCTCTGCCGTCAGGCGTCCTTCACGGATAGCCTTGATGAGTTGGGAGAGGGACAGGCAGGTGAGGTCGGACACGCGTGGCTCCGTTTGAATGGACGCTCTGGTCAGGCAGATTGCGACGATGGGCTTGCCGACATGAGGCTGTCAAGCGCCCGGCCGAGCGTTCGGTGCAGCCCTGCCAGCAGATCTGGAAATCTTTGAAAGCGCCCAAAATAAAAATGGTCAAACGACCAAATTAGAGGCAACATGCCACAAAAGAGGATGATGCGGGCCACGTCGAACTGCTTGTCCGAAACACGGGAACCTCGACGCAACAAGGCAAAAGCCGGCAGTTTCCCTGCTCTGGGGTCATATTGCAGGCTCAGCCTCAGGGGAGAGCTCAGCATGCCGAAAAGCTGGCACGTGACTTGCGTGACACCACTTGCGCCACCCCTGATACGGCAGGTTCTGCCGCACAAGGGGTCGAACGAAGCACTTCGCGCATAACCCGAACGCCAGGGGGCAGGCTTGAGTTCCGCATCAGACAAGGCAGCCATCGAAATCCGCGGCGTCAGCCGCATCTACGGAACCGGACCCGACAAGGTCACAGCACTGGACGGGATCTTTCTCAAGATCAGGGAAAACGAGTTCTTCACGCTGCTCGGCCCATCCGGCTGCGGCAAGACCACGCTTCTGCGCCTGATCGCCGGCTTCGATTTCCCGACCACGGGGGAAATCCTGCTCTATGGCGACGACATCGCGCCACTCCCGCCCTTCAAGCGGCCGGTCAACACCGTCTTCCAGTCCTACGCGCTCTTCCCGCATATGACCGTCGCCGAGAATATCGGCTTCGGTCTCAAGATGCTCGGCAAGCCGAAGGCAGAGATCAAGGCGCGCGTCGACGAGATGCTGGAACTGGTCCACATGACCAAGATGCGCGACCGGCAGGTGAGCCAGATCTCCGGCGGCCAGCAGCAGCGCGTGGCGCTTGCCCGCGCGCTCGCCCCGAAGCCGAAGGTCCTGCTGCTCGACGAGCCGCTCTCGGCGCTGGACTACAAGCTGCGCAAGGAAATGCAGATCGAACTGAAGCGGGTGCAGGCCGAAACCGGCATCACCTTCATCTTCGTCACGCATGACCAGGAAGAGGCGCTGACCATGTCGGACCGCATCGCGGTCATGTCGACGGGCAGTCTGCGCCAGGTGGGCTCGCCCTGGGACATCTATGATCGCCCAGCCGAACGCTTCGTCGCAGACTTCATCGGCGAAACCAACTTCCTTGAGGTCGAGGTTGCCTCTGTCACGGGCGACCGGGCAAGTGTGACGTTGCGCTCGGGTCGCGAGATCCCCGCAACCTTCCCCGACAAAACCACGCCATCCGGCAAGGTGACCATCGTCATCCGCCCCGAACATGCCAAGATCGTCGCCCCGTCACCCGAGGCGACGCTGCAGGGCACGATCGAAAGCATCGTCTATCTCGGCACGGACACCAACATTAATGTGCGCCTGGACGGCGGATCGCTGTTCACCGTGCGCCAGCAGAACAGCCGCAGCGGCTGCTGTGTGGAGACCGAGGGCCAGACCGTCGGGATCCTTGTCAGCGACGATGTCGCGCAGATCCTGAGGGATTGACCATGAGCGCGATGAAAACGGCCCCCGAAACTGCCAGATCGCGCGACATCAAGAACCGTTGGCTGCTCAGCCTCCCGGCCCTCGCAATCATCTTCGTCGCAGCACTCGGGCCCCTGCTCGTCATGGTGCTCTATTCCTTTCTGGAGAAGGGCGACTATGGCGATGTGAAGTTCGGCACCTTCTCGCTCGAAGGCTGGACCTCGGTCTTCCTGCAGCGGGATATCTTCGACGACACGCTCGGCATCGCCGACGCCCATCTCGCGATCTTCTGGCGCTCGATCGAACTCTCGCTCTACACGACGTTTTTCACCCTGATCCTCGGCTTCCCGACCGCCTATTTCATCGCGACCCGGCCACCCCGGACCCGCGAGATCTGGGTCTTCCTGATCACCATCCCCTTCTGGACCAACCTGCTGATCCGCACCTTTGCCATGCAGCAGGTCATCCGCAACGAGGGCATCCTCAACAACATCCTGATCTGGCTCGGCATCATCGATACGCCCTTGCAGATCATCTATACCGACACGGCCACCCTGCTCGGCATGACCTATGTCTACCTGCCGCTGATGGTCCTGCCGCTCTATGCCTCGATCGAGAAGCTCGATTTCCGGCTGGTGGAGGCCGGATACGACCTTTACGCCAACCGTCTGCAGGTGCTCTGGCGCATCGTCATTCCGCTGGTGAAACCCGGCCTGATTGCCGGCTCCATCCTGGTCTTCATTCCCTCGCTCGGGGCCTATGTCATTCCGCGGGTGCTCGGCGGTGGCAAGAACCTGATGCTGGGCAACCTGATCGAGCTGCAGTTCGGTGCCGGCCGCAACTGGCCACTGGGTGCCGCCATGTCGATCACGCTGATGGCGCTCGTCATGATCGCCCTGCTCTTCTATGTCCGCAACGCCGCAAAGTCGGGGGTGCGACATGGCTGAACGTCGCTTCGATATCCGCTCCCAACCCGGCTTCGGGCTGATCGCGCTCTTCACCTTCTTCTCGCTCTATCTGCCAATCGCGACGCTGGTCGCCTATTCGTTCAATGCCAACGACTCACTGTCGACCTGGGGCGGCTTCTCGCTGCGCTGGTTCGCCGCCGCGCTGCAAAACGACGCCGTCAAGGCGGCGGCCCTGCGCTCTGTCGTGATCGCGCTCTGGGCAGCAGGGCTCGCCACCATCGCCGCCACCATGGCAGCACTCGCCACCACGCGCACCGAGCCCTATCGCGGCCTGACGGCGAAATACGCTGTGATCAACCAGCCGCTGATGATCCCGGAAATCGTCACCGCCGTGGCGCTCCTGATCGTCTTCTCCCGCATCAAGGTCTGGACCGGCTATTCCGGCCTCGGCTATCTGATCATGGCGCATACGGCCTTTTGCATTCCCTTCGCCTATCTGCCCATCCGGGCACGGCTAGAAAGCATGGACCTGACGCTGGAGCGGGCGGCGGCCGACCTCTATGCGACACCGTGGCAGGCTTTCCGCTTCGTCACGCTGCCCTTGCTGCGCCCGGCAATCATCGCCGGTTTCATGCTCGCCTTCGTCATCTCGCTCGATGACGTCGTCATCACCGAATTCGTGAAATCCGGCGGCCAGGACACCCTGCCCACCTACATGCTCGGCCAGATCCGTCGCGAGACGACGCCGGAGATCAACGCGATCGCGACGATCTTCCTCGCCGCCTCGACGGTGCTGATCGTGATCTTCTTCTTCATCAACCGGCGCAAGCCGCAAGCATAAAAGCAACCAACAGAGAGGAACGGACATGACAATGAAATGGATGACGACCACGGCCATCGCTGCCATCTCGGTGCTGAGCTTCGCAGGCGCGGCCTCTGCCACAGGCGAACTCAACATCTACAACTGGGGCGACTATACGAGCCCGGAGATGATCAAGAAGTTCGAGGAACAGTTCGGCGTCAAGGTAACCGTCACCGACTATGACTCCAACGACACGGCACTCGCCAAGGTCCGTGCTGGCGGACATGGCTTCGACATCGTCGTACCCTCTGCCAACTACATGCCGATCTGGATCAACGAAGGCCTGCTGCTCGAAGCCCGTCCGGACCAGATGGAGAACTTCAAGCATGTCGACCCGCGCTGGGCGGATGTCGAGTGGGATCCGGGCCGCCGTTACTCCGTTCCGTGGCAGTGGGGCGTGACCGGTATCGGCGTCAACACCAAGTTCTACAAGGGCGACCTCAACACCTCGGCCATCTTCCTCGATCCGCCGGAAGAGCTGGTCGGCAAGATCAACGTCACGCCGGAAATGAACGACGTGCTCTTCGCCACCATCAAGTATTTTGGCGGCAGCTGGTGCACGACGGACAAGGAAGTCCTGGTCAAGGTCCGCGACAAGCTGGTGGAAGCCAAGGCCAAGTGGCTCGCCATGGACTACAGCGTCACCGACAAGCTGCCGACCGGCGACTATGCCGGCGTCTACTACTGGAACGGCGCCATCATGCGCTCGCGCCTGCAGAACCCGGAGGTCAAGTTCGGCTATCCCAAGGAAGGCTTCCCCGTTTTCATGGATAGCGCCGCCATCCTGAAGGACGCGAAGAATCCTGATAACGCCAAGGCCTTCCTGAACTTCATCATGGCACCGGAAAACGCCGCGATGATCTCGAACTTCGCCAAATATGCCAATGGCATCAAGGGTTCGGAACAGTTCATGGATCCGGCGATGAAGGATGCGCCGGAACTCGTCATTCCGGCCGAACTGGAAAAGGCCGGCGAGTTCCTGCTGACCTGCGAACCCGACGTTCAGCAGCTCTACACGAAGATCTGGACCGAAGTTCAGAAGTAACGCCGATCCAACGAAACTGAGACAAGATCGGGAGGGCCCATGGCCCTCCCGATTGAGGAGTATACCCAAATGACAACGCGTTTTGCCGAGGCCTACGGGTTCGAGAGAAGCGCCGTGACGCTTGCCAACTGGCGCATGGCCCCGTTCAGCCGCTTCAGCTTCAGCCATGTCGCGGAAGTGGTGCCGAGCGCCACGATTTCGGCAAGCGCCGAACGTCCGGAGGGTCAGCCTGTCCGATCCGACCTTCTCGGTCTGGCGCTCCCCGAAGGTCTCGCCGGACAGCCCAATGTCGGTGCCTATCTCGATTATGCCCATACCGACGCCTTCGTGGTGATGAAGGCGGGTACAATCGTCGCGGAACACTATGCGCCGCATGCCGGCATCGACCAGCGCCATATCGTCTTCTCGATCAGCAAGTCGCTGACCGCCCTCGTCATCGCCACGCTTGAGGCCGACGGCCTGATCGATCCGAATGCGCCGGTCACCGACCTGCTGCCGGAAGCATCCGGCTCCGCCTATGGCGACTGCACGATCCGCGATGTGCTCGACATGCGCGTGAGCCTCGCCTTCGACGAGGCCTATCTCAACACCGATGGCGCCTATGCCCGTTATCGCCGCGCGACGCTCTGGAACCCGGCGGATCCGTCTCAGCCGGATGAAACCTTGCTGGCTTTGCTTCTGACCCTTCAGAAGGACGCCCATCCGCATGGCGGCGCGCATTTCTACGCCTCGCCCAATTCGGACCTGCTCGGCATCCTGATCGAGCGCGCGACCGGCGAACGCTACGCCGATGTCCTCTCGGCGCGCCTGTGGAAACCTCTTGGCGCGAAGAACCATGCGAGCGTTACGGTCGACGCGGAGGGAACCGCGCGCGCCGCCGGAGGCAT
>JARXAK010000198.1 GCA_029865885.1 Rhizobium sp. | reverse complement strand
GCTATGTTCTGAGCTATACCGACATCACCTTGCGCAAGCGCTCGGAAAAGGAGCTCATCCGCAATCGCGACGAGCTGGAAAAGACCGTGCGCCAGCGCACGGCGGAAATTGCGGCCCAGGCGGCAGCGCTCGAAGAGGCGCTTCAGCAGGAAAAGAACATCAACGCCATGCAGCGCCAGTTCGTGGCGATGACCAGCCACGAGTTCCGCACGCCGCTCGCCATCATCGACGGCGCCGCCCAGCGCATCCAGCGCAAGAAGGGGGAGATGGAAAAGGCATTCCTCTCCGACAAGACACAGCAGATCCGTGCCGCTGTCGCGCGCATGGTGGATCTGATGGAGAGTTTCCTGTCTGCCGGGCGGATCGATACCGGCAAGATCGAGCTGTCGCTGGTCGACTGCTCGCTGCACAAGCTGATCGAGCAGGCGGTCAAGCGGCAGAAGCTGTCATCGCAACATCACCGGTTCGACGCCGAGATCGAGGCCTTACCGCCCGTGATCCGCTGCGATGCTCTCGCGATCTCGCAGGTCCTGACCAACCTTCTGTCCAACGCCGTCAAATATGCGCCGCGCGCGCCCGACATCACCATTCGCGGCTGGGAGGAAGATGACTTCGTCTTCCTGTCGGTGAAGGACGAAGGCGTCGGCATCGACGCCGAGGACGTGCCGAAACTCTTCCAGCCCTATTTCCGCGCCCGCACCTCAACCGGCATCGCCGGGACAGGCATCGGCCTGTCGCTCGTCAAACAGATCGTCACCCTGCATGACGGCGACATCTTTGTCGAAAGCGAACGCGGCAAGGGTACCTGCTTCACCCTCGTGCTGCCGGTCCAGGGGCCGGCGGCAAAAGAGACTGCCGAAACGGCGCCGGAGATGAGCGCCGCCTGATCCTTCAACCCAGAACGGGAGAATGACATGATCACTGTGCTTTGCGTCGAAGACGAGAGAGACGTCCGGGAACTGATCGTCGAGGAGCTGGAGGACGCCGGCATCCGCGTGCTGCAGGCGGAAAACGGCAAGGAGGGCCTCGACAAGATCCTGACCCAGCGGCCCGACATCGTGATTTCAGACATCACCATGCCGGAGATGGACGGGATCTCGATGCTTGGTGAATTGCAGATCAACCACCCGCAATTCGCCAACATGCCCTTCCTCTTCCTGACCGCGCTCGCCGACCGCGAAAAGATGATCGAAGGGCTGGGCGCCGGTGCCGAAAGCTACCTGACGAAGCCGATCGACTTCGACGTGCTGATGGCAAAGATCCACGGCCTGGTGGTGCGGATCGAGAACCGGGTGGCGGCGGGGCTGGAGTTTTAGGTTGAGAAGCTGCCGCCTGGTTCGGTATGAGATAGGCTTACGACGTGGAGGCCATGAATAGCCTCGCCAATTCTGTCGAACCTGAGCTTTATCAGATCGAGGAACTCGTGATCCTGATGCTCATAGGCGCGCCAGAGCGCATAAGCGACCATATCGGCGTATTGGACCAGACGAGTTGCCTTGGAGTCGACGAAGAACGGCACGTCCACGAGGTTGCGCAATTTGCCCCAGCGATGGCCGTGTGTGCGAAAATTCAGGGCCAGTTCCTGAAGGCGTGTCTCCTTGGTGGATTCATCCATGATGATGATGCCGCGCTGCGTGTTGCTGCGTCGATGCATGCGTCCAAGGAAATGATCGAAGCGGCTGCATAGCTGCTCGAAGCAGTATTCCATGACATCTTCATGCGGCATCGCTTCCTTTTCGACGACGACTCCAAAGAGCGCCCACTCCCCCTTGAGGCTTTCAGCAGCTGTCAGCGCTTTGCCCAGATAGGAACGACGAGTTTCTCTGGAACCCAACCGTCGCCATCGATTGCGGCCAGACTGCATCTCATTGGCGTGGAACTCCAGATGACTTGGCTCATCCGGCATGATCCTCGTTGCCAACTCATTCAACACCAGATCAAGGTGATAAACCTGCCGTTCGAATATGGCTATGCCCGCAAGAACGAAGTGTTTTTCGCTCTTGTTCGGTATCGAACCCGCATCATCGACATACAGCAGATACATGAAGGCGGCCGAGTGAAACCAGAGTTTCAGTGAACTGCAAAGGCAGCTCTCTCGACCGCGCTCTACATATAGTAGAAATTCGCACGAAAGTCAATTTCACGCAATGCGTGTGATCTTAGGCCGCCCGGCCGAAGATCGCGCCACCCGCATCGGTCAGCAGAAACGCCTCGCCGCAGCTTTTGGCCAGCGCACGAACGCGGCCGATATAGGCCTGGCGTTCGGTGACCGATATGACGCCGCGGGCGTCGAGCAGGTTGAAGATGTGGGAGGCCTTGATGCACTGGTCATAGGCCGGGAAGACGCATTTGTGCAGGCGCTGGTTTTCCGTATCCGAGGGCGCACCGGCGGCGAGCAGGGCCTGGCATTCCTTTTCGGCATCGATGAAATGGCGATGCAGCATCTCGGTGTTGGCGAATTCGAAGTTGTGGCGGGAATATTCCTGCTCGGCCTGCAGGAAGACGTCGCCATAGGAGATCTTCTCTTCGCCTTCGCGACCGTTGAAGTTGAGGTCGTAGACATTGTCGACGCCCTGGACATACATGGCGAGGCGCTCGAGACCATAGGTCAGCTCGCCCGCGACCGGCGAGCAATCGATGCCGCAGACGGCCTGGAAGTAGGTGAACTGCGAGACTTCCATACCGTCGCACCAGCATTCCCAGCCGAGCCCCCAGGCACCCAGCGTCGGGCTTTCCCAGTCGTCCTCGACGAAGCGGATGTCATGCAGCAGCGGATCCAGCCCGATCGCCTTCAGCGAGCCGAGATAGAGCTCCTGCAGGTTGGACGGGTTGGGCTTCAGGATGACCTGATACTGGTAGTAATGCTGCAGCCGGTTGGGGTTCTCGCCATAACGTCCATCCGAGGGGCGGCGCGAGGGCTGGACGTAAGCGGCGCGCCAGGGCTTGGGCCCGAGTGCCCGCAGCGTGGTGGCCGGATGGAAGGTGCCAGCACCCACTTCCATGTCGTAGGGCTGGAGCACGGCGCAACCCTTGTCCGCCCAATAGGCATGCAGCGTCAGGATCAGCGCCTGGAAGGAGCGCTTGGGGTCCATATGCGGGGCAAGGGGCGTGTTCATCGGGCTATCCATCGGGTTGGCTCAAGTTGCGGCCCGTCTGGTGCCACGAGCGGGCCGAAGGGTCAAGCGTCTCGGCCAGCAGCCGCCTGCAGCTGGGATATCACCGCTCGAATTCATCCGCGTCTTGCAGCTTGCCGACGAGAGAAAAGCCAACCCCGGCAGGCTCGAAGCGGATTGCCGCCTGTCCCTGGAAGAGATCGGAGACGACACGTTCGGTCAAACGGGAACCAAAGCCGCGCCGGCTCGGTTCCGTCACCGGAGGTCCGCCGCTTTCCTGCCAGTCAAAGGTGAACCTGTTGCCTGCTCCCGTGCCCCAGCGGATGCTGACGCGACCTTCCGGATGGGAAAGGGCGCCGTATTTGGTGGCGTTGGTCGCGAGTTCATGGATCGCAAGAGAAAGGCCGAGCGCCTGCTGGGCGGAGAGATAGACCTGCGGCCCGAGGATCGAGATCCTCTCTTCGCTGTCGAGATGAGGCGCGACGGCAGTGTGCGCGATTGCGGTGACCTCGGCTGCCGTGATGCTCATGCCGGTCAGGACGTCCTGTGCCTTGGCCAGCGCCAGAATGCGCCCGCCGATCGTGGCTGCGGCTTCCGGAATGGAGGTCGCACCACGCAGGCTCTGGCTGACGATCGACTGGACCATGGCCAGCGTGTTCTTCATCCGGTGCGCGAGTTCGCGGTTGAGGAGTTTCAGCTCCTCTTCGTAGCCCCGACGCTCGTCGAGATGCTTCTGCGCCGCGACATAGGCTTCCTGCAGCGCCTGACGGTCCAGCACGGCGTCCGTGGTCTCGGTCACCACATTCAACAGGCCCGCAATCTTGCTCTGGTCGTCGTAGAGAGGGCTGTAGGAAAACGTCCAGAAGCTGTTCTGCATCTGGCCGTCGCGCAGGATCTGCAGTGGCAGGTTCTCCATCCAGGTGCCTTGGCCCGCTTGCGCATGGCGCACGAAGGGTTCCACGTCCTCCCAGACATCGGCCCAGTATTCGTGAAACGGTTGGCCCAAGGGGTTTGCCTGACGACCGGCGAGAACAGGCAGATAGGCATCGTTGTGGAACTGGAGAAGCTCTTCTCCCCACCAGAAACACATCGGCTGCCGGGTCGTCAGCACGAGGCGCAGGGTCGTCATCAGAGACAGCGGCCAGCTGTTGATCGGGCCGAGCAAGGTCGCGCTCCAGTCGAAGGCTCGGATCTCATCCGCCATCCGACCCGTCATGCCGTCAAGCTGCGTCATGTAGCTCATGGGACTCCAGCGTCAGCGGCCTGCGCAAATCGATCGTGAATATGCGGCCACCGCTTAGGCTATCGCTTCCACCCAGACGACTCAACCCTGCCCTGTGAGCAGGTGATCGACCATAGCCGCATCAACCAACTTCATCCTCGCGACGAGGTCGGTACTCCCCGGTTTCGGGATCTTCAACCAGCGTGCCGATCGCCTTGTTCTCGCGCTCCTTTTCCTCGGCGCGGGATTTGGCCGCGAGCTTTTCGGCATCGGCCACGAAGCGGCGGTAGAGCAACCAGGCGCCACCGACCAGAATTGTCAGAAATATCAGCTGCGCCATGTCCCCTCGCCCGTCAGCCGTCGTGCCTCGCTTCGGTCAAAGACCGTAGCGACCCCATAGTGCCTTTTCTTCGAGCGTTTCGGCAAGACCGGCAACCGCCTGTGCGGCGATCTGGTCTACCGGAGCAAAGGCTCCGATGCCGGGTGCGCGGCGACCGAAAAACCCCTTCTGCGCGCCGACAAGTTCGAGGCGCGCATCCTTGCCGTAGCGCGTCTTGATCTCTTCGCGCAGACCGCCGAGGCGATCAACGAGGCCAAGTTCGAGGCCCTTGCGGCCGGTCCAGAAGAGGCCGGAAAACAGGGTCAGATCATCGGCAAGCTGCGCGCCGCGGCGGGCCTTGACCATGTCGATGAAGATCTCGTGGATCTCCGCCTGCAGGGTCTTCAGATATTCGATGTCGCTGTCCTTTTCCGGCTGGAAGGGATCGAGGATCACCTTGTTTTCGCCTGACGTATAGACGCGCCGCTCGACACCGATCTTCTTCAAGAGTTCCGGAAAACCGAAGCCGCCGGAGACGACGCCGATCGAGCCGACGATGGAGGTGGCATCGGCGATGATCTCGTCACCGGCAATGGCGATCATGTAGCCGCCCGACGCTGCAACATCCTCGACAAACACGAGGACGCGCTTGTTCTTCTCTTCGGCCAGCGCCCGGATGCGGTCGTAGATCATGCGGGACTGCACGGGCGAGCCACCAGGCGAATTGATGGAAAGTGCCACGGCCGGGCTGTCCTTCATGGCGAAGGCCTTTTCCAGCTGGCCGGCGACTGAGGCGAGATTGAGTGCGGGACGGAAGCGGGAGCCGCCGCTCATGATCGGCCCATGCAGCCTGACGACCGGAATAACGACGCCCTTTTTCTGGAAGCGCTTGGGAACCAGCCGTTTTAAAAAATCTGCCATGGTCGCGTTTCAACTCCTCAGGATCTTCACTCTGAGCGGAGATGTAAGGAGCCGGAGAGCGAACACAATGGTTCTGCTAAAAAATCAGTGTTTTCAACGCAGCCGTCGATAGCCCATGCGGCCGTTGTTCAGGTCGTCGACCAAGGGGGCGAAGGCATGGCTTTCGGCCTGATCATGCATCAGGAGCGGCGCGCGCAGCTGAAGCCTTGCCCGCGAGCCCTTGATCGCGGTGACCAGGATACGGGTGGCATTTTCGCCCTCGCGCGGATGGATCGCCGTGATCTCCAGACCGCCGAAACGTTTGCCACAGGCGGCGATGATCTCGCCGATCGACTGTGGTCTTGCGATCAGCGAGAGCTGTCCGCCGGGGATCGTGATGGCGCCGGCGGTTCGGATCCAGCGGTCGAAGAGGTTGTCCGTCATCGCATGGGCCTCCGCCTTCAGCGCATCCGGGGTCTTGCGGTCGCCGGGATCGTTGAAGGGCGGGTTCATGATGACATGGTGGAAGCTGTCGTCGGGGAGGCCCGCGGCCACCCGCGCCCGGCCGGTGAGGGTCACGTCGGCCTCAATCACCGTGGCGCGTGACGCGAGCGCGACATTTTCCGGCAGGGCGAGGCTCTTGCGGGCGAAACCCGCCATGTCAGGCGAGCGCTCGACGAGGAAGACGGACGCCTTCGACAGGCGGTTCGCGACGGCAAGGCCTGCTGCACCGGCGCCCGCGCCGAGATCGGCGATCTTCACTGCCCGATCATCGACCACCAGCGAGGCAAGCAACATGGCATCCATGCC
>JARXAK010000187.1 GCA_029865885.1 Rhizobium sp. | reverse complement strand
GACGCGACCTCGCCGGTCCTGATCTTTGGGCCGGCAATATCCATCAGGACCTTGATGTCCCGCCCCACGACTGAACCCGCAGCGCGGACAAAGGCGGTCATCGCCCGCCAGGCTTCCGGACCGTCATGGGCACAGTTGATGCGCGCCACATTCATCCCTGCACGGGCGAGATCGAGAACGAGATCGGGGCCATCTGCCGCCTCGCTCGGCAGGGTCACCATGATCCGGGTTCGGCGCGCGTCCGTCCTTCGACCGAACAGGATTTC
The DNA here is from genome assembly GCA_029865885.1 of Rhizobium sp. Classification (GTDB taxonomy): domain Bacteria; phylum Pseudomonadota; class Alphaproteobacteria; order Rhizobiales; family Rhizobiaceae; genus Allorhizobium. The sequence goes on along the minus strand of JARXAK010000187.1, from coordinate 5,925 downwards.
GGTCGCCGCTTCGAGGCGCTGCTCGCCTGCGAAAAACTCGGCTTCCGTGCACAGCCGTCCCGCGCCGCCAGTCGAGCCGGCGAGCGCTGCAAGCGCCTGCAACACCGCATCGATCGTCGGCAGGACCCGGCTTTCCAAGCGTCCCATGGAGGACAGGCCGAGCGCCATCAGCCGCCGCTGCATGGGTCGGAGGTCCATATGTCGCAAAGCCAGATAGTGGCACAGGTTCTCTATGGCCGGATCGGTCTCGCCGCCGTCCAGTCCCAGCACAGCGAGCCGATCGGCGGCTTCGGAGAGTATCCGCGCGCGGGTCTCCTTAAGGTCCTCCAAAGCAAGTGCTGCGCGCATTGCGGTGCTTTCGGCAGGCGTCACGTTCATGGATTTCATTCCTGATAGTCACTGGGCGAAACCTACACCGGCGTCGTTGACGCTTGCATGACAATGGGTGGCTTTCGCCTTCCGGCCAATAGCGGGCAGCCGCAAAGCGCTCTATGGTGCAACCGACCGACGGAGCAGGGAGGGCTTACGAAGGACATGAAGATCGCGATCCTTTCGGATATCCATGGCAATCGCCAGGCTTTCGAAACCGTGCTGGCGGAGACTGGGCGGCAGGGTGCGGAGCGCATCGTGATCCTCGGCGATATCGTGGGTTATGGCGGCGACCCGCGCTGGTGCGTGGAAAAATGCATGGAGCTGATGGCACAGGGTGCCGTCATCGTTCGCGGCAATCACGATCAGGCGGTTACCGATCCCTCCTATTCGATGAATTCGTCTGCCGGCATCGCCATTGACTGGACCCGGATCGAGCTTGAGCCGAAACATCGCAGCTTCCTGTCGAAGCTGCCGCTGTCGGTCGTCGACGAGGACAGGCTCTATGTGCATGCCGATGGCTCGGCACCGTCCCGCTTTTCCTATGTGACTGACAGCGCCTCGGCGCAGTCGCATTTTCGCGGCTGCAAGGAGCGGCTCGCCTTCTGCGGCCATGTGCATAGCCCCGCTCTTTACGGTCAGGGTATCGGCGACAAGATCACCAAGTTCATCCCGACCTCCGATATCGGCATTCCCGTCGGTCCCCCGCGACGCTGGCTGGCCGTCATCGGATCGGTGGGGCAGCCGCGCGACGGAAATCCCTCAGCGGCCTGGGGACTTTACGACACGTCGGCCTGCGAGCTTTCGTTCCGCTGGACCGCTTATGATATCGACGGCGCGGCCTCCGCCATCCGCGCCGCCTCGCTGCCGGAGGGCCTTGCCCAAAGGCTCTATCGGGGACGCTGACAGGACAAGCGCAACAAGGGGGCGGGCATGCCAAGAACCTGGATCGAGGAAGGCGACGTCGTCGACGGCTTCACGCTCGGCACGCTCGCACATACCGGCGGCATGGCCAAGCTCTTTGAGGTGACGCATCCCGACCACCCGGGCCCGCTTCTCATGAAAGTGCCGCGCATCGGTTCGGGGACAGACCCGGCAACTATCGTCGGCTTCGAGATGGAGCTGATGATCCTGCCGAGGATCAGCGGGCCGCATGTGCCGCGCTTCGTGGCGCGCGGTGATTTCTCCAAGCAGCCCTACATTGTTGTCGAACGCCTGCCGGGCAAATCGCTCTATCCTCTGCTCCAGCGCCTGCCCTGCCCTCAGCCCGAGGTGATCGACATCGCGACCAAGATCGCGACCGCACTCGCTGACCTGCATCGGCAGAAGGTCGTGCATCTCGACATCAAGCCGTCCAACGTGCTCTTCCGCGACACCGGCGAGGCCGTGCTCGTCGATTATGGCCTGGCGCGCCATCTCGAACTGCCCGACCTGATGGACGAGGAGTTTCGCCTGCCTTATGGCACTGCACCCTATATGGCGCCGGAGCAGATCCTTGGCGTGCGCTCGGATTTCCGATCCGATCTCTTCGCGCTCGGTGTGCTGATGTATTTCTTTTCGACCGGCAGACGGCCCTTCGGCGACCCCCAGCGGATGAGCGGGTTGAAGAAGCGGCTCTGGTGGGACCCGCCACCGCCTCGCGAACTCAATCCCATGGTCTCCAAGGCCTGTCAGGAAATCATCCTGCGCTGCCTGGAAGTGGACCCCGCCCGACGCTACCAGTCGGCGGCGCAGCTGGCGCTGGATCTCGCCGATCTCTACCAGGTCCGGCTGACGGCGCGGGCGGAGAAGACCAGCCGCGATCCCTGGCGCAAGGTCCTCAAGCGGATGCTGAACCCGGACCCGATCGAACTCATCAAGCCGCGCGGTGCCGCAGCAATCCTTGCGTCAGCACCAATCGTGATGGTGGCGATCGATCTCAATGCCGCGAGCCAGGAACTGGCCGAGGCGCTGCGCGAAACGGCCCGGCGGATCATCAAGAACACGCCCAATGCGCGTATTGCCTGCGTCAACGTCATGAAGATCGCGCGCATCGCGCTTGACGACGACCTCGACGCGGAAGGCAACAGTAAACACGTTCTGAGGCTCGCCGCCCTCAAGCAGTGGTCGGCACCGCTTGGGGCAGAGGAAGGTGACATCACCTATCACGTGCTTGAGGCCGTCTCGCCGGCGCAGGCGATCCTGACTTTTGCACGGGACAACAATGTCGATCACGTGGTGATGGGTGCCCGCCCCAACTCGACCTTGCGATCCCTGACCGGCAGCGTGTCGGGGGAAGTCGCGGCCTCTGCCCCCTGCTCGGTGACCGTGGTGCGCGTGCGGGGTGCGGCCTCGCTTGCGCCCGTGTGGTCGGCGGCGGATGATGCCGAGGCAGAACCCGTAGGGCATGCCTGATGCCCCATTTTTCGCCGTCTGTCAGAGCCGTAGAGACCAGATGGTCGCATTGCTGACAACGCCCGGCTCGGCAATCAGCCTGACGGAACGGACTGGCTCGAAGCCTGCGATGCGCTTGGTTCCCGCGATCCGGCCACCATCGGCGAAGAGCTCCAGGGAGCCGTAATCGAGGAAGATCCGCAAACGACGAACGCCAGCAGCCTTGGCCATGTAGCGCGGCCCCGGCGGCTCTTCCGAACGATCGAGATGGGCATGCAGGATCTCCAGCCCCTCCGCGTGTTGAGCAATCGCAAGGCGAATCTCGGGATGATCGAATTCCAGTCGGAAAGCGCCGCCCGCCTCCGTCAGTTCAAACGTGATCTCTGCTGCGCCGTTTGGCAGGGTGACCGTCTGCCCCGCCGCCAACCGGGTCCGGTCGAGCATGCGGGCGCGCAAGCTCTCCGCAGTACCGATCGGCGGCGTGAGCAACGTGTCGCCCTCCAGAACCAGCGTGCGCGGCAAAGTCATGGCCGAGGGGAAATCAATTGTCGGGCCTGTGTCGGCCCAATTGCCGAGCCAACCGATGCCAACAGGCGTGCCACCATCCACGAAGGCCTGGAACGCATAGTTGTCGGTTCCAAAATCGAGCTCGCGCCCGAAGGCCTTGGCAAAGTTTCGGCCATCGAACCAGCCGATGTCGATCATCGTCAGGTTGCGCCGGCCGGTTTCCTTGTTCTCGCCATTCATCAGGCCATAGATCAGCGCCCAGCGGGTCGCGGGGTCGCGGTGATCACCATCAATCGGCAGCAGGCAGGGGCATTCGAGCGCCGAGGTCTGATAGCGGGTCTCGACATAGAGCTTGTCGACATAGGCCCAGCCACCGGCTGCCGTGTTGTCTTCCGTCTCATAGAGGAGGATGACACCGCCTGCGGCGCTCTGGCTGCCCAGCAGCATCTTCCAGAGGCCGTCCGGTCCCCGGAACACATAGGGGTCGCGGAAGTCGAAGGTGAGGCCCTCGCCATCCGGCCTTCGGGGCAAGATGACTTCGGCTGCACCGGCGCTGAAGTGATCGGTCGAGGTAGCCGTCAACTGGATCTCCTGTTCGGGGATGCGGTCGGTGATCTTGTCGGTGAAGAACACCCGGATGCCCGGGCCATCGGTGCGCGCGATCGCCGATCCAGAGAAAGCGCCGCCCCGCTTGTCCGGTCGTACTGTCAGCTCTTCAGAGGGGAACAGAAACACCGGCAGATGGCGCCAGCGCAGATAATCCGCCGACACGGCATGGCCCCAATGCATGTTGTTCCAGATCCGGCCATGCGAATAATGCTGGTAGAAGAGATGCGGGCGACCACCGAAGCGACCAAAACCGTTGGGGTCGTTCATCCAGCCGAAGGGCGGGCGGAAATGATAGCCATCGGGCAGATCCGGCGGCTCGTTGGCCGGGTTGGTGTGGATGACCGTGATACCCGTCTCCAGCACGTCTGACGGCGTGAACCAGTAGGCCACCGAAAGCGACGTCACCGCCGTATCATAGGCGAGCGTCACCGCGCCGCCGCCGAAGACATGGTAGATCCGAAACGAGTTCTCCTCCGCATTGACCGCCTGAACTTCGCCGAACTTGCCGTTGACGCTGTAAAGCGAGACGGCACCCGGCTCTTCCGGTGTCACCGCCTTCAGCCAGAGATGCAGCATGGCATTGACGGGCAGCTCGACGTCGATGGCTCTCAAGCCATCCGGCATGCCGGTCGTCATCGTCATCAGCATCTCCCATTCTGTCTCTGTCGCCCCCATTCAACGGCACCGGGCAGCGACTGTTCCATGCCGCGATGTCACAGAGGCTTCAGAAAACCGTCACGGCGGCTTCACGCGACGCACCTATTGCGGCGGGAACGACACTGAAGATCGGAGCCCTGCTCATGCGTCTCGCCGTTCTCGTCCTCGGCCTTCTGCTCTCTCTCGTGACAGGAGCCGCGAGCCTCGCGCCCATTCCGCCCTCGAACCGGGCGACCCTCATTCATGACCGTCTGACGAAGGCCAATCTCAACCGCGACCATGTCATGGTCGTGGCCCACCGGGCGGGATGGAAGAGAGAGGGTGTCACAGTGCGCGCCGAAAACTCCTTCGCCGCCATCGATCACGCCGTGTCGATCGGCGTGGAGATGGTTGAGCTCGATGTTCGACGCTCCAGGGACGGCGTGCTTGTGATCATGCATGACGAGACGCTCGACCGGACCACGACCTGTCGCGGCAAGGTGGCAGACCATACGCTCGCGGAATTGCGGGCCTGCCAGCTCATCTTGGAAGGGGAGCGTCGTCTGACGAACGAGCATGTTTTTACGCTCGAAGAAGCGATGCTGCATGCGCGCGGCCGCATCCTCATCAACATCGACAACAAGCTCGAACCGGAAGCTCTGGTCGAAGTGGCCGATCTCGCCCGCAGCCTTGGCATGCCCGAGGGCATCTTGCTCAAGCTCGCGGTCTGGAATGCCGAGCGGCTACAGCTTGCCCGCGACATCCGCCGCGCCATCGGGCCTGACATCGCCTTCATGCCGATCCTCGCCGATGACGCGGTGACGGAACCGGCCTTCATCGATCGTACGCAGTCGGCACTCGGGGCACCGGCGGCGGAACTCGTGCATTGGTATAGGGATGCATCAAAGCCCATCACTGCGGATGGGGGGCCCCTGCTCTCGCCGCTTTCCCGCGCAGCCGCAATCCACAACAACACCCATCTGTGGATCAACACCTATCCGATCACCGACCGTCCGGAAGGCATGGTGGCCGGCGGGCGCGGCGACTATCTGGCGCTCTCGACCGGACGTCCCGAAGATGTGTGGGGTTTCTTCGTCGAGCGCGGCGTGACGATCATCCAGACGGACGAACCGGAGGCGGTAATCGCCTGGCTCGACGCCCAGGGGCTGCGGCGCTCTTATGATCTGACGAACTAAAGGAATATCTCCCCCCTTGCGGGGGAGAACGTGAAATCGAGGAATTGGCCCGCTCAGGGCCAAACCTTAAGATTTCACAAGAGAGGGGCTCCGTTCGTGCTTCCCTGACATCCCCCTTGTAAGCAAACTTCGACCCGTTGTGATAGAACAGTTACAGCGGCTCCGGATGGCAGCCCGATCCCCCTCCGGTCGATCGAGACCGTAAGAGAGCAAGGAGCGCCATCCGGCAATCCAT
>JARXAK010000167.1 GCA_029865885.1 Rhizobium sp. | reverse complement strand
AACATCAGTTCCGCATAGGCCGCCTGCCAGAGAAGGAAGTTGGAGAGGCGCTCCTCCCCGCTTGTGCGGATGACCAGATCGGGATCGGGAATGCCTGCGGTGTCCAGGCTGTCGTTGATCCTCTGTGCATCGATCTGGGAGGGGTCGAGGCGGCCGGCCTGTACGTCGACCGCCAGCCGCGCTGCAGCGCGCGCGATCTCGTCACGGGATCCATAATTGAAGGCGATGACGAGCGTCATCCCCGTATTTTTCGCCGTCGTCTCTTCCGCTTCCAGAAGCAGCGAAAGAATATCGTCGCGCAGGTTGACGCGGTCACCGATGATGCGAATGCGAATGCCGGCCTGATGCAGGTCGGCGAGGTCACGACGGATGAACGCCTTGAGCAGACCGAAGAGCTCATTGACCTCGGCCTCGGGTCGACGCCAGTTCTCCGAGGAGAAGGCAAAGAGCGTCAGGAAGCCGATGCCGGCCTCGCCGGCCGCCTTGACGGTCTCGCGGACAGTCTCGACCCCCTTGCGATGGCCAAAAGTCCGCGGCAGGCCGCGGGCGTTTGCCCAGCGGCCATTGCCATCCATGATGATCGCAACATGCTGTGGAACGATGCGATGTTGAACTGTCGACATTGGCGAGGATCCGAGCGGCGTTAAGAGTGCGGCGTCAAACGACTCTGCCTCAAACCTGCATGATTTCCTTTTCCTTCTCCACGAGCAAGCGGTCGACGTCGACAATCGTCTCGTCGGTCATCTTCTGCACCTTGTCGGAGAGGGAACGGCTGTCGTCCTGGCTGATCGTCCCGTCCTTCTCGGCCTTCTTCAGGCCATCCATGCCATCGCGGCGGACGTGACGGATGGCAACCTTGGCCTTCTCGGCATAGTCATGAGCCACCTTGACCAGCGACTTGCGGCGCTCTTCGTTGAGCTCGGGCAGCGGGATGCGCAGGTTCTGGCCATCAACGATCGGGTTGAGGCCGAGATTGGCTTCGCGGATGGCGCGGTCAACGGCGTTGACCATCGACTTGTCCCAGATCGAAACACCGAGCATCCGCGGTTCCGGAACGGTCACGTTGGCGACCTGGTTCAAAGGCACGCGGGAGCCGTAGGCTTCGACCACAACCGGATCGAGGACGTTGGCCGAAGCGCGGCCCGTGCGCAGCGACCCGATGTCATTTTTGAACGCGTTGATCGCGCCGTCCTTGCGGCGCTTGATGTCGTTGAGATCAACCCCTGCGGTCATCATGGTTCTCCCATTGCTCTGTCAGTCGGCGGCACCATATCTGGCCGCCCCTTGCGTGTAATCAGTTGTCGGTGACGATCGTCATGCGGCCGGCGCCGGACAGGATCTCGCCGAACCCGCCCTTCTCGTGGATCGAGAAGACGATGATCGGAATGTGGTTTTCGCGCGCGAGTGCAACGGCGGCGACATCCATGACAGCTAGGCCCTTCTGCAGGACCTCGTCATGGGTCAGGCTGTCGAAGCGCGTCGCGGTCGGGTCCTTCTTCGGATCGGCGGAATAGATGCCGTCGACCTGGGTACCCTTGAAGATCGCCTGTGCGCCGATTTCGGCTGCACGAAGTGCAGCTGCGGAATCGGTTGTGAAGAACGGATTGCCGGTCCCACCGGCGAAGATCACCACCCGGCCCTGGGCCAGATGGTGCAAGGCGGCGCGCTGCGAGAAGCTCTCGCAGATCTCAGGCATGGCAATGGCCGAGAGCACGACGGTGTCGATGTCGAGCTTGCGCAGCGACGTGGCAAGCGCCAGCGCGTTGATGACGGTCGCCAGCATGCCCATGTGGTCACCCGTCACACGGTCGCCACCCTTGGAGGCCACGGCCACGCCACGGAAGATGTTGCCACCGCCGACCACGACACCGACTTCCACACCCATGCGGCGGGCCTCGGCGATGTCACCGGCGATCCGATCGGCCACTGCGACATCGATCCCGAATCCCTGGCTACCCATAAGAGCTTCGCCGGAAGCCTTGAGGAGGACGCGCTTGAACAATGGCTTGGCTGACATGAATGCTCCCGAAATCAATTCTGTGCCGGATACACGAAGGGCACCGCGTTGTCACGCGATGCCCGATGTTTTCCCTCGAAGAAGGGGCAGAGCCGAAATCAGCCCTTGGCAACAGCTGCGACTTCCGCAGCGAAGTCGCTCTCTTCCTTCTCGATGCCTTCGCCGAGCAGCAGGCGGGCCATGCCGGTCACTTCGATCGGGGCGCCAGCGTCCTTCTCGGCAGCCTTGATGGCGTCGCCGACAGTCAGGTCCGGGTTGATGACGAAAGCCTGCGAGAGAAGGGCGACTTCTTCGAAGAACTTGCGCATACGGCCTTCGACCATCTTTTCGATGATGGCTTCCGGCTTGCCCGAGGCGCGCGACTGCTCGATGAAGACATTGCGCTCGCGCTCGGCGACAGCGGCATCGACTTCCTCCGAACGGATGGCGAGCGGGTTGGTGGCAGCGATGTGCATGGCGACCTGGCGGCCGATGGCAGCGAGAACGTCCTTGTTGCCGGTCGACTTCAGCGCGACGAGAACGCCGAGCTTGCCGAGGCCTTCAGAGGCGGCATTGTGCACGTAGGTCGCGACGACACCGTCTTCGACCGTGAGCTTGACGGCGCGGCGCAGTGTCATGTTCTCGCCGATATGGGCGATCGCGTCCTTAATGGTGTCGGTGACGGTCTTGCCGCTGGCCGGATAGGTGGCCGCGCCGATCGCCTCGACGGAACCATCGGTCGTGATGGCAACGGAAGCCACGCCACGGACGAGCTCCTGGAAGGCATCGTTACGGGCAACGAAGTCGGTTTCGGAGTTGACTTCAACGACAACAGCCGAGGTTCCGGCGCCGTTGATGCCGATCAGGCCTTCTGCAGCCGTACGACCCGACTTCTTTTCAGCCTTGGAGATACCCTTGGCGCGCAGCCAGTCGATGGCGGCCTCGACGTCACCGTCGTTCTCGATGAGAGCCTTCTTGCAATCCATCATGCCTGCGCCGGACTTTTCGCGCAGTTCCTTTACCAGTGCTGCAGTGATTTCAGCCATTGTGTGCCTCTTGTCTGTTCAGGCGGTCGTTCCGTGGCCTTGGGGCGAACGGAGGGCCGCTGTGTTGGGGACGAAATGTACCCGGATGTATGACAACGTGATGAAGCAGGTCACCACGGAAACAATCGGCCGTCTTCGACGCCTTCCCGCTCAAAGCGGCGGCATCCGGAAGAACGGAGGCCGCCCGCTGCTCAAAGAGCACACAGGCGGCCATTCCCTTGACGGGAAGTGCGGCGGGAACCCGCCGCAATACGCGATTACGCGTCGGCTTCGGTCTCGAGAGCCGGCTCGATCGGGGCTTCGGCAGAGGCGCCGATGTCACGACCGGAAGCGCCCTGCTGGCGAGCGATGCCGTCGATGGCAGCGCGCGAGATCAGGTCGCAGTAGAGAGCGATGGCGCGCGAGGCGTCGTCATTGCCCGGGATCGGATAGTCGATGAGGTCCGGATCGCAGTTCGAGTCGATGACAGCAACAACCGGGATGCCGAGGCGCTTGGCTTCGTCGATCGCGATCTTTTCCTTGTTGGTGTCGATGATGAACATCAGGTCCGGGGTGCCGCCCATGTCGCGGATACCGCCGAGAGCCTTTTCAAGCTTCTCGCGTTCGCGCTCAAGGTTCAGGCGCTCCTTCTTCGAGTAGCCAGACGCTTCCGAAGCCAGGATCTCGTCGAGCTTGCGCAGACGGGCGATCGAGTTCGAGATGGTCTTCCAGTTGGTCATCATGCCGCCGAGCCAGCGGGAGTTGACGTAGTACTGGGCCGAGCGCTTTGCGGAATCAGCAATGATTTCCGAAGCCTGACGCTTGGTGCCGACGAACAGGACGCGGCCGCCACGAGCAACGGTGTCAGACACGACCTGCAGGGCGCGCGACAGCATCGGAACGGTCTGCGCCAGGTCGATGATGTGGATGTTGTTGCGATCGCCGAAGATGTACGGCTTCATCTTCGGGTTCCAGCGATGTGTCTGGTGGCCGAAGTGGATGCCAGCTTCCAGAAGCTGACGCATGCTAAAATCAGGCAATGCCATGCCTTTTTCTCCTTTTCCGGTTGAACCCCCGCGAGACAAACAGCTGACCTTGCGGCCAACCACCGGGCGGAAGCGGCAGGATTTCTCCCTGACGATCCCAAGTCTCGCGTGTGGAATGACGCCGGCCATACAGGGGCGTCGGTCAAAAATCAAGGGTGGAAACGCCGAATTTGCGCCGACTGCTGCGGTTTACTGGCAGTCGAGGTCCGGCTTGCCGAGCACTTCCAGCTTGGTGAGCTTGCCGGCCAGGACGAAATCGCCGTAGTCGAGCGTCAGGTCGCGGGTCACGCCGTTTTCGTAGAGCTTGAAGGACTGGCTGTAGATCGGCTCCTGATCGCCCTTGGTCTTCTCGTCGAAATAGGCAATCGAGACCGGCCAGTAATCCTGGGTGCCGAGGGGTGCCAGAGCCTTGGCTTCCGGGTCAGCGTCACTGGATTTTTGCGGCCCACCGACAATGGTCGTGGTCAAGAACGTCTGGTCGCCGTCTTCAGAGCCGTCGAAGATGCGCGATTCGAACACCTGCTCGCCCTTGCGGGCGCGGGCGATCACTTCGAGCATGTGCTCCGCCGGAAAACGGCTGTCGGCGAGCTCGAGTGCCCGCTTGTCGGGACCTGTCAGTTCGATCTTGACCTTGCCACCGGCTTCGGCGGCGGCACCGCTGACATCCTTGTCGAGCTGGTCATCGGTGAAGGACTTGTTCTCGAAGCGGAACTTGCCGGCGGTGACATCTTCGAAGGTGGTGGAGCGCTGATCGGTGACGCGCACGCCCTCGCCCACATCGATGCGGGTGACGAAGCGGAACTGGGTGTTGAAGCCCTTGCAGGCCGAGCCGCTGAATTCATAGACCATGCGGCCGCGCACGGACTCGATTCCAGAGCGGTCTGATGCTTCCTTCAGCACGATCTCGTAGACGGCGCGATGCGGCACGAGGCCGACGGTCGCTGCGGAGGCCGCATGACCCGTGGCGCCCACGACCGTGAGGGCCATGGTCGCGCGGACCGCCATTCGCAAAGGAAACATCGACACCCTCCTGTTGAACTCGTCACCGATGTTATAAGAACACATCCGGCAAAAGCGAGACATGCTTTTCGTCGCCACAACTTTCTCAACTTTTATCAACAGACCGGGAATCGACCATGTCCGACACAATCGACGGCCGCCTTGCAGCGCTGGGCATCAGCCTGCCGGAAGCCGCAGCCCCCGCCGCCAATTATGTGCCCTATGTGATCAGCGGAAACCTGCTGTTTCTCTCAGGCCAGCTGCCGATTGAAGGCGGAAAAGTGGCGGTGACCGGTCTTGTCAGTGGTGATGTCGAGCTTGCCGAGGCTCAGCGTGCAGCCGAACTCTGCGCGATCAACATCCTCGCCCAGGCCAAGGCTGCCCTTTCCGGCGATCTGGCCCGCATCACCCGTGTCATCAAGCTCAACGGTTTCGTGGCGTCCGCGCCCGGCTTCGTCGAGCAACACCTCGTCATCAACGGCGCCTCCAACCTGATTGCCAACGTGCTCGGTGAAGCGGGCAAGCATGCGCGTGCGGCCGTCGGCGTGGCGCAACTGCCGCTCAACGCCGCCGTCGAGATCGATGCCATCCTGGAGATTTCCCTGTGAGCCAAGTCGACTGGATCAAGGACCTGCCCGTCGCCCATCGCGGCTACCACGATATGAACAGAGAGATCTGGGAAAACACGCTTTCGGCCTTCACTCGGGCCATTGAGGCGGGTTTTGCCATCGAATGCGACATCCAGCTGTCCTCCGACAGCGTGCCCATGGTCTTCCATGACCACGACCTGCAGCGGCTTTGCGGCATTGCCGGCGAAGTGCGCGAACGCACGGCGGGCGAGTTGCGGTTGCTGTCCATCGGCGGCACTTCGGACAAGGTTCCGACGCTTCGCCAGATGCTGGATCTCGTCAAGGGCCGGGTGCCGCTCGTCATCGAGCTCAAGGGCATCGACGCCGAACAGGACGATGGCTTCGTCGAAGCCGTACTGGAAGTGCTTGAAGGCTATCAGGGCAAGGTCGCGCTGATGAGCTTCGACTATCATCTGCTGCGTGCGCTCAAGTCCGCCGAATGCCCCTGGCCGGTCGGCCTCACCGCCGAAGGCGTCAAGCCCGAGGTGCAGGAGGCACATCAGGAAGCCATGGATCTCGGCCTCGACTTCACCTCCTATTGCGTGGTGCATCTACCGAATGATTTTGTCACCGGCCTGCGTGAAAAGGGCACACCCGTGATTACCTGGACCGTCAGGGATGAAAACATGCGGGCACAGACCTATAAATATGCAGACCAGATGACATTCGAAGGCTTCGACCCGCGCCAGTCGCCGGCGATCGCCTGACGGGAGATCCATGGCAGACGAGGTGACGATCCGTGTAGTCCGCTCCTTCAAGGAGATCGCATCGGCCGAATGGGGGCTGCTCGCAGGGGCGTCCCGCTCCGCCCCTGGCTACAACCCCTTCATCTCGTATGCCTTTCTCTCGGCGCTCGAAGAATCGGGTTCGGCGACCGCTGAAACGGGCTGGATGGGACACCATCTGCTTCTCGAGGAGGAAGGGCGCCTCGTCGGCGCCATTCCTTGTTACCTGAAGAGCCACAGCCAGGGCGAATATGTCTTCGACCATGGCTGGGCGGACGCCTTCCACCGTGCCGGCGGACGCTATTACCCGAAGCTGCAGGCCTCCATTCCCTTCACGCCCGCCACAGGTCAACGGTTGCTCGTCCGGCAAGGTGAGGACGGCGCGCGAATTCAAGGCTTACTGGCCCAGGGGCTGCAACAGGTGTCCCGGGAACTCGGGACGTCGTCGGCGCATGTCACCTTCCTCCGGCAAGGTGAGCTCCCTGCCCTTACGG
>JARXAK010000158.1 GCA_029865885.1 Rhizobium sp. | reverse complement strand
CTGCCTCGACGCCCTCGTGCCGATGGTGAAGCCGGGTGTGACGACAGCGGCCATCGACAGGTTCGTCTTCGAGTTCGGCGCCGACCACGGCGCCCTGCCCGCGACGCTGAACTATCGGGGCTACAAGTATTCCGTCTGCACCTCGATCAACCATGTCGTCTGTCACGGCATGCCGGACGACAAGCCGCTGCGCGACGGCGACATCGTCAACATCGATGTCACCTTCCTGCTCGATGGCTGGCACGGCGATTCGAGCCGCATGTATCCCGTCGGCCAGGTCAAGCGCGCCGCCGAGCGCCTGATGGAAGTCACCTATGAATGCCTGATGCGCGGGATCGGCGCGGTGCGTCCCGGCGCACGCACGGGTGCGATCGGCGAAGCGATCCAGATCTATGCGGAAGCCGAACGCTGTTCGGTGGTGCGCGATTTCTGTGGCCACGGGGTCGGGCGTCTCTTCCACGACAGCCCGAACATCCTGCATTACGGCAAGGCGAACGAGGGTCCGGAACTGCGTGAAGGCATGATCTTCACCATCGAGCCGATGATCAATCTCGGCAAGCCGCATGTGAAGGTGCTCTCGGATGGCTGGACTGCGGTTACCCGCGACCGGTCGCTGACCGCCCAGTATGAGCACACCGTCGGCGTGACGGCCAATGGCTGCGAGATCTTCACGCTGTCGCCGACAGGGCTCGACCGGCCCGGTCTCGCCTGACGCCAGAGCGCTGGCGCAAACAGACGCAACTTGAACTTGCGCACGGCTGAAGTCGTGTCACTATATCCGTGCGGCGGTTCGGCCGCTCGACCATGAGGGTCAGGATTGGGGTGGCATGACGAGCAAGCTTCCGTTTTCGAGTGAAACTCTGCGCCCTGAAGGCGTAGCGGTGCAGCAGGCTGGAGATCTCTTTGCTTCGGGACGAGCACTGCCGGATGGCGGGATCGACGAGCGCAGCTTCTTTGCCGAACAGCCGGCGCGGGAAAGCAATCTTGCCAAGGTCGCCTCCACACGCGCGAGCATGCAGCCCGAAGCGCATTATCTCGGACACCGGGAAAGGCTGCGCAACCGCTTCCGCGAGGGCGGCGAGACGGCACTCGCCGACTACGAAATCCTTGAACTCCTGCTTTTCCGCCTGATCCCGCGACGCGACACGAAACCGATCGCCAAGGCCCTGCTCGCCCGTTTCCAGACACTGTCCGGCGTCCTCGGCGCGCCCTCGGCCTTGCTGCAGGAGGTCAAGGGCGTGGGCGAGACCGCGGCGCTCGACCTCAAACTGATCGCCAACGTGGCGCAACGCATGCTGAAGAGCGAACTTCGCGAGAAGCAGGTTCTGTCCTCCTGGTCGTCCGTCATCGACTACTGCCATGCCGCCATGGCCTATGAGACGACCGAGCAGTTCCGTATTCTCTTCCTCGACAAGCGCAATGTGTTGATCGCCGACGAGATCCAGGGGCGCGGGACGGTGGACCATACGCCGGTCTATCCGCGCGAAGTGGTCAAACGCGCGCTCGAACTGTCGGCGACTGCGATCATCCTCGTCCACAATCATCCGAGTGGTGACCCGACACCATCGCGTGCCGATATCGACATGACGCGCACCATCGTCGAAACCGCCAAACCGCTCGGCATTACGGTCCATGACCACATCATTATCGGCAAGGATGGCCATGCCAGTTTGAAGGGCCTGCGGTTGATCTGAGGACATCGCGGAGGCACGAGGCATCGACAAGCGGAAACTGTGATGGCCTCTGCCGCTGATAACGAAACGGTGACGTTGCCCTGTCATACTCTGTGTGAATAAATGTGCGCTGCAGCATGGCAGCGGACGAATCAGAGGCACCCTCATGAACCAGTATGACTTCGTCGTAATTGGCAGCGGACCGGCCGGACGCCGCGCGGCGATCCAGGCGGCGAAGCTCGAGAAGAAGGTTCTCGTCATCGAAAAGGGCACGCGTGTCGGCGGTGTATCGGTCCATACCGGTACGATCCCTTCCAAAACCCTGCGCGAGACGGCCTTGAACCTCACCGGCTGGCGCGAGCGCGGCTTTTATGGCCGCAGCTACCGCGTCAAGCAGGAGATCAATGCCGACGATCTGCGCCGTCGTCTTCTCATTACGCTCGACCACGAGGTCGAGGTGCTTGAACACCAGTTTTCGCGCAACCGCGTGCACCAGATGCGCGGCAAGGCGCATTTCCTCGATCCGCATACCCTCGAAGTCGTCAAGGAAGACGGAGAAGTCGTGCATGTGCAGGCCAAATCGGTTCTGCTCGCCGTCGGCACGCGCCCCTTCAAGCCCTCGCACATCCCCTTCGATGGCGTCAGCATCATCGACAGCGACGAGATCCTTGAAATCAAGGAGCTGCCGCGCTCGATGATTGTCATCGGCGCCGGCGTCATCGGGATTGAATATGCGACGATCTTCTCGGCACTGGATACGGTGGTGACGGTGGTCGAGCCGCGCGACACCATGCTCGACTTCATCGACAAGGAGATTGTCGAGGACTTCACCTATCAGCTGCGCGACCGCAACATGAAGCTGATCTTCGGCCAGACCGTCGAAGGCGTCGAGAAAGTTGACGGCAAGTGTCGCGTGACGCTGAAGAACGGGCGTGTGCTGACATCGGAAATGGTGCTTTTCGCCGCCGGTCGGGTCGGTGCGACCGATACGCTGAACCTTGTTGCTGCAGGGCTGGAAGCCGACAATCGGGGCCGCCTGAAAGTGAACTCCGATACCTTCCAGACCTCCGTCCCGAACATCTATGCCGCCGGCGACGTGGTCGGCTTCCCGTCGCTCGCCTCCACCTCCATGGAACAGGGCCGTATCGCCGCCCGTCATGCCGTTGGCGCACCGGCGCATGAACCGCCGCAATTCTTTCCCTACGGCATCTATGCCGTTCCGGAGATCTCGACCTGCGGCCTGACCGAGGAAGAGGTCATTCAACGCGGCATCCCCTATGAAACCGGGATCGCGCATTTCCGCGAGACCTCGCGCGGCCATATCATGGGCCTCGACAGCGGCATGCTGAAGATGATCTTCTCGTTGAAGACGCGCCGGTTGCTTGGCGTGCATATCGTCGGCGAAGGGGCGACCGAGCTCGTGCATATCGGCCAGGCTGTGCTCAATCTCAAAGGCACCGTTGAATATTTCGTCGAAAACACCTTCAACTATCCGACGCTGGCCGAAGCCTACAAGATCGCCGGTCTCGACGCCTGGAACCGGATGGGTGAGTTGAAGGCCGAGAAGGTCGAGCGCCGGGCGGCCGAGTGAGCGGCTACGCCGGGGCTCTGGCAATGCTGGCAGGAGACGGGGTGTGGATCACCTGCTAAGCAGGCTCCTCATCCGCCTTTTGCCCGAGTCGCTTATGTCGTCATCCTTCAGCCAGATCGCGGCGCGTCCGCAACTGGTCATCCTTTCCATCATGATCTTCGTTCAGGGCTGCGCCTATGGTGCAACCCTGCCCTATCTCGGCGTCACCGCCATCGGTGCGCTTGGCATGAGCGACCAGGCCTATTCGGCATTGACGGTCGTCGCGTCGATCATGACGGTTACGATCAGCGTTTCGCTCGGCATCCTCTCCGACGGCCTTAGGGATCGGCGGCGGATGATTGCACTGTTGTCGCTGACGGGCACGATCGGCTACGGCACGATTTTCCTTTTCCCGTCAGTCCCGGTTTTTGTCGTGGCAACGGCCCTCGTGATCCCCTTCGCCCAGGCCGTGCATTCGCTGCTGTTTGCCTCGGCGCGCATTGAGACCAGCACGCTGTCCTCGCGCGACGCAGCAGCCGTGAACACGGTCGTTCGCTCCTTCATGTCGGCCTCCTGGGTGGTGATGCCCGCCATTCTGGGGCTCGCACTTGCGCAGTCCGCCAACATGATCGGCGCCTGGGGCGCGGCATCGATCTGCACGGCGCTGATTGCGGCCGCCTCCCTGTTTCTCCTTGCGCCACCGAGGGAGCCGGAGGGCGCTGCCGGCACCAGCCGATCGGCCTTCTTTGACGCACTGCGCGAACTCGTGCGCGCCGACATGCTGGTACGGATGATTGCAATGGCCGCCGTGACGGGGACCACGCGGCTTGCGACGATGATCTGGCCATTGATCCTGACGCTCGAACTCGGCGGATCGACCCGGGATGTCGGGTTCATTGCGGCGCTGATCGCCCTCATCGAAATCCCCTTCATGCTCATTGCGGCCTCTTTGTTGAAGCGCTTCAGCCTGCTCACGCTGATCGTGGTTTCGGCGCTCCTTTACGGCCTGCATATGGTGGGATTCGCCTTTGCAACGGCGCCCTGGCATTTCTATGCGCTGGCCCTGCCGGGGGCTGCCACGGCGGCGGCCCTTCTCTCCCTGCCGATCACCTATTTCCAGGATCTCTTCCCGACACGGCCGGGGCTCGGAACCGCCTTCATGCCGATCAATTCCTTCCTCGGGAATGCCGTCAGCGCCGGTACATTCGCAGCTGGCGCGCATTTCTTCGGCTATTCGGGCACGGCCTGGCTTGGGCTCGTGCTGGCACTGGTCGGCGTTATCGGTCTGCTGTCGGTGGAACGACGGATCAGGCACCCCGCCTGATTCTCCAACCTATGTTTCGTCTTTGCATCCGAAACAGTCTGTCACCGGCTCGGCTCTATGGCGAAGCCGCTGTCGATGCCATTTATACCAAATCTCATCACACAGGCGCACCGCCATGAAAAAAATCGGCTTCCTCTCCTTCGGCCACTGGTCGCCCTCACCCCAGTCCGGCACGCGCTCGGCCCAGGATACGCTCCTGCAATCGATCGATCTCGCCGTCGCGGCGGAAGAACTCGGGGCTGACGGTGCCTATTTCCGCGTTCACCATTTCGCCCGGCAGCTTGCCTCTCCCTTCCCGCTGCTGGCTGCCGTCGGAGCCCGCACGACAAAGATCGAGATCGGGACCGGCGTTATCGATATGCGCTACGAAAACCCGCTCTATATGGCAGAGGATGCCGGCTCTGCCGACCTGATCTCTCGGGGCCGGCTGCAACTCGGTATTTCCCGTGGCTCGCCGGAGCAGGTGATCGAAGGCTGGCGGCATTTCGGCTATCAACCGGAGGAAGGCCAGAGCGACGCCGACATGGGCCGACGCCATGCGGAAGTCTTTCTCGACGTGCTGAAAGGTGAAGGCTTTGCCAGGCCGAACCCGCGGCCGATGTTCCCCAATCCACCCGGCCTGTTGCGCATCGAGCCACACTCGGAGGGTCTTAGAGACCGCATCTGGTGGGGTGCGGGTTCAAACGCCACCGCCATCTGGGCCGCCAAATCAGGCATGAACCTTCAGAGTTCGACACTGAAGGATGATGAGACGGGCGAGCCTTTCCACATCCAGCAAGCCAAGCAGATCCGCGCCTATCGCGACGCCTGGAAGGAAGCCGGCCATCGTCGCACGCCGCGCGTCTCCGTCAGCCGCTCGATCTTTGCCATCGTCAACGACATGGACCGGGCCTATTTCGGCCAGAGCAAGGACCAGGATTCGATCGGCTTCATCGACGAGAATACGCGCGCCATCTTCGGTCGATCCTATGCCGCAGAACCTGACCGGTTGATCGACGAACTGAAGCGCGACGAGGCAATCGCCGAGGCCGACACGCTGCTGCTCACCGTGCCGAACCAGCTCGGGGTCGCCTATAACGCGCATGTGATCGAATCGATCCTGACCCATGTGGCACCGGGTCTCGGCTGGCGCTGATCGTCAGTATGTCAGGATCTCGCCGTCATCGGGTATGACGAGACGGTCGGCGCCGACTGCGCCGGCCGCTGCGAGAGCGCGGATATCGCCACGCGATACGGTCGCATGGTCGACGGCATCGAGATGGGTGACGATGATGGTCGAGCCACCCGCTATCTTGACAGTTTCGAGAACCATCTCGCCGTCCATGACCAGCGGCCCCCTGCCATTCCAGAGCGCGCCACAGCCGTGCACCACGACGAGGTCGGGCTTTTCAGCGGCCAGTACGGCCTCGACCTCCGCGCACAGGATCGTGTCACCCGCCCAGTAGAGCATCGGTTCGGCGGGAGCGCTGATCAGAAATCCTGAGACCTCGCCCATGTCGTCGAGCACCTCAGACGGGCCATGACGGCCCTCGGTGGTCCTGATGCTGACGGCGCCGACCTCGATGCCTTCTCCGATAGCCCTGATGTCGCGGAATCCCAGCGCCGTGATCGCGTCGCGGTCGCGGGCATGACAGAGAATGGGCATGGTCTTCGGCAGCAGATTTTGCGCCACCTCGTCGAAATGGTCGGAATGGAGATGCGAAACCAGCACGGCGTCGATGCCGTGCAGCAGTTCATCGGCGGGAACCGGCAGATCGACGAGCGGAGAAGGCCCCCTTCCGGAATAGCTGCGTCCCTCGCCTTTCCTCGCCAGCCACGGATCGATCAACAAGCGTATGCCAGACACTTGGACGGTGAGCGTGGCGCTGCGGATAAGCCTGATCTGCATACTTCCCTCTTGTCCTAAAACGCGAAAAAGCCGCCCCAAAGGACGGCTTTCTCTGAAGTTCAATCAAGCACGAAGCTTACTCGGCGTCGCCTTCGGCGGCCTTCTTCTTCGGAGCAGCCTTCTTCTTCGGGGCTGCCTTCTTGGCGGACTTTTCGCCTTCTTCAGCGTCGTCAGCCATCAGCTCTTCCTTCGTTACCGTCTTGTCGGTAACGGAGACTTCGGCGAGCAGCTTGTCGATGACCTTCTCTTCGAAGATCGGTGCGCGCAGCGAAGCGGCAGCGCCCGGCGTGTTGCGGAAGAAGTCGAGGATCTGCTTTTCCTGGCCCGGGAACTGCTGCAACTGGGCGAAGAGCGAACGCTGCATTTCTTCCTCGGTCACTTCGATGCCGGCCTTTTCGCCGATTTCGGAGAGAACGAGGCCGAGGCGGACGCGACGCTCGGCCAGCGCGCGGTATTCTTCGCGAGCGGCTTCTTCGGTCGTGTCTTCGTCAGCAAAGGTCTTGCCGGACTGGGCAAGATCGGTGTTGATCTGGCGCCAGATGTTCTCGAACTCGGCATCGACGAGCTTAGAGGGCGACTCGAACTTGTAGAGAGCGTCGAGCTGGTCGAGGATCTGACGCTTGACCTTCTGGCGGGTGACGTTGCCGTACTGGCTCTCGATCTGGCCGCGGACGATTTCCTTCAGCTTCTCGACCGATTCGACGCCAAGCTTGGTTGCGAGCTCGTCGTTGATTTCAGTGGCGGCCGGGGCAGCAACGTCCTTGACGGTGATGTCGAAGGTGGCTTCCTTGCCAGCAAGGTTTGCGGCCGGATAGTCAGCCGGGAAGGTCACGGT
The DNA here is from genome assembly GCA_029865885.1 of Rhizobium sp. GTDB lineage: Bacteria > Pseudomonadota > Alphaproteobacteria > Rhizobiales > Rhizobiaceae > Allorhizobium. The sequence continues at coordinate 834 of JARXAK010000158.1, read as the reverse complement.
GATGACCTTTTCGTCACCGGCCTTGACGCCGACGAGCTGGTCTTCGAAGCCCGGGATGAAGCGGTTGGAGCCGATGACGAGTTCTGCGTCTTCGTCCTTGCCGCCGTCGAAGGGAACGCCGTCGACCTTGCCGAGGTAATCCATGGTGACGCGGTCGCCATCAGCAGCCTTGCCCTTCTTGGTTTCGAAGGTGCGGGCGCTTTCGGCAATCTTGGTGATCTGCTCGTTGATCTCGTCTTCCGAGACTTCAACGACTTCGCGGGTGACCTGGATGCCGTCGACGGACTTCAGCTCGATCGCCGGGATGATTTCGTAGGAGAGCGTGAACTCCAGGTCAGCCTGGGCCGACAGGATCTTTTCCGCTTCCTTCTCGTCCTCGGTCATGACGATTTCAGGCTGGGTCGCCGACTTTTCGCCGCGCTCCGACAGGATCGCGCTCGGGCGGTCGCGGATGATCTCGTTGACGAGTTCAGCCATGATCGACTTGCCGTACATCTTCTTGACATGGGAGGTCGGCACCTTGCCCGGGCGGAAGCCATTGATGCGGACCTTGTCCTTCACCTCGGCCAGACGCTCGTTCATGCGCTGTTCCATCTCCTTGGCCGGAATGACGACCTTGATTTCGCGCTTCAGCCCTTCAGCGAGCGTTTCGATAACCTGCATGTTCTTACCTTCATGTCGTGGCGGCCGTGCTCGGACAGCCGGTGGTTTTCTCTGAGCACGACGCCGGAATTGAGTTTCCCGGACGTGGCTGCGTCGCAATCGTCAACAATCTGCCAAGCAAAACGGCGCCGGACTGACGGGAGCCACACCTCGGTGTTCTCTCATCGATCC
>JARXAK010000117.1 GCA_029865885.1 Rhizobium sp. | reverse complement strand
AGATCGATGCCACCGGAAATGATGACGAAGGTCGCACCGACGGCCGCGATGCCGAGAAAGGCATTATCGGTCAGGAAGTTGCCGAAGACGCGCGTCGACCACATCGCCGGAAACTGGAAAATACAGATGGCATAGGCGATCACGAAGATGAGGGTGGTCGCGGCGAGAGGGCGATAACGCGGATTCATCGTGCCTGTCCCGAAGTTTGGGTCTTGGTCTGGGGCGGTGTCGTGGCGGGTGCCTGGCGTGGTCCGAACTTGCGACCGAGCAGCTGGGCGATCCGTGCCGATTGCAGGACCAAAATGATGATGATCATACCGGCCTTGACGATCAGGTTGAATTCCGGCGGGAAGCCCGAGACCAGAACGCCGGTGTTCATCGCCTGGATGATGATGGCGCCAAGCACCGACATCGGGATCGAGAAACGCCCGCCGAGCAGCGATGTGCCGCCGATGACGACCGCAAGGATGGCGTCGAGTTCGAGCCAAAGGCCGGCATTGTTGGCGTCCGCACCGCGGATATCGGCAGCAGCGATAATGCCGGCCATTGCCGCGCAGAAGCCGCCAAAGGCATAGATGCACAAGATCACGAGCTTGCTGCGCAGGCCCGTATAATTGGCGGCAGACAGGTTGGTACCGATCGCCTCGATGAACAGACCGATCGCGGTGCGGCGCATGACGAAATGCGCGGCGACCATGAGCACGATCGCGATCACAGCAGGCATCGGCATGCCAAAGACATTGCCCGTCCCGACGAAGATCAGCGCCTGATCGGAGAAGGTAACGATCGACCCCTCGGTGATCAGCTGCGCCACGCCTCGGCCCGCCACCATCAGCACCAGGGTTGCAACGAAGGGCTGAATGCCGAGATAGGCGACCAGAACCCCGTTCCAGAGGCCGCACAGCACTCCGACGGCAAGCGCTGCGGTAAGCGTCACGACCAGCGGCTGTCCGGCCACAGCACAGGTCGCGGCAACCGCCCCGGCCACGGCCATAACCGCACCAACCGAAAGGTCGACACCCTTGGTCGCGATGATCGCCGTCATGCCGATCGCGAGGATCGCAACGGGCGCGCCGCGATTGATGACGTCGATCAGGCTGCCGAACAACCGGCCATCCTGCCAGGTCACGTTGAAAAAGCCGGGAAAGACCAGCCAGTTGAAGAACAGCACGCCGGCAAGCGCCAGGAGCTGCGGGGAAATGATGCGGGACATGGAAAGCCTTTTCATGCCTCGACCTCCGCCGGCTGGGCGGCAATGGTCTGGACGATGACGCCAGGAGTGATGTCGGCGCCATGCAGTTCGGCGACCATCTTGCGGTCGCGCATGACAACGACACGCGAGGAGTAACTGACGATTTCGTCGAGCTCTGAGGAGATGACGACGAGTGCGAGGCCATCTTCCCGCAGCCGGCTGATCATCCGCACGATCTCGGCATGCGCGCCGACATCGATGCCGCGTGTCGGCTCGTCGAGAATGAGGAAACGGGGATCGGTGGCGAGCCAGCGGGCGAGGATCACCTTCTGCTGGTTGCCGCCGGAGAGCAGCTTGACGGGAAGCTCGGCCGAGGCGGTGCGGATGTCGAGCGCCTCGATGAAATTGCCGGCGATCTCCAGCTGTTCGTCGCGGTTGAGCGCCTTGAACCAGCCGAGCCGCGCCTGCATGGCAATCACGATATTCTCACGCACCGAGAGATCACCGAATATGCCGTCGATCTTGCGATCCTCCGGGCAGAAGCCGAAGCCGAGTTCAACCGCCTCGCGCGGATTGCGCACCTGGCGGCTTGAACCGTCGATCTTGATCGAGCCGCTATCGGCCTGATCAATGCCGAACATCAGCCGTGCCATCTCGGTTCGCCCGGAGCCAAGCAGACCCGCGACACCAACGACTTCGCCGCGATGGATCTTGAGATTGAAGGGCTGCACGCTGTTCGAAAGCCCGAAACCTTCGAACTCCATCAGCGTCTCGCCCACTTCTCCCTCTTCACCGAGAACATCGGGGTGGTGGAAGGCAAGATCCTTGCCGAGCATCATGCGCACCAGGCTGGTGCGGTCGAGCGAGGCGATCGCCTGCGTGCCGACGAGGCGTCCGTTGCGCAGGACCGTCACGCGGTCCGAAAGCTCGAAGACCTGATCGAGGAAGTGGGTGATGAAGACGATGGCGAGACCGCGATCGCGCAGCTGCCGGACGATACCGAACAGTTTTTCGACTTCGGAGCGATCGAGACTGGCCGTTGGCTCGTCGAGGATCAGCACCTTGCCGGAGAGTTCGACGGCACGAGCGATCGCAATGATCTGCTGCACGGCGACCGAGAACGTGGAGAGCTCGGCCTTCACGTCGATGTCGAGGCCGTAGGTATTGAGAATTTCGCGCGATTCGCGCTCCATCCGGCGTTTGTCGACCAGACCGAAGCGGTTGGTCGGCTGGCGACCGATGAAGAGATTGTCGATGACGGTCATGTTCGGCAGGAGATTGACCTCCTGATAGACCGTGCCGATGCCAAGCGTCTGGGCCTGCTGCGGCGTGGTGAAGTTCACGGCTTCGCCGTCAAGGGTGATCGTCCCGCCATCGGGAATATAGGCGCCCGTCAGGATCTTGATCAGCGTGGATTTGCCAGCACCGTTTTCGCCGAGAAGTGCATGCACCTCGCCGCGATGAAACGCGATATCGACGCCGTCGAGCGCCGTGTGATTGCCGAATGTCTTGGTGATGCCCGCCGCCGCAAGCACGATCGATGGATGCTCAGTCATTGCCTCTTCCCCCTCTCCCATGAAGCTATCCCCTGACGAAGCCGGGGGAAAGCGACAGGACCCCGCCACCAGGGTTGGGCGGGGTCCTGCCGGGAGGGTTACCTTAGTAACCGAGGCCCTTGCGGTTGTCATACTCGCCCTGCGGATTGTCGGCCGGCGTGTAGAGCTTGGATTCCGTGATGATGAACTTCTCCGGCTGCTTGCCATCCTTCAGGAAGGCGTCGAGCGCGTCGAAGGCAGGTCCTGCCATGTTCGGGGTCAGTTCCACGGTGGCATTGGCTTCGCCGGCAACCATGGCGGCGAAGATATCCGGAACGGCGTCGATCGAGACGACGAGGATGTCGGTGCCCGGCTTCAGGCCAGCATCCTTGATCGCCTGGATGGCGCCGACGGCCATGTCGTCATTATGGGCATACATCGCGCAGATGTCCTTGCCACCGTTTTCGGCCTTCAGGAAGCCTTCCATGACTTCCTTGCCCTTGGCGCGGGTGAAGTCGCCGGTCTGGCTGCGGGCAATGGTGATGTTCGCCTTGCCGGCAATGGCTTCTTCAAAGCCCTTCTTGCGGTTGATAGCAGGCGTCGAGCCGACGGTGCCCTGCAGCTCCACGACCTTGCACGGCTTGTCGCCAACGGTCTTGACCAGCCATTCGCCGGCAACGCGGCCTTCCTTGACCTGATCGGATGCAACCGAGGTCAAATAGAGATCCTGCGGCGCATCAACGCCGCGGTCGAGCAGGATGACCGGAATTTCGGCTTCCTTGGCTTCCGTCAGAACATCTTCCCAACCGGTTGCGACGACGGGAGCCACGAGGATGGCGTCAACGCCCTGGGCGATGAAGCCTCTGATAGCCTTGATCTGGTTTTCCTGCTTCTGCTGGGCGTCGGCGAACTTCAGTTCGATGCCGCGCTTTTCAGCTTCCAGCTTGGTGACGGATGTTTCAGCCGCACGCCAGCCGGATTCCGAACCGATCTGCGAGAAGCCGACGGTGAGATCTGCAGCGAGAGCCGAAGAGCAGCCGAGTGCGATCACGCTTGCGCTGAGCGCAAGCTTGCGAAGAAATGTCATGATGTCCTCCCTTGAAAAGACACCGCCTCCACGGTGTCTGGCATTATGCATAGGCAAAGCGGCGGAAGCTGTAAAGTCAAAAAGTACTATTATATGTTGTGCACTGCAGCATATCATTTGCGCTAGACTTGCCATCACCCCGCCAGACCACGAATGCGGAAAAGGTTAACATCCGCCACCGGCCATGAAGGGAGTATAGGAGACGACAGATCACCAGAAACCCCGGAAATACGGGGGAAGAGACCCCACCCCCCTAATTCTTGTAATTTTCTGTTAACCAATTTTCTTTATATTTCCCATTGCACGATGCCTGTGCCTCCGCAGAGCGATTCCGGCTCCCGCTACCCGAGACAGGAATACCCAATGGCAGTGATCACCTTCGCGAATACGAAGGGTGGCGCAGGCAAGACGACTGCGGCCCTCTTGTTGACCACCGAACTTCTCCACCGCAACTACCGTGTCTGCGTGCTCGACGCCGATCCGCAGCGCTGGTTCTCGAAGTGGTACGAAGGCGCAGCACTGATGCCTCGGCTGTCCGTCGAGACCTATGTATCGGCACCCACGATCCAGAAGATCGTGCACGAGCGCCGCAGCCAGTGGGATTTCGTCATCGTTGATCTGCCGGGAATCCAGTCCCCGCTTCTCGCTTCCGCCGTCGGTCTGTCGGATCACGTGCTCGTCCCCATCCAGGGCAGCAGCATGGACGCCCAGGGCGGCGCACAGGTTCTCGACCTTCTGCGCTATCTCGACCGCAAGGCGGGCATCCGCATCCCCCATTCCGTCGTGCTGTCCCGCGTCAATCCGGCCATCACCACGCGCTCGATGCAGGCAGTCAAGCGCTTGCTCTCTGAGCAGCAAATCCATGTGCTGGAAACACCGATCGCCGAGCGCGCGGCCTTCCGGGAAATGTTCGACATGAACCGCCCGTTGCGCAAGCTCGATGGTCTGCAGACTGTGGGCGGCGAGAAGGCCATCATGAACGCGCAAGCCTTCGCCAATGAGGTTCTGGCAATCGTCGGGGCTGGCGCCGCACAGCCGCCGGCTTACGCCTCCACACGCCAGCCGCCCATTCTTGAAGCTGCCGCCTGAGCCCGCCCGAACACAACCCTTAGCAGCAAAACCGCGACCGGGTCGCCGAGCTTGACTGCTCGACGGCCCGCTCTGCTGCGTGTCGCTTTGCGACAATCATGTCGCTGCTGCATTTTCGCCCGATAGCTTGTTTAGCCTTCGCGCATCACGAGTCCGTCAGGCATCGTGATGAACAAGAGGGTGCGCACGACATCGGGGATGACAATACATCGCAGGTCGCGCAACAGCGCAGTCACATTTTCGCCCGATTTCGGGCAGGCTTCAGGCCATCCCATCGCGGAATTCTCATCCGTCATTCCTTATAAAGAGACTATTGGAAGGATCCCTGGTGACCCAAAAACTGACAGTTTTTCGCATCGCAAAATTGCAACAGTATCGTTTGCAACCAGTGTACTCAACACGGAATTCCATACTAATTTACTGATATAAAAACGTTTATTTTCCGAAAAGTGATGGGCGCCGCTCAACCTTGATGTCGCAGGCCAACAATTTGTCTAGAATTTTCGCGGCACTGCAACATCTTGACACCTTGCCCGTTCTCCCGGACCATTCCGGTGCTGGCTAGGTGAATGAAACTTATTCAATCGGTCGTGACCGGAGAGGGTTTTGTGGCGTTGTCGAAAGATTGGAGCTGCAATGGATTACACTAGCAAGATCAGGGTTCTTGTTTTGGATGACAACCCGGTCCTCGTGGACGGGTTGAACTTTCTGATCAACTCCACGCGTCAACTGCATGCCATCACCCTGGCGCACCGCGACCAGGAGTTGTGCGAAGCCGTGAAAAGACTGGAGCCGGATGTCATCGTCGCAGATCCGAATTTTCTCGACCGCACGCTTGCAGAATGCGGATTGCAGTTGCAAACCCTCAGGGCAGGAGCACGCTTGATAGCCTATTGCGATGCCCGCGAGACCCAGTCCGGGGAGACCTATATCAGCCGCGGCTACCATGGCGTGGTGACGAAAACGGTGGCGAGCCCGCGCCTGCTGCGCGCCATCAAAAGCGTCCATGCCGGTGACGTCGTGATCGACGAAACAGTCTTGGCGCTGTCAGACAGGTCGCTGCAGCCTTACGAGATGGACCAACGGAAACTGTCGACGAAGGAGGAATTCGTCCTTCGGCACGTCGCGCTTGGCAAGGCGATGAAGGAAATCGCTGCCGACATTCAGCTCAGCGCAAAGACAGTCGAGACCTACAAGTATAGAGCAATTAAAAAACTCGATCTTCGAACGCGGTCAGACATTGTCAATTACGCAATCAGCGTAGGCTGGCTTCAACACTAATAGAAATTCAGTAGATTTCGACGGGGCTGCAATCTTTTGATTGCGGCTTTTTTCGTATTTTCATCAGTAATCGGAAAAACTTCTGAAATACACTACAAGAAAGTCAGGATTTTCCTGACAGATATCGTATTTTCCTGACTTTGTTCGCAGGTGCAATGCTGCCAATCCTACAGCCGAGATTAACGGATGTTAACAAACGGCTGGCCCTGATCGGGTCTCGCCGCCAGGAAGAGGGCAGCAAATGGCTAGGATCAGCGTATTCGGAATTGGTTATGTCGGCGTCGTCGCTGCGGCATGCCTGGCAAAGGACGGACACGAAGTGGTGGCCGTCGACATCGACCCCGCCAAGGTCGACACCATCAATCGCGGCAAGACCCCGATCGTCGAAAAGGGCCTGGAGCCGCTGATCGAGATGACGGTGGCAAACGGCAGCCTGCGCGCCACCCTCGACATCGACGAGGCGATCGCCGCGACCGACCTTTCCTTCGTCTGCGTCGGCACGCCGAGCGCTCCCGATGGCTCCGTTGGCCTGACCTATGTCGTCAAGGCCTGCGAGGCGATCGGCGAAGCCATCGCCCGCAAGAAGGCCTTCCACTCCGTTGTGGTGCGTTCGACCATCGTGCCGGGCACCATGGACAAGGTCTGCATTCCGGCACTGGAAGCAGCTACGGGCCTGATCGCCGGCAAGGACTTCGGCGTCGGCTACTATCCGGAGTTCCTCCGCGAAAGCACTGCGATCGAGGACTATTACGATCCCGGCCTGATCGTCTTCGGTGCCATCGACGAGACGACCGACAAGATCCTGCATGAGATCAACGCGGGCCTGCCCTGCACCTGCCATTCGGTGCCGCTCGCGACCGCCGAAATGATCAAGTACACCAGCAACTCCTGGCGCGCCGTCAAGGTGACCTTTGCCAACGAGATCGGCAATATCGCCAAGGCCTGCGGCGTCGATGGCCAGCAGGTCATGAAGATCCTGTGCTCGGATCTCAAGGTCAACATCTCGCCCTACTTCATGCGTCCCGGTTTCGCCTTCGGCGGCTCATGCCTGCCCAAGGACGTCCGTGCGCTGCGCCATCTCGCCAAGGAAGCGCATGTCGAAAGCGCCCTGCTCGATGCTGTCCTCGAAGCGAACGAGGCTCAGATCGACCGCGCCGAGACCATGGTCTCGCAGATGGGCGGCCAGACCGTTGGCATGGTGGGCATCAGCTTCAAGACCGGCACCGACGACCTGCGCGAAAGCCCGCTAGCAAGCCTTGCCTCGCGTCTGATCGCCAAGGGCTATGATCTGAAGATCTACGACCCCTTCGTCCAGCAGGCCTATGCCGAGGGCATGAGCGGTGCCGGACGCGGCAATGACACGGCGATCGACCTGAAGAACCGGCTGGTCGGCGCGCTCGACGATCTGATCGACACCTCAGACGTCATCCTGGTGGGCAACCACTATGCCGAGGCAATGCCGGTCCTCGACAGGTCGAGCGACAAGATCCCGATGGTCGATCTGCTGCGCATCCGGCCGGACATCCGCTCGTCCGGCACCTACCAGGGCATTTGCTGGTAAGGAGCGAACAAGATGCTGGCCCATGTCATCTACATCCTTTCCATGACGATCCTGGCGCTCAGCGTGCCACATCCGACCGTCTCGGCGGTCTCCGGCACCCTGATCACCGTCGGTCTGATTGGCGCCTGGCGTTATGCCTGGGCCGGGATCAACCTGGCGCGGGCCGCCTATTTCCTCAAGATCGCCCATCCTCGGCGGCAGCGTCTCGCCGCCGAGGCCTATGCTGCCAGAGGCTTGAAGGATCACGCCTACTTCCTGGTCACGACCTACAAGATCGCCCCTGAGATCTCGACCCGCGTCTATCGTTCGATCTTCGAGGCCGCGTTCCGGGCGACGGGCGGCGCGACCATCGTCGCCTCCATCGTCGACGAGGCCGATGCCCGCCTCATCCGCCGGGTCATGGCATCGGTTGCCCTGCACCATCCGGGCCAGGAGGCCATGGTCGGGCTCAAGATCGACAAGATCGAGGGCACCGGCAAGCGCGACGCTCTTGCCACCTCGCTTCGCTCGATCGCAAGGCTCAATCCCGGCCGCAACGACATCGTCATCTTCGTCGACGGCGACAGCTGTGTGCCCCATGATGTCGTCGACCGCAGCATCCCCTTCTTCACCGATCCGACCGTCGGTGCCGTGACCACGGACGAACTGAGCGACACCCAGGGTGGCCGCCTGTTCCGCGACTGGTTCGACCTGCGCTTCTCGCAGCGCCATGTCATGATGTCGTCGATGTCGCTTGGCGGACGTGTGCTGACGCTGACCGGTCGTATGTCGATCTTCCGTGCGAGCCTCGCGACCGATCCCGGCTTTGTCGACCTCGTCCGCAACGATTTCATCGATCACTGGCGCCTCGGCCGTGTCCACTTCCTGACCGGCGACGACAAGTCCACCTGGTACTGGCTCCTGCAGCGCGGCTACAAGATGCTCTACCTGCCGGATCTCTGCACGCTGTCGATCGAGACCCAGCCCAAGGACGGTTTCTTCGAATCCGCCACGACGCTGATGACCCGCTGGTTCGGCAACATGCTGCGCACCAATGCCCGCGCACTGGCGCTCCCCGCCTCCCGCATCGGCTACTTCACCTGGTGGTCGATCCTCGATCAGGCGCTGTCGATCTGGACGACGCTTGCCGGCCCCGCCAGCATCCTGCTTGCCGCCTTCTTCGTCAGCCCGTGGATCCTGCCGATCTACCTCGCCTGGGTCATGTTCACCCGCTACCTCTTCTGCACGGTCATCATGACCTTCCGCGGCAAGAGCTTCCCGATCACTTACCCCTTCCTGCTGTATTTCAGCCAGGTCGGCGGCGCCGTCGTCAAAAGCTTCATTCTCTTCCGCCTCGACCGCCAGAGATGGACCCGCCAGTCGGGCTCCGGATCGGCCCGGGCGATCCCGCTCGGCCAGCGCTGGCGGGCGATCAGCTCCACCTACATGCACTGCCTCGCGCTCGGATGGCTCATCCTCGGCGTGGCCTATGTCGGCAACATCATCTAACCCCGAAGGACGTAACCATGGACATCGAAACGAAGGCCGCACGCGACACCGCTTCCCAGGGCTACACCGGTCAGGCCGAGAGCTTCCCAATCCTGCTTGATACGGGCACGGAACACCCCAAGACCAACATCCCCTTCGTTACCGTGATCGATGGCCGCCAGTTCTCCGGTCGCAGCCTCTCCCTGGTTTCCGCCACGGTATCCGGTCTCGCCGGGCCGGAACTCGAGGGCAAGGAGCGCATCGCGGTCCTGCGCTTCGATTTCGACGGCTATACGATTTCGCTGCAGGTCGATGTCCGCATCAGCCGCACCCATGCCGAAACAGGCGAAGTGCGCCTCGACTTCCTGGAGCCGACCGGCGAACACTTGCCGACACTCCGCTATCTGCTGAACAGCTACATTGCCGGCGACATCACCTCGGTTGACGGGATCATCAGCCTGCGCGAGCGGGCAGCAGTATCAGGCGGCAAGAAACAGGCCGGCCAGGCCAGCATCGGCGGGTTGATCGGGCACGGCCTGAAGATGGCCGCAACCGTCGCATTCAGCCTCGCCCTGGCCGGCATTGCTGCAAACCTCGTCTATGAACGTGTCTTCTCCAAGGAAGTGAAACAGCTCGCTGTCCTGTCTGCGGGCGGCCAGCCGCTGCGTGCCATTGCCAGCGGCCAGATCTCCTATCTCGACCTCGGCGCCACGCGCGGCGAAGTCCTCTACACCCTGCAATCGGTCTCCGGCACCACGCTTAGCGTCAACATGCCCTGCGACTGCAAGATCCTGCCGACCCGCGCCGGAGAGGGTTCGACCGTCATGGCCGGCGACCCGATCGTTGAAGTGGTCGACGAAAACGCAACTCCGGTTGTCCAGGCCGTCGTTTCAGCCGAGCAGGCCAAGCAACTCGTCTCCGGCGACATCGCCGAGCTCCGCTTCTCCGATGGCAAGGTCGTCTTCGGCAACCTCGCCCAGAACGCAGAAGCCCTGACCGCAGTCGGCAATGAGGGCGAGATGCGCGCGCTCATCGAACCGTCAACTGAACTCGGCAGCGAGGCTGCCGGTTCACCCGTCTCCGTCCGCATCATCAGCCAGCGCATCTTCGCCCTTCGCCAGCGGCTCGGCCACTGGTTCGGCGCAGAGGCAGCAACCTGAGTAGCCCGTCCAGGCAGACTATCCCGCGTAAACCCCCAACGGATTCACAGGAGCAGCCATGCAAGACGTTCACCCCCTTATCCTCTGCGGAGGAATTGGCACCCGCCTCTGGCCCTTGTCCCGCACCGAGCACCCCAAGCAGTTCCAGCGGATCGATGGCAATTCCGAGACCACCTTCTTCCATGCCACGGTCGAGCGTCACCGCGCGCCCGGCTTTGCAGACCCGATCGTGGCCGTCAGCAGCGCCCATGTCGCGACCGTGCTGCGCCAGCTGAGCGACATCAAGTGCCCGGCCCGCGTATTGGCCGAACCGATCTCGCGCAACACCGGCCCGGCGGTGCTTGCCGCTGCCCTGACGCTTGCCAGGACCGACCCGGCCTCGCTGATCTGCGTCATCCCCTCCGACCACATCGTCAAGGGTGACCTGCCCGCCAATGTGCTCGCCGCCCGCAAGGCCGCCGAACAGGGCCATATCGTGCTCTTCGGCGTGCCCCCGGAATATCCGGAAACCGGTTACGGCTACATCGTCGACGGCGGTGCCCTCGACGACCTCACCTGCGCCCGCAAGGTTTCGAGCTTCATCGAGAAGCCGCCCGTCGATGTGGCAACCGCTCTGATCGAGGCCGGTGGCGCCTACTGGGCCTCGGGCCTTAGCCTCTTCCGCGCCGACGTCCTGATATCGGAATTCCAGCGCCTCGACCCCGGGACCTTTGAGGCGGTGAAAAACGCACTCGACCATGGCTTCGAGACCGAGCACGCCTTCTACCTGAATGCCGAAGCGCTGCAGCCGGCGGCCAATCTGCCGACCGAATCCATCGTCTTCGAACATTCGCCGCGCACCGTGATCGCTCCGCTTCTCGTTGCCTGGAGCGATGTCGGCGCCTGGAACGCCCTGCACCACATCGCCGAAAAGGACGACGACGGAAATGTGCTGAGCGGCGACGTCATCAGCGTCGACACCCGCAACTCCTATGTCCGCGCCTCGAACAAGCTGGTTGCCGTGATCGGCATGGATGATGTGGTGGTCGTCGACACCGACGATGCGCTGCTGATCACCACCCGCGACAAGGCCCAGCAGGTCAAGCAGATCGTCAAGAAGCTGGAAAGCATCAAGCGCCGCGAACTCGCACAGCACATGCGCAACCAGATGACCTGGGGCGAAGTGCGGCGTGTCCAGTCGGGCCCCGGTTACGAATTGCGGATGATGACGCTGCGGCCCGGCACGATGCTGCCGATTGCCGAGGATCTGTCCTCCCATCGCATGGTGACCGTCACGTCCGGTTCAGGCCTCCTGAAGATGGGCGCGGTCACCCGCCCCTTGCGCATCGGTGACAATTTCGAGGTCCCGGCAGGCGATGCGGCCTCCATCTACTGCGGCCCGGAAAGCGAGATGCAACTTGTCGAGGTGGTCTGCGAGGTCGCCGTCAAGGCAGCAGAGACGGTCGCCACACTTCAACTCGTACACAGCTGAGGATCGGTGATGCGCAAGGGCCTCCCCCTTCTTCTGGCACTCCTCCTGACGTCGACCGCTCCCGGCGCGCGCGCCGAGAGCCTCGACCATGCGGAGCTGGCCGGCTTGACCCGCACGGTGACGGAGATCGAAGCGCGGCTTCGTGACGCCGATGCTCGAAAGGACGATGCCCGCGCACTCCTGACTGGCCGCTTTGCCGTGGTCGATCGGGAGGCTGACCAAAAGCCACCTGCCATCGACCGCATCGCGGCCGCAGGCAAGCTGCACACGGTGCCGATCGATTTCATGCTGGCGCAACTGCGTTTGCAGACGGGCCAACAGTTCGACAGCGAGATCGAAAAGGCACCCGCCAACCGTGCCGCACCCGCACTCTTCATCCGCGGCGGCATGATGACGCTTGACCAGATGGTGGACGAAGCGACGAAGGCATTCCCAGGCGCACTGGAGCGCAAGGCAGGCAAGATCGTCGCCCGCTGGCCGATCGTCATCTGGTCTGACTCGGCCCTTGTCATCGAACGCCGGCAGGCGCTGGAACTCTCGACGGAAAACGGCGCCTTCATTTTGAACTCAGGCCTGCTCACGGTCGACCACGGTGAACTCTCCGGCTCGCAAGGCAGCAATCCCGGTCTGAAGACCTTCCGTCCCTTCGTGGCAACCGCCATGACCGGAGCCGTGCAGGCAATGGGCGCCCGCTTCAGCCACCTTGGCTATAATGGCGCAGGCTCCACCAGCGGCCTGTCCATTCTCGGCGCAGCACTCTTCCCGTCCAAGATCCCATCGCATGTCACAGACAGTACCTTTGACAACGTCTCCGGTCTCAGCCTGGAAAACACCCGTGGCCTGGTCGTCTCGGGCAACCATTTCTCCGGCGGAACGGGTCCGGCGATCGCGCTGAAGGGCGTCACCGGCGCCGAAATCCGCAACAACGTCATCATCGGAACGACCGAGGCCCAGGCAATCGATGTGCAGAATACCAGCTCGTCGATCGAGGTCGCCGGAAACATCCTGATCGGCAATCGCGGCAGCGGCATCTTCGTTGCCAATGCCACGCGCGATGTGGCGATCACCGGCAACCTATTGTCGGGCAATGGTCGCGGTGGTGTCTCCGTCGTCCGCAGCGCCTGCGTGACCATCGCTGACAATGTGGTTCTGTCGAACAGCCAGGTGGGTATCAAGCTACGGGCGAGCAATGGCGTGACGCTGTCGCACAACGACCTCATCGCCAATGCAGGTGCCGGCATCTCGATCATCGACCAGGAGGCGAACGCCCGCGTGGTTATCGACGGCAACGCCTTCTCCGCCAACAAATCGGGCATTCACGGTGGGGCGGCCAGTGAAGTGGCGCTGAAGGCCAACGACTTTGCCGGCCAGTCCCCGCGCCTGCTCGATGGGGAATTCGCTCCCTACATCCCCGAACTCCTGCACATCGCCGCCTCCGCAAACGCTGCGGCCACCGCGCTCACCATTCACGCCAACACGTCATCCGCCGCTCCGGCGGACTGCAAAACCGGGAGCTGACAATGGTCTTTTCCTCCGAGACTTTCCTGTTTCTATTCCTGCCCCTGTTCCTGGTCGCCTACTACCTCACGCCGGACCGGCTGAAGTCGTGGACCATTCTCATCGGCTCCTACATCTTCTATTGCTGGTGGCGGCCAGACTTCCTGATCTTGTTCGTGGGCGTCACCGCCTGGGCCTATGGCTGCGGCCTGCTGATCGAGCGCTGGGAGGGCCAGGCCCGGGCCAAGATCCCGCTTTTCCTAGGCGTCGTCGGCTGCCTGTCCGTGCTCGGCGTGTTCAAATATCTGAACTTCTTCATCGACAGCTTTGCCGAACTGCTCGGCACGACGCCCGATGAACTCGGCGTCCACTGGCGCCTGATCCTGCCGATCGGCATCTCCTTCTACGTCTTCCAGGCCGTCGGCTATGTGATCGACGTTTACCGCAAGGACACGCCAGCGACCCGCAGCTTCGTCGACTTCGCCGCCTTCATCGCGCTCTTCCCGCAGCTGATCGCCGGCCCCATCCTGCGCTTCAAGGATCTGGCCGACCAGTTCCACTCCCGCACCCATAGCCTGACGCTCTTCTCGACCGGCCTCGGTATCTTCACCATCGGCCTTGCCAAGAAGGTGCTGCTGGCAGACTCGATCGCACCGGTCGCCGATGCCGCCTTCGCATCCGGTAACGTTACCTTCGTCGAGGGCTGGCTCGGTGCCGCAGCCTATACGCTGCAGCTCTATTTCGACTTCTCCGGCTACTCGGACATGGCCATCGGCCTGGGCCTGATGATGGGTTTCAAGTTCATCCGCAACTTCGACACGCCCTATATCAGCGCCTCGATCACCGAGTTCTGGCAGCGTTGGCACATCAGCCTGTCGACCTGGCTGCGCGACTATCTCTACATCCCGCTCGGCGGCAATCGCTTGGGACCGCTGCGCACCTACCTGAACCTCTTTCTGGTCATGCTGCTCGGCGGCCTCTGGCACGGTGCCGCCTGGACCTTTGTCCTCTGGGGTGCCTGGCATGGAGCCTGGCTGGCGATCGAACGCTATACCGGCTACGCCCGCACCAGCCTCAGCAAGATGCTGACGGTGCCTGCCACCCTGCTCCTCGTCGTCATCGGCTGGGTCATGTTCCGCGCCACAAGCGTCAGTGAAGCCTTCTCCGTCTATGCCGGAATGCTCGGGCTGAACGGCATGGCGCCCAGCCTGGAATTCCTGGCAAGCGTCAACCAGGAGCATCTCGTCTTCATCCTGCTCGCCGTGATCGCCGTGGTGATGGAACCGCGCTTCAAGCACCTGACCGATCCGGACCGTGTGCCGCTGGCCGGTCAGCCGCAGGTGGCGCCGGACGGCTCGATCATCGCCGCTCCCTCAATCGCCTACCCGCTGGCGATGACCGCCCTGCTGGCCGTGACCATCGCGCGGCTCGCCGAACAATCTGCGTCACCCTTCCTCTACTTCCAGTTCTGACAGGAGCAAAACCATGCCCAGTCTGCGCCAGTACACAGCCCTCTTCCTCCTGCCGAGCACCTTCTTCGGCTATGCCGTCTATGCCAACTCGACCCTGCTTTTGGACATGGCATCGCCAGCGGCCCAGGCCTCGGAACCGAATAATCTGTCGCTCTCCTATGTCATAGACGGCGAAGCGACCCGTGACCTGGACACGGTCTACAAGAACGAGCTTCCCCATCGCGCCCCATCGGTCGGCCTCTTCGGCAATGTCCGTTATGCCCTTCTCGGCGCCGGTCGAAAGGGCGTGATCGTCGGCGACGAAGGCTGGTTCTTCACCTCAGAGGAGTTCAAGAGCGTCCCGACCAAAGACATAGACGACGCGGTCGACCACATCGCCAAAATCCGCGATGATCTGCAAGCACGCGGCATCACGCTGGTTCTGGCTCCCTTGCCGGCAAAATCGGACATCTATGCCGAAGAGGTCCCCTCGCTTCTGCGCAGTGCCGCGATGGCGGACGCCTATGGCGCGTTCACCGCAGCGCTCGAACAGCGCGATATAACCGTCGCGGACATGCGCAAAGCCTTGCTGGCTGCCAAACCCTTTGGCGAGGTCTTCCTGAAGTCCGACACGCACTGGTCACCCGCCGGCGCCAAAGCGGCGGCGGAAGCGGTCCAGTCCAGCGCACAGAAGACCGGCATCGACCTGCCTTCGCAGGAATTGACGGCAGAATGGCAGACGCCCGTTTCGCTCTGGGGCGACCTGACGAAGTTCGTCACCTCACCGGATTACGCGCCGCGTGTCGGCCTTTCGGAAGAAAGCGTGCCGATCTACCGCACATCCGTCAGCGCAGACGCCTCGGGCACCGACATTTTCGGCGATGACAGCTCCGTTCCCGTCATGCTGGTCGGCACCAGCTACAGTGCCAACGAGACCTGGTCTTTCGCGGATTTCCTGCGTCAGGCCTTGCAGGCGGACGTGGTCAATGTCGCCAAGGAAGGCTTGGGCCCCGGCGTCCCGATGATGGACCTGCTGGCGGGAACCGCGCTCGACGAGGCCATGCCAAGCGTCATCGTCTGGGAGTTTCCGGTCCGCTACCTCGGTACGAAGAGCCTTTGGCAGCGCGCGGGTGAAAAGGCGGAGGGTGGCAATGTCTGATCGCCTCGCCCGCCTGCTCTGGACCACCTTGCTTGTGGCACCCCTGATGGGGGTCTCGCCCGCTCATGCGGTAAAACCCTTCTTTCCGCGCAACCCGCCCGAGGCCGCCGAGCCGGCAAAGCGCAAGACGATTGGCCCTGCCTCGCATCTGCCGCTTCCTCTCCAGGCGGCCCGCAAGCGGCTGCTCGCCGGAAAGAAGGTCTCCTATGGAGAGCTTCAGGCGCTGGCTGACGCCAAGGATGGTGTCGGCGCCTTCAAGCTTGCCGAGCGGATCCAGAAGCAGCCCGATCCGAAGCTTGCGACCCACGCGCTGCACTATTTCGCCATCGCTGCCTATCAGGACCGCGACTATGCCGTGCGCCACATGATGGCGATCCTGAACGACGGCAGCCTCGACCTGCAGCCGTCTCATCTTGAGAGCGCGGAAGCCGCGCTGCGGCGCCAGGCCCGCAAAGGAAACGAACAGGCGGTCGAGGGGCTGATCCTCCTCTATAGCGAGGGGCGGCTTTTCGGAGACAAGCGGAGCGAACTCGAAACCTTGCTCGCATCGGGCGTGGGAAAGAAGACCGGCGATGCAGCCTTCAAGCTCGCCGTGCTCCTCCTGTCGGATCGTGACCGGACATCCGAACAGACAGAACAGGCGGCACGCTTTCTCGCGATTGCCGAAGAAAACGGCAGCATCGGCATGAAGGCAGCAGCCGGCAATCTTATCGCCCAGCTTCAGAAGACATCCAATCAAACAACCGTGGAGGTTCAGCGATGACCCCAGTTCGCAAGACAAGCATGTTCGCCGGCACAGCGCTTGCCGCCATCATCGTGGCAGCTGGCAATCAGGCCCGGGCTGAAACGACAGGCGGCAACGCGGCCTCCGGCTATGGTTGCAACAGTCTGGAGGAGATCGCCGAGCTTCAGATGATCGAGGGCAAGGACGGCATGTTCTTCCGCATCCTTGCCGATCTTCGCCTGCAGCACGCCTTCACCAAGCAGACCGTCGACCATCTCGCCGCCATGGCCAAGGCGTTGGAGAAGAACGGCACGACGCTCATCTACGTGCCGCTTCCGACCAAGTCACAGGTGCTTCCGGAATTGGTACCGGCGCGCGCCTCCCTTTACGGATTCGATGCCGACATCGCCACCGAGATCTATGACGACGTTGTGCGCCGCCTCAACGAAAAGGGCGTGGCGGCCGTCGATATCGCCACACCGATGCGAAAGAACAATCGCAACGGCTTTGGCGAATACTCTTTCTTCGAGGCCGACTTTCACTGGACGGCGCATGGCGCAGACGTCGCGGCAAAGGCAATCGGCGACACGCTGAAGGCGCTTCCGGCCTACGCAGACGTCACCCCTGCCCAATTCGAGATGAAGGAGGTCCCGCCGCCAGAGGAGTTCTCCAGCATGCGCGAACTGCTGCAGAAGCACTGCGTCACCCATGTGCCGACCGTCACGGCCCACACGTACGAAGCCGTTCGCACCCAGGATGCTTCGGCAGAGACCGGCCCCATGGATATCTTCGGCAGCGGCGACGAAGCCACCATAGCCCTGATCGGCACCAGTTACTCCGACAAGCCGATCAGCAATTTCTGGGGCTATCTCGAACACTGGACCGGAATTCCGGTCGAGAACTACTCGATCTCGGGCGGTAACCAGTTCGGCTCGATCCTCTCCTACATCACCTCCCGCGAATTCCAGGAACGGCGTCCGCGTTTTCTGATCTGGGAAAACCCGATTTACAACAATCTCGGCCAGTATGGCGGCGCGCCCTGGGCCGAGATTGTTGCGGCCTCGCTGGGCGAATGCAGCCCCGCCATTCCCGCCGAAACCAGCGGGGAAAATGCGATTGCGGCCGATCTCTCGGACACCAAGCTGGGCCAGGACGATGTCATCCTCGCCGATATCGGCAGCGACAGCAGCCGCAAGGCCACCTTCACGCTGACCGGCACCGACGGGATCGTGCGCACGCGTTCGATCGAACGCGGGGACCGGCTGCGCTCCACGGGCCGCTACTTCTTCTCGCTTGGCGGCTTTCCCGACGGCGCGCTCGACAAGATTTCGGTGAGCTTCGACGCACCGGTCGGCGAGACCACCACCCTGTCCATCTGCAAGACCAAAACTGGAGAACAGTCATGATGACCAAGACCCCGATCCAAGTTGCCGTCGCGTCGCTTGCGGCCAGCCTCGTCTTTTCGACGGTCGGCTTCGCCGATGACGGCGGCCTGTACGAAAAGCCGCTCGATCCGAACTCCGCATTCGTCCGCGTAATCGCACCGGGCGCGACGACCGCATCCGTGCAAAACAGCGCCTTTAACCAGCTTGAAGATGGCGTCTCACCTTATGTGGCCGTCGCACCTGGTGACATCCCGGTCTCCTCCACCTTCGGCGAAGGCAGCGTTACGGCGAGTGCCGGCAAGTTTTACTCCGTCGTCCTCACCAAGGACGGCGCAACGACTGTTGTCGACGACATGACCAAGAACCCGTCCAAGGCGACGCTTTCGCTCTACAACCTGACCGAAAAGGCAGCGATCGACCTCTTCGTGCCACAGGCCGGCGCCGAGGCCGTCTCGGATGTCGACAGTGGCGGCTCGAAATCGGTGGCGCTGCGTGCCCCGCTGGCCGTCGATCTGGTCGTGCGTGATGGCGACAAGGATCTCGCCAAGCTCGACAAGGTCGAATTCAAGCGCCTGGCCGGAGTGACCATTGTCGTCACCGGCGAGGGCGACAAGGTCGACGCCGTCGCCGTTCCCAGCACCATCGCCCGATAATTGAAGACAGGTTCCGGAGGTTTATCATGACGATTGCAAAAATGGCGAAATCGCTGCTGATGGCAGGCGTGATGACGATGGCCGCCGGAACGCCCGGGCGTACGGCCGCCATCGACGTCCGGTTCGCACCGCCGGACGTCGAGCTACCAAAGACTGCGGTCTGCACGCCGCGGGTGCGCGACGAGGACATGATCGCCGAATGGACCGCCTGGGACCAGAAGGCGCTGCCGAAGCGGGCGACCTTTGCCATCACCCGCGACATGAACCGCATGCGCGATCTCGACGCGCGCCGTTTCGAGCCGATCATCACCCGCATCCAGGGCCTGATGCCAACGGTCAAGAAAGACTATGACAAGACCGACGCCCTGTTCGACCGGATAAAGCTCATGCTCGCCAAGGGCGAAAGCGAGCGGGTGCGCCAGGAAGGCCTTGTGCAGACACTGCTCGACACAGGCGGCCATCCGGCGGGTTCGCTCAATACGCTCGCCGACTACCTGATAGACGGCAGAGGCATCACGCAAGACAAGCAGGCCGGCCTCAAGCTGAAGGTGCAGGCGGCCTATGGAGGCAATGCAGATGCGATACTCGACCTCGCACACCTGACCGAGGAGGGCGAGAGCGTCGAGGGCTGGCAGATCGAGCCGGAACTCGCCGTCAACATGGCCTTCGGCTCACTGGTTGGTGTTCTGGATGAGGGCATCTGCGACCGCATCAGCCGCGTCGCCCGCGAATATGACGATGGTGAAGTGGTCGTGAAAGACCCTCAACTGAGCATGGCCTGGTACCGCTTTGCCGCCGATCTTGGCGACACCGCAGCAGCCTGGGAGGTCGCCGAGCTGAACCTTCTCAGTGAGAAGGTCGTCAAGGACAACGAGGTCCTGCTGACATACCTGAAAAAGGCGGCCGACGGCGGCAACATGGCGGCCATCCTGGAGATGGGCCGTCTCTATGCCGAAGGCGCGCTCGTGCCACGAGACCGGGAAAAGGCCTTCGACTATTTCAAGCAGGCGGAAGCCGCAGGCAACCAGGCCGGTCTGATCAAGCAGACGCAGCTCCTGGAGCAGACGAAGGACACGTCACCCGCCGATGCCGCTGCCTATGAAGACCTGCTGCGCCGGCTGATTGCCCGCAACGATCCGCCGACATGGGCCTTCACCCGCCTCGCCCGGCTCATCCAGACCCGTGACGGCATCTGGAAATCGGCGCCGGAAGTGAAGCCTTTGCTCGAAGAGGCTGTGAAGCGCGGCGACATCGAGGGCGGCATTGATCTGGCCGAACTCCTGATGCGGGAAGACCTTTCGTCCACGACCATCGCCCGCTCGACCGACCTTCTCTCCGGCGCGATCCACATCAACGGCGAAATCAACGCCATCGCCAAGCTGCAGCGGGTCTATCTCTGCATGGATCCAGCAGGCCCGAACGTCGAGGCCTCTGACTATTGGGCCAATATCGAGGCTGGCGCCGGCAACAAAACGCTCGACCTCGCCCCCGAACAGATCGATCAGCTACCGGAGCTGAAGGATCCGATGGTGATCGCCGCGATCCAGACCCAGGCGCTTTACGGCCGCGCCAGTGCGCTTGCGCTGTACCAGCGTTACCTCAAGGGTGCCGGCTATTCCGATCAGGTCCTGCGCTTCTGGGCGGAGCGCGCCGAAGTGCGTCGCGGCGCAACGGTGGAGGCGGCCCTGCTCGAGTTCAAGCAGAACCTCGAAAAGGGTCGCATCAACGATGCCAAGCGCAGCATCCAGATGACCGGCGAAGGCATGACGGTGGATGCGGGCCTGAGCTTCGCTCGCTTCCTCGTCAACAATTATGCGACGGACGCGGAGAGCGTGGCTCTGGCCAAGGAAATCCTGCATCCGCTCGCCGAGACCGGCTCGGGTCGCGCCGTGCGCCTGCTCCAGGAGCTTGAGGGACCGGACATGGATCCGTTGTCATCACCGCTCACCCGCTTCGGAGACGTCATGCGGGACCGTGGCGACATGTCGGCCCAGCTGCTGCTCGCCGAAAATTCCGGCTCCACAGAGCAGCGTGAGCGCCTCTATCATCAGGCAATCGCCACGCAGCGTTGCGACTACGACGACACGATGGCGCTCGCCGAATTCGCCATCCGTTATCATCGTCAGGATGCCGAACGCTGGCTGTCGATTGCGGCCCATATCGCCGGTGAGGATGCCTGGCGCAAGGTCAAGATTGCCGATGTTTACATGGCGATTGGCCGCCGCGACACGGAACAGCGCGCGCTGGAACTCTATCAGCAGGCACGCCTCGACGGCGAACCGGCGGCCTTCTATCGCCTGGTGAAGCACTACGCCAACAACACCGGCGAGAGCTACGATCCGCGAAAGGCAAGCGACATCTTCGTCGATCTCGTGCAGCGCTCGGATCTCGAATCCGTGCCTGAAAAACTCCTCATGCTAGCCAACATGAAGCCCGAAATCCGGGTTCAGGTATCCCAGCGCATCGACATCAAGGGCCTCTACCAGAAGTCAGCGGAGACGGGCCAGCCGGTCGCAATGCGTGAGGTGGCAAAGCTGCTGCGCGACGACGCCAAGGACAGCAAGTCGATCCTCGCCTCCTTCAACTGGCTGCAGAAGGCAGCGGAAGCCGGCGACGCAGAGGCCATGTTCCTGCTGTCGCAATCCTACGCCTACGGGCTGGGCACGCGCCCGGCTCTTGACGCCGCACAAGCCTGGATGGCGAAAGCCGCAGAAGCCGGACATCCCGCCGCTGCCCAGGTCCTGAAGCTCAACAACGCAGGAACGGAGGGTTGACCATTGGCAGATCGCACCAGATGGACACTGAACCGCCACGTCGCAGCCTCGCTGCTCGCCATCGCCGCCGCCTTGACCGCAGCCCCTTCGGCACAAGCAGCCGGGGAGACCTGCTTCAAGACACCGACACCGGTCATGAGCCTTGGCTTTGGCAGCCGTTACGAAGACGGTTCACAGACCAGATCCGACATTGACGAAGAATCCGATGCAGCCGTCACAAAGGCGCTGAAACCCATCGACCAGTTCATTCAGAACCTGGCGAAAATCGTATCGAAGGCACAGACCGAGAAGGACGTCGCAACCCGCCGAGCCTACCAACGCTGCGTGGTGGATTCCATCTATAGCTGGGCCAAGGCCGATGCACTGAACGACATGCGGACCTTCAATGCCAAGCTGTCCGTCCCCTCGCGGATCGGCGGGCTTGCCATTCTCTACGCCGAAAGCCGCGACCAGGTGCCGGGTCTGCACGACCGGGAGCGCATCATCGAGAAGTGGCTGCTGAAGCGGGCGCAGGAGACCGTCTATTTCTTCGAAACCGAAGCAACCAAAGGTGCGGCGCGCAACAATCTGCGCGCCTGGGCGAGCTTGGCCGTCGGTGAGGTCGGCGTGCTCAATCGCGACCGAGGCCTCGTCGAGTGGTCGATCCTGAGCAACAACACCATGATCACCGACGCAGCGGCGGATGGCAGTCTGCCGCTGGAGATGAACCGCCAGCGATACGCCTTGCATTATCAGCTGCATGCCATGACGCCCCTGGTCACGTCTGTCGCAAGGCTGTGCGAGGCGGGCTATGGCAAGGGTGGCGCGGATCTGGAAAAGCTCAGCACCATGGCGCATTTCTCGATCGCCGCCGTGAAGGACCCGACGATCGTCCAGAAGATCAACGGCAAGAGCCAGACGGTCAAGCCGGGGTTGAAGAACAATCTTTCGTCGATCGCCTGGTTGGAGCCCTATGTGGCCCTGACCAATGATGTGGAGATGGTGACGGAGTTTGGTTCGCTCAGGCCTCTGGCCAACTCGAAGCTGGGCGGCAACCAGACGAAACAATACGAGGGGCAGCGCATCAGCTGCACCATTACGGTCCAGAACTGAGCGGGATCAGTCTGACGAGAGACGGATGCGATGACCGATGAGCGGCTGCTCGGGGCGGGCAGTCCCTGAGCGGCCGTCGTCTGGACAGCGGTCGATGTTCCAATCCTGGACTTCGAGCTGGACGAGCGACTTCACGGCGTCGAGCGAAACCTCGCGGCCATGCGTGCCGGCCAGAGCTTCGCCAAGACGGCCCAGAAGGTCTTCGGTCAGGTTATGCGGGGACTGCGTCACCTCGGTGCTCCTCTGACGACATCCTGCTACAAAGATGGGAATTGCGGAAGCCGTTCGCCATCGACGCTGGGCTCAAACACTTAAAAAAGTCGCAATTATCCGTGAGCGGCGCGTGGGCGGCACAACTCTTTCGAGAGCAATGGCAAACAAAATGTGACGAAAACGGCAGCGCCCTGCCAGCGGGCAGGAAGGCCGAGCCAACCTGCCCTGTCTGCTCTAAGGATCAGGCCGCCATGCCCCAGGAGGACGGGTCGTCTTCGCCGAACATGCGCTCGAGGCTGAGGAAGCAGATCATGCTCTTGTCATGCGCGATGATGCCGTCGGAGAAGGCGGCGCTCGGACCGGTCGCAGCCGGGAGCGGCTGCAGCGTGCTGCCGGAGACGGTCAGGATATCGGACACGCCGTCGACCAGCAGACCGACGGTCATGCCGTTGACTTCCGTGACCACGACGGCGCTGCGTTCCGTTGCCTGGGCGGCCGGCATGCCGAGTTTGACGGCGAGGTCGACGATCGGAATGACCGTTCCGCGCAGGTTCATGACACCGAGGACTTCGTAGGGAGAATGCGGGATCGGCGTGACCGGCGCCCAGCCGCGGATTTCGCGGATTGATGTCGTCTTGACGCAGAACTCCTGCTGGTGGAGCCGAAAGGCGATGATTTCGAGGGCATCGGCGGCATTCGACGTCGTATTCATCTGCGTTTCCTCCTGCTGCAGGCCTGCGCGTCGGCCGGCACCTTGTCTCGATGTTGTGGCGCCGGGGATGCCGGCGGCAGAGACTCGCTCTGCACTCCAAATCAATTTAGCCCACCAGTAATTAAAGAATATCTAAATCAACTGGGAGAATCCGTACCTGTAGACCGAGATATCCTCGTCACCTCGCGAGCATGGTGAAATGCGCCATCTGCCCGGCGCTCCACCAGGAGAACTCCGTCAGCAGTCGGGGGGCGACATCGCCAATGCGACCACCCTGAAGTGTCAGCAGTCTGCGTGTCGTCGCCAGCGACAGAACATTGCCGACATGCTGGCGGGACACCTGGAACCTCTGCGACAGCGCGTCATAGGTCAGCGGCAGGTCCCAGCTTTCGTCCATCGATCGTGCCAGATGGGCGCCCATCAAGGCGCAGAGCATGAGATAGCCACTGTCGCGGCTCGTAAAGTCGATCACCGTCTCGAATGGGCCGAACAGCACATCCATGGAACGGAAGGCCGTCGTCGATCGCCCGATGAGACTGCGGAGACGGGCGGTATCGGCGCACAGTGTCTCATGCAGTGTGTGGTGTTCCAGCAATGCCGAGGACGCGATGAAGGCCAGCGGGGAACGGGCGATTTCGTTGATCAATGCCGGCGTGGGATGCAACCGTATCTCACGCCTGTCGAGGGCATTCTGTTCCGACACGACATAGCCGCCAACCCGCAAACCCGAGATCAGGTCACTGACCTGCCGGGAACTGCCGGGCACCATGGTATGCAGCAAAGTCATGGTCGGCGCCGGCCCTGTCCCCTCTTCGAAATGTGCAGCAAGCCCGATCAGCATGTAACAGGTGATGTAGCGCATCTTCTGGGCGAAGATCTTGTTGACGGGCCAGCGAAGGGCGCTGGCCTCCACCATGCTGCGGCAATAGGCAAGCATGGCCCTGTCGAAAGCCGGATTGGCGACATAGGTGCTCGCCAGTTGCCAGACAGGTTGCTCCAAATGCTTCTCGACACCGGGGTGGACGAACAATCGTTCCAGGTCGAGTTCGGGAAGCCGTTGATCCATAGGCCACTCTCCAGACAAGAGGTGCCCATAGGATGCCAATTCGCCGATCCCGTCGATTGGTAAATCTTGTAGTCCAGACTAATGCAGGACCTGCTGATCCGCACGACAGGGCTTTCACAGCCTAGGCAACGCGCTTCGCCATTTCATAGGCGGTGGCACAGCGCTGGCCGGAGGCACAATAGGCCAGAATCGGGCCGGACTGTGTGGTGAGGATGCCCTTCAACCTTTGCGCCTGCTCGAACGACAGAGATCCTGGAACGACGGGCAGGTAATGCGCCGTGAGGCCTGCATCTCGTGCTGCAACTGCAATCTCATCGAAGGACGGCTGGAGGAAACCCTCCTTGTCAGGGCGCATGCAGATGACCGTCTTGAAGCCGAGCCCAGCAATCTCGGCCAGTTGCGACGGCTTGATCTGACCTGTGACGTGGAAGCTTGGATCGATGCTGCGGATGCTCATGGACAATTCCTTCACTGAGGGGATTCCGCCTGTCAGCGGAGAAAACACATATGATTTTGTATATATTTGTGAGCAGAGACGTCATGTCAACACTTGCCAGCCGACGATTATGAGATATATTCGTATCTATGAAGATTGATCCTGAACAGATGAAGGCCGGCGCCGATATGGCCAGCGAACTGCTGAAGTCGCTGTCAAACCGCTATCGGCTGCTGATCCTTTGCCGCCTCGCCGATGGAGAGCATTCTGTCGGGCAGCTGGCGGAATTTCTGGGCATCCGCGACAGCACAGTCTCCCAGCATCTGGCGCTGCTGCGCCGGGAAAAGATTATCGCCGGACGACGCGACGGCCAGACCATCTGGTACCGGATCGAGAGCGAACCGGCGCGAGCCGTGATCGGCACCCTCTACAACAGCTTCTGCAAGACATCTGACTGCGTCGCCTGAAGACCCGGTACCGAGCCGCAAAGAGGAACGACGCTCGCGGCTTGACTTTCATTTATCCAATACATACGTATTATCGTAGATATGTATCTTAAGGAGAAAATCATGTCGATCGACCGCGCCGTCCTTCTCTTCGCTGGCTTCATGGTCCTGGTGTCCCTGCTGCTCACCCATTTCGTCCATCCCGGCTTCCTCTGGTTCACCGCTTTCATCGGCGTGAACATGATACAGTCGGCCTTCACCGGCTTTTGCCCGGCAGCCATGATTTTCCGCAAGCTGGGGCTGCGTCCCGGCACCGCATTCTGAGGAACCCCGCCATGCAGAAGTCCGCCCTCATCACCCTGCTCGCCGCCATGACGACTGGGGGACTGACCGCCGCCCAGGCGACGGATCTCAAGCTTGCGACCGTCAGCATTCCGGAGATGAAGGCGGTCTATGGCCAGATCCAGCCACGCAACAGCGTGCTCGCAAGAGCGCGCCTCGGTGGCACCATGGTTCGGCTTGATGTCACCGAGGGCGACCTCGTCAAGGCCGGCGACGTGATCGCCGAGATCAAGGACGACAAGATCGACTTCCAGATCAAGGCGGTCGACGCCCAGCTTCAGGGCCTTGATGCCTCGATGAAGGATGCAAAAGTCGAGCTCGACCGCGCGGATCGACTGGTCCGCAGCGGCGCCGCCAGCACCCAGCGCCTCGATCAGCTCAGAACCCAGCTCGACGTGATCACCAACCAGGTCCGTCAGGCCGAAGCGCAGCGGTCCGTTCTCGTGCAGCAGGCCTCCGAAGGCGCGGTTGTCGCCCCCTCCGATGGCCGTGTGATCTCCGTTCCCGTGACGCGCGATGCTGTCGTGATGGCTGGCGAGACCGTCGCCACCATCGCCGGCGGCGGCTTTTTCCTGCGGCTGGCGATCCCCGAACGCCACGCCCACGAACTCACCCAGGGCGCACCGATCCGTATTGAGGCCGGTGGCGAAAAGCTTCAGGGCGAACTGGTGAAGATCTATCCGCAAATCGAAGGCGGTCGCGTCACCGCCGATGTCGAGGTCGAGGGTCTCGACACCGATTTCGTCGCAGCCCGCGTTCTGGTCGAGCTGCCGGTCGGCGAGCGCGAGGCGCTGCTGGTGCCTGCCGAAAGCCTCACCAACCGGGCCGGCATCGACTTCGTCGCAGTCCGTGAAGGCGACGAAGTCGTCGAACGCGCCGTGGTCGTCGGTGAAGCCATCGAGCTTGAGGGCGCGCCTCAGATCGAGATCCTGTCCGGCCTTGCAGCCGGTGATGTCGTGGTGACGAAATGACAAACCCCAATCAAAACACCCCGGGGACTGGCGAGCCCGACGACGACACCCCGATGACCAATCTGGGCATCGCCGGCAATCTCACGCGCGCTTTCATCAAGTCGCCGCTAACGCCGCTTTTCCTGATCGCCGCCTTCGCCTTCGGCCTCGTCGCACTGCTCACCCTGCCGCGTGAGGAAGAGCCGCAGATCTCCGTGCCCATGGTCGACATCATCGTCCAGGCGCCGGGCCTGCGCGCCGATGATGCGCAGAAGCTGATCACCGAACCGCTGGAGACGATCGTCAAGAGCATCAACGGTGTCGAGCACATTTACTCCCAGTCCATGGACAACATGGTCATGGTCACCGCCCGCTTCCTGGTCGGCACCTCCTCGGATGCGGCAGTTCTGCGCGTCCATGACAAGGTCCGAGCCAACATCGACCGCATACCCATCGGCATCGCCGAACCCAAAGTGGTCGGGCGTGGCATTGATGACGTCGCGATCGTCACCCTCACCTTCTCCCCGACAAAGGACGCGAGCGGCCATGTGGGCGCCAACGACCTGACCCGGATCGTCCGCGAAGTCCGCAACGAAATCGCCAAGGTCGAGAATGTCGGCCTGACCTATGTCGTCGGCGAAACCAACGAGATCATCCGCATCTCGCCACAGCCGGAAAAGCTGGCCCTCTATGGCATTACCCTGCAGCAGCTTGCCGGCAAGGTCAGCGGCGCAAACACCGCCATGCCCGCCTCCCAGGTTCGCGAAGGCGGTCGCCAGATCGATGTCATCGCCGGAGAAACGCTTTCCACGCCCGCCGAGATCGGCAACCTGCTTCTGACGGCCCGAGACGGGCGGCCGGTCTATGTCCGCGATGTCGCCGCGATCGACTTTGCCACAGACACCACTGAAGCGCGGGTCTCCACGCTGCGAAAGGATGGCGATGCCATCGAGCGCGTCCCCTCAGTCACGCTCGCCATCGCCAAGCGCGCCGGCTCGAACGCTGTCGTGGTTGCCGAGACCATCCTTGAGCGCGTCGAAGCCCTGGAAGGCAAACTGATCCCCGAAGACATCCATGTCGAGGTGACCCGCAACTACGGGGAAACCGCAGACGAGAAGGCGAACGAACTCCTCTACCACCTCGCCCTCGCAACCGTCTCGATCATCGCGCTGGTCTGGCTGTCGATCGGCCGCCGCGAAGCCCTGGTCGTGGCGATCGTCATTCCCGTGACGATCCTGCTCACCCTGTTTGCCTCGCGCCTGATGGGCTACACGCTGAACCGTGTCTCGCTCTTCGCGCTCATCTTCTCGATCGGCATTCTCGTCGATGACGCGATCGTCGTGATCGAGAATATCGCCCGCCACTGGGGCATGGGCGACAAGCGCTCGCGCCGCCGCAGCGCCATCGAGGCCGTCGCCGAAGTCGGCAATCCGACCATCGTCGCAACCCTGACCGTCGTCGCAGCCCTCCTGCCCATGCTCTTCGTGTCCGGCATGATGGGCCCTTACATGAGCCCGATCCCGGCCAATGCCTCGGCCGCGATGATCTTCTCCTTCTTCGTCGCGGTCATGGTCACCCCCTGGCTGATGCTGAAGGTCGCCGGCAATGCGCCCGTTCACGCCCATGAGGATCACGAGACGGGTGGCAAACTCGGACGGCTCTATGCCGCAACCGCCCGCCCCATCCTCGCCACCAAGACACGCAGCTGGATTTTCCTCGCTCTGGTCGGCCTGTTGACGCTCGGATCGCTGAGCCTGTTCTACACCAAGCATGTCACGGTGAAGCTCCTGCCCTTCGACAACAAGTCGGAGCTGCAGGTGACGATCGACCTGCCGGAGGGCTCGTCTGTCGAGACGACCGATGCCGTGGCCCAGGCCGTCGGACGCAAGGTGCTCGACATGCCGGAAGTGATTTCCGTCCAGACCCATGCCGGCACCGCAGCGCCCTTCAACTTCAACGGTCTTGTCCGCCACGCCTATATGCGGGCCGCGCCTTATCAGGGTGATGTTGCGATCAACCTGACGCCCAAGGCCGATCGCGACCGCACCAGCCACGATATTGCGCTCGATATCCGCAAGCAGATCGCCAGCATCGCGATGCCGGAGGGTACCAGCCTCAAGGTCGTCGAGCCCCCACCGGGCCCGCCGGTCATGGCGACGCTGTTGGCTGAAATCTACGGTCCAACGCCGGAAATCCGCCGCGCAGTCGCCGCGAAGGTCGAGGAAGCCTTCCGCTCCGTGCCCTTTATCGTCGACGTCGACAACTCATATGGCGTCGAGGCCCCGCGCAAGCGGCTGGTGATCTCCACCGACGACGCGGAATTCTACCGGGTCGAGGAAGGCGATGTCTTCGACACGATCGCCATCCTCTCGAACGGCAAGACCATCGGCTACTCTCACCGGGGCGATGGCCGTTCGCCGATCCCGATCCGTCTGGAACGTGCCAAGGGCGAGAAGGTGATCGACGAGCGCTTCCTCTCGACGCCGATGCCGGCCAACGTCTTGCCCGGCGACAAGGGTGTCGTCGAGCTCGGCGACGTCGTGCGCGTCATCGACGAAAAGACCTCGCTGACAATCTTCCGCCACAACGGCATCAGCACCGAAATGGTGACGGCGGAACTGGCAGGCGACTTCGAGGCACCGCTCTATGGCATGCTCGCCGTTCAGGAAGCCATCGACGCGCAGGACTGGACGGGCCTTCCCAAACCGGTGATCTCGCTCAATGGCCAGCCGACCAATGAAGATCAGGCAACCCTGCTCTGGGATGGCGAATGGGAAGTCACCTGGGTGACCTTCCGTGACATGGGTGCGGCCTTCATGATCGCGCTGCTCGGCATCTACATCCTCGTGGTCGCCCAGTTCGGTTCGTTCAAGGTGCCGCTGGTGATCCTCACACCCGTGCCGCTGACCTTCATCGGCATTCTCGGCGGGCACTGGCTCTTCGGTGCGCCCTTCTCGGCGACCTCGATGATCGGCTTCATCGCGCTCGCGGGCATCATCGTCCGCAACTCGATCCTGCTGGTGGATTTCATCCGCCACGCCGACCATACCGGCAAGACGTTGACGGACGTGCTGATCGAGGCCGGTTCGATCCGCTTCAAGCCGATCCTGCTCACCGCACTTGCGGCCATCATTGGTGCCGCCGTCATCCTGACCGACCCGATCTTCCAGGGACTGGCGATCTCGCTGCTCTTCGGCCTGATCTCCTCGACCTTGCTGACGGTGCTGGTCATCCCGGCAATCTATCGGGTGCTCAGGACCTGAGCGACGTCACCAAGCCGAAGGCGAATGGCCGCGCCGCAAGTGCGGCCATTTTCTTTGGGCCTCAAGAATTTCGCCACACCCCCTTCAAAGCGACATCAAAAAGTGTAAACTAAATTTTACACTCAAGCTGAGGCGGGACTCATGGCCCAACCCTTCCCATTCGCCGCGATCGTCGCGCAGGAGGACATGAAAAAGGCCCTCCTGATGGCAGCGGTCGAACCTCTGCTGGGCGGCGTGCTGATCTTCGGCGACCGCGGCACGGGGAAATCGACCGCTGTCCGCGCCCTGACCGAGCTCCTGCCGGCAATCGAAACACGCAGCGGCTGCCGCTACAACTGCCTGCCGGCCGAGCCGCAATCCGCCTGCCCCGTCTGCAATCCGGCAGCAGGCCAGAAGCCGCCAGCGATCGTCAAGCATCGCGCCCCGATGATCGACCTGCCGCTCGGCGCAACCGAAGACCGTGTCTGCGGCTCGCTCGACATCGAAAAGGCCCTCGTCGCCGGCGAGAAGCATTTCGAGCCGGGCCTTCTGGCAGCGGCCAACCGAGGCTTCCTCTATATCGACGAAATCAACCTGCTGGAGGATCATCTCATCGACCTCCTGCTCGATGCCGCAGCATCCGGCGTCAACGTGGTCGAGCGAGAGGGTCTCAGTATCCGCCATGCCGCCCGCTTCGTCCTTGTCGGCAGCGGCAATCCGGAGGAAGGCGATCTTCGCCCGCAATTGCTCGATCGTTTCGGTCTCTCCGTGGATGTGCGCACCATCGATGATCTCGACCAGCGCATCGAGGTCATCCGCCGCCGCGATAGCTACGAGACCGATCCGGTCAGTTTCGGCAAGCTCTGGGCCAAGCGCGATGCAGCCGTGGGCAGGCGTGTGGTCGCCGCCCGCAAGATCATTCGTCAGGTCGAAATCCCCGATCATGTGGTCATGCGCATGTCGCAACTCTGTCTGAGGCTCGGTATCGACGGCATGCGCGGCGAACTGACCCTGATGCGCGCCAGCCGAGCAGCCGCAGCCCTTGCAGGCCGCAAGCTCGTGACCTGGGACGACGTCGCCGACATCGCGCCGATGGTGCTCTGCCATCGCCTGCGCCGCGACCCGCTTGATGATGCGGGTTCGACACCGAGGGTGGAGCGCGCGCTTGCCACGATCACCGCGCCGATCAGCGAAAACCACGCCCATGGCTGAACTCGGCCCGCACGATGCCTATGACAAGGCCTTGGATGACAGAGGTCACGAGCTCTGGGCGGATGCGCAGCTGGCGATCGAGCTTGTCTGCCTCGGCAGCCCCGGGCTTGGCGGTCTCTGGCTCAAGGCACGCTCGGGCGGCGTGCGCGATCTCTTCCTGGCCCGTCTGCAGGAGCGACTGGGCCCTTGCATCCGCTGGACCCGGCTTCCGCCGGGCAGCTCGATGTCCAACCTGACGGGCGGTATCGATCTCTCGGCGACCGCCGCCATGGGCAGGCTCCATCGCCAGCAGGGCCTTCTGGAAAGAGCCGACGATGGCGTGCTCCTCGTTCCCATGGCCGAGCGTCTCGATCCTTCGCTGGCCGCGATCGTCGCAAACGCGATCGATCAACCGGCGGACAAGGGTTTCCTGCTGGTCGCCATCGACGAGTCCCTCGACGACGAAACGGCACTCTCCAATACGCTTGGCGACAGGCTCGCTTTGCGGGTCGATCTCGATGGCATCGCCTGGCATCACGTGAGCGACGATGCGGGACAAACGGAACGCGCCCTGGTGCAATACGGCGGGTGGCGCGGTGTGACGATTGACGACCGCCTGCTGAAGGGGCTGGCCACCTTGTCCCAGATGGCCGGCCATCGGTCACCGCGCATTCTGGCGCATCTGGCCCGCATCGCCCGACTTCTGGCATCACATAACGGCCGAGCAAGCGTGCAAGAGGGTGATGCTCTCACCGCCCTTCGCCTGTGCCTCGGCCTGCGCCTTTCCCAGCAAGCGGAGACGGCTCAGACGGATGCAGACGAACCTCCCCCGCCCCCTCCGTCGGCTGACGAGCAACGGGACGAGCAGCACACCTCCGGGGATATGGCAGACGCCAACGGAAACACCGACGAAGGCAAGCCGACACAGCTCGATACGATGACCGAAATGCTGGCCGCCGTTCAGGCCGGCGCACTCTCGGCCGATCCCTGGCTGACCGTTGCGCAGCGTCCGACGCGCAGTCCAGGCTCGGCCGGCAAATCCGGCAGCCTGCGGAAAAACGCACGCCGCGGTCGCCCCTTCGGCATCGGCCTTGCGCCACCACATCCGGAAGCCCGGCCTGATATCATCGCGACCCTGCGTGCGGCTGCCCCCTTCCAGCGGATCCGGGCAGCACAGCGTGCGGCCCTCGGCACCACAAACGCCGCTCCGTCGGCCGCACCGCGTGCCTTCGTCACCCGTGACGATTTCCGCTATGTCCGCCTTCGCCATGCCGCTCCGTCGACGGCGATCTTCGTTGTCGACGCGTCCGGGTCGACAGCGCTGGGACGACTGGGCGAAACCAAGGGCACGATCGAACAACTGCTGGCGCGCTGCTATATCCGCCGCGACGAAGTAGCCCTCATCGCCTTCAGGGGCAAAGGCGCCGAGCTCCTGTTGCCGCCGACCCGGTCGCTCACCGCCGCCAAACGCAAGCTCGCCGCTCTCCCGGGCGGAGGCCCCACCCCCCTTGCAGCCGGTCTCAAGGCGGGGCTTGAGCTTGCGCTTTCTGTCGAGCGTCGGGGGAGCAGCCCGGTGCTGGTACTCCTGACCGACGGCAGCGGCAATATCGCACTCGACGGAACCCCCGATAGGGTACTGGCCGGCGAAGAGCTCACACGCCTTGCCGGGACGTGCAAGGCAAGGGAGTTCAAGACGATCTGCATCGATATCGCTCGGCGTCCGCGCGAAAGCGTGACCAACCTCGCCGCTCTCTTGGGTGCCGACCTGCATGTGTTGCGGAAGGCAGATGCCGGCCGGGTCTCACATCTGGTCGACCGTTCCATGCAGGAGGCCCGCGCATGAGCCTCGGACGGGACCGACTGGACTGGGCGACCGATGGCCTCGACTGGCCGAACCGCAACGCGAGCCAGTTCCTCAAGACCAATGCCTGCGACTGGCACGTCCAGATAGCAGGTCCGGAAAGCGCACCGCTGATCCTGCTGCTGCACGGCACCGGTGCCGCGTCTCACTCCTGGCGCCATCTCTTGCCACTGTTGTCGACGCGCTTCCGCGTCGTGGCACCCGACCTGCCGGGACACGGCTTCACCCGCCCGCGCGGATCACCCGATCTCTCGCTGCCGGGCATGGTGCAGGCCCTGACGGAGTTGCTCTCCCAACTGGATCGCTGCCCCGCCGTGATCCTCGGACATTCGGCAGGTGCGGCGATCGCCGTGACACTCGCAGCCAGCAAGGCCTCCGCCGTGCCGCGTCATGTCATCGGCCTCAACGGCGCATTTTTGCCGATCCGGGGCAATGCGCTCTTTTCCCCCCTCGCCAAGGCGCTCTTCGCCAATCCCTTTTCCGCCTCGATGTTTTCGCTGATGTCGCGGGTGACGCCGCTCGGTGGGAACCTGCTTACCGCCACCGGCTCTCCGATCGACGAGCAAGGCAGGGCGATCTACCGCATGCTGCTTGCCTCCCCGGCCCATGTCCGGGGCGCGCTCGGCATGATGGCGGCCTGGGATTTGTCGCGCTTCGATGCCACCCTGCAACGGCTGCCCTTCCCCATGACGCTGATCGCGGCGAAGGATGATCCCATGGTGCCGATCGAAAACTCTGTTCATGCGGCAAGGCAAGCGCCCGGCAGCCGGCTGGTGCTGACCGATCGCGGCGGTCACCTGCTGCACGAATGCCGTGCCGACGACGTCATACGCTGGCTTGATGAGGCGATCGGAAAACAGAGAGCCGATGGAGCGGACGCAGCATGAACATCGCCGGCCGCTTTGCCAAACCGAGACCTGATCCCATCGACAACCGACCCCATGCAGTGGTCATCGGCGCCGGCGTCGGCGGGCTTGCCACCGGCGCCCTGCTCGGCGCCAAGGGCTACCGCGTCACGATCCTCGACCCGCTGGACGAACCGGGCGGCCGTGCCTATGCCCACCGCCAGGACGGTTTCACCTTCGATGCCGGTCCGACGATCATCACGGCGCCCTGGCTCTTCGAAAACCTCTGGCGGGATTGTGGCGGCCAATTGAGCGATGATGTCACGCTCAGGCCGAACACCCCCTTCTACCGGGTTCGCTTCGACGACGGCACGGTCTTCGACTATTCCGGCGACCGGGCCGACATGGAGGCCCAGATCGCCCGGATCGAACCGCGCGATGTTGCCGGCTATCGCAGTTTTCTCGACGAGAGCCGCCGCATCTATGAAGTCGCCTTCGAACAACTGGCGCACAAGCCCTTTCACAGCCTGCTCTTCACGGCCAAGACGCTGGCCGGGCTCGTCCGCCTCGGCGGTTACCGGTCGGTCTATTCTGTGGTCTCGAAACACTTTCGCAGCGACAAGCTGAGGACGCTCTTTTCCTTTCACCCGCTCTTGATCGGCGGCAATCCCTTCTCCGCGACCTCCTTCTACTGCCTGATTGCCCATCTCGAAGGAAAATACGGCGTGCATCACGCGGTCGGCGGCACCAACGCGCTGGTGCGCGGCATTGCCTCGCTCGTCACACGGAATGGCGGACGCATCCGGCTCAAGGAAACGGTCACCGAGATCGAGACGGAAGGGCGCCGAGCAACCGGCGTGCGGCTGGCGTCCGGCGAGCGGCTCACGGCGGATATCGTGGTCTCCAACGCCGATCCGGCCACCACCTACGGCAAACTTCTGAAGGCCCATCCCCGCCAGCGTTGGACCGACCGGAAGCTCTTGAGCGGCGACTACTCCATGAGCCTATTCGTCTGGTATTTCGGCACGAACAGGCGCTATGAGGACGTCCTGCACCACACCATGCTGTTTGGGCCGCGTTATCGCGGCCTGCTCGACGACATCTTCCGCAATCATCGTCTCGCCGAGGATTTCAGTCTTTATCTCCATCGCCCAACCGCAAGCGACCCATCTCTGGCCCCGACGGGATGCGATGCCTTCTATGTTCTGAGCCCCGTGCCCAATCTGCAAAGCGGAACCGACTGGACGGAAGCCGCCGAAGGATATCGCCGGAAGGTCGAAAAGCGGCTGGAAGAAACCGTCCTGCCGGATCTCTCCCGCCACATCGTCACCTCGCGCATTGCCACACCACTCGATTTCAGGGATCGCCTGCTCTCCTGGCAGGGGGCCGCCTTTGCGCTGGAACCGAAGCTCTTCCAGAGCGCCTGGTTCCGACCGCACAACAGAAGCGAAGAACTCGACAATCTCTTCCTCTGCGGTGCCGGCACACATCCCGGTGCCGGGCTGCCGGGCGTCGTGTCGTCAGCCCGGATCGTCGCCGATCTGGTGCCGGATCCGGCCAGCATCCTGGCCGAGACCTGGCATCGCCAGACACGGGAGACGCGTCCATGACCCTTCCCGACAGTGCCGCCGTCGACAGCCTGCTCGCTCGTCCCCTCACACGCCGACCGATCCTGCTGAACTACGGCTTTTCCGGCGACTTCGAGGATCAGAAAGCCTGCTCGGCGGCAATCCGCCGGGGCTCGAAATCCTTCCATCTCGCCTCGCTTCTCCTGCCGGAACAGACCCGCGAGGCCGCCCGTGCGCTCTACGCCTTCTGCCGCCATTCCGACGATCTCATCGATGACCCGAGAAGCGGCATGCCGGCACTCTTGCGCCTGCGCGAACGCCTCGACCTCATCTATCAGGGCGATCCCGCGCCTTTTGCCTGCGACCGCGCCTTTGCCCGCGTCGTGCATCAACACGCGATCGCCAAGCCTGTCGTAGAAGCGCTGCTAGACGGCTTTGCGATGGATCTTGAAGGACGGCGCCATGCAACCATCGACGACGTGAAGGCCTATGCAACCTGCGTTGCCGCAAGCGTTGGCCTGATGATGGCCTCGGTCATGGGCGTCAGCGACCGTGCGGCCCTTTCGCGAGCCGCAGACCTGGGCATCGCCATGCAGCTGACAAACATCGCCCGGGACGTCGGCGAGGATGCGCGAAACGGCCGCCTCTATCTCCCCCTCGACTGGCTCGAGGAACAGGGTGTCGACGCAGACGCATTCCTGCGCGATCCAAGCTTTTCGCCTGCACTCGGCATCGTGGTGAACCGACTGCTCGACGAAGCCGCCCGCCATTACCGGCTCGGCCATGCCGGCATCTTGAGCCTGCCGAAACCCTGTCGTCACGCGATCCGCACGGCGGCTCTGGTGTATGAAGCGATCGGTCAGGGCATCGCGGCCAACGGATATGACAGCGTCAACCACCGGGCGACGACGGGGCTGGGCACCAAGCTTGGCCTCCTGCTCAAGGCGCGGCGCGAGGACAACCGCTGGACGGCGACCGCCGTGCGAGACCTCCATGCGGGAACCGAACCTGTTGCCCGCTCTCTGGTGACACTGAGCAGCGTGCGCAAAGAGAGCGCGGTTTCTGAGCGCAGCCAAGAACCCGAGACCGAAGGGGAAACGACAGTCGGACGGGTTACCGATATTCTGCTCAGGCTTCATGCGGAGGCCCGTCTTGAAACGCGCAAACGCCGAGAGGCTGCGCGGGAGAAGGTGGCAGGCCTTGCTTGAGAACTATTTCGGCATCATCGAAGCGATCTTTGTCTTCAGCCTGGCCGTCGCTTTCTATGTCTGGCAGATGCGCGACCTGAAGAAGGAGAAAACGAAGGCCGAAGCCCGCGCCCGGGAAACCGAGCGGCGGCAAGAAGACGACGACCTGAAAACCGGCTAGCCTTTGCGCGGCATGCGAAAGGGAAGCATCAGCCTGACGAGCGGCATGGCGAGCCGCCGGCAATCAAGCGTCTCATGCATCATCACGACCCGATCGCCAGCAAGCGTAGTCTCCACCAGAGACCGACGATAGAAAGGCGTATCCTCGTAAGAGGCATGCAGCACGGGCAAGGCCGCCTCGTCACAGGCAATGCCGCCATCCACACCCCAGAAACCGCGCTTCAGCACCTGCCGCCTCGGTGGATCGAATTCCAGGGCCTCGCCGCTCGTGGAATAGGTCAGCCCGAAACGGCTGTTTACGCCACTTGAAAGAACGGAATCGTAAAGCAGGATCGCACGGCCATCCGCCGTCTCGCCGCGCGCCCAGTCCCAGCCGGCAAAATCCGCTTCCAGCGGCCGGCTGCCGAAGTTCATGTCGTGATAGCCCTGCCCGACCCAGCCACCATTGGCCAGGTCGTCACAGGAGAGGCTGACGCGGCCGGCAGGCGCCACGGGCTGCCAGATGTGCCGCCCGGCCGCATCGAGGTGATAGCTCTGATCCGCAGAGAAGGCTGGCGCCAGATGCATCTCGCCGCGCATGCGCTTGGGCAGCAGACGTTGTCCCGGCCAGGGCAGGAAGACCTCGTTAAAGGAGATCGTGAAACCCGACCCGTCAAACCGAAGGGAGGATTTGCCGATTTGCAGCGTCGACCGATCCCGGCTGAGGGAGCGTCGCCCCCGTTCGGTCATCGCCCAGGCATGTCCGTCCGGCCCATAAAGCGCGACGTTGAAGGCGACATGCGCCTGCGGATCGCGCCTACCGGACCGATGATAGTAGGGCGAAAAGACCGAGCCGATAAAGGCGATCACGGTGAAGGCGAAACGCCCGCAATCGCTTGTTCCGTCGACATACCACCAGTGATAGCCGCCGGGCGGGACTGCCTGGTCAAAGGCCGGTCCGCCATCAACCTTTCGGCCGCGAGCCGGCCCGAGATCGCCGCCATCGGCAGCCCCGGCCCCGGATGCACGCTGCCGCCCGCGAGATAAAGGCCCGGAACCGGCCCCTGGGAGCCCGACCGGGCGAAGGAGGCCATCCAGCCGTGCGAGGCCACTCCGTAAAGCGCGCCCCCCGTCCCCGGATAGAGGCTCGCGAAGCGATCGGGTGTCGTGATGTTGGGCGGAGCCGGATGTGTCGACAGGGTGAGGCCGTTGATCGCGAGCCTGGCTTCCATGCTCTTCAGACATGCACTGACCTCACTTTCATCGAACCGATGTCGATCACCGTTTGCCGGCAGGTTCATCAGAGCGTAGATGCGCTCCGGCCCGTCATGCCCCTGCGGTAGCAGACCGAAAGCATCTCGATCCTGCGCACAGAGATAGACCGTCGGGTCCGCCGGTGCCTGCCCACGCGAAAAGATCGCTTCGAATTCGCCGTGATAGTCGTCGGAAAAGAACACCGTATGGTGGGCGAGAGGCACACCGTCCGGCTCCGCGAGGCGGCACGAGACCAGCGCGGAAAGGGACCGCTGCCCTTCAGCCTTCTGGCCGCCTGGTGCCGCCCCCAACAGGCGCGGAAGTGCTGCCACATCTCCATTATAGATGATCTGTCGCGCATGGATCAGCCGACCGCCCCGGGTGAGCACGCCGGAAACGCCCCGATGGGAGGGATCGACCACGACTTCGCTCACGGCGTCGCCATAGCGGAATTCGACCCCCAGCGAGACGGCAAGGTCTTCGAGCCGCCCGGCCAGCGCCCGGATGCCACCCTTGATCGTCCAGACACCCTCCTGCTCGACATGGGCAACCAACATCAGCGTCGCCGGAGACAGATAGGGCGAAGAACCGCAATAGGTGGCGTAGCGTGCGAAGAGCTGGCGAAGCCTGACATCCGAAAAGTAGCCGCCGAGCGCCGACCAGAGTGTGGCGAAGGGCTTGATCGCGAAGAGGTCTCCGGGGCGGCCAAGGCCGATACGGCGCGACAGCGAAAGAGGATTGGGCCGCGAAGCGTCGATGAAGCTATCCTTCAACACCTCGAAGATCCGGCGGCTGTCAGCCGCAAACCGCCGATAGCCCTCAGCCTCGCGCCGCCCGGCGAAATCGGCAATGGCTCGGGCTGTCTCCTCAGGATCGGCATGCAGGTCAAGACATGCGCCACCCCGCCAGTAGTGGCGGGCAATGACGGAGGATGCAACCAGCGTCAGCTCCTCCTCGAGCTTCAGCCCGGCAGACGCAAACAGCGCATCGAACACCCATTTCATCGTCAGCACGGTCGGCCCGGCGTCGAAGCCCTGACCGCCGACGTCGACACGCCGCATCTTTCCGCCGGCCTCTGCCTGCGCCTCGCAGACGACGACCCGATAGCCCGCAGCAGCGAGCCTGACGGCGGCAGCCAGCCCTGCCATGCCGGCACCGATCACCACCACGGTGTCATCGGTCGAAACGGGCACCTTGCTCTCCTGTGGCCAGTTGACTTACACGCCCATTGTGTCACTCTTGATTTACACATTATTGAGTTGCGCAAAATTTACAACTGCGCATTCTCTGGAGGTGAGCCTTATGGATTTCCCCGAGCGCATAGAAACCGGCATGCAGCGTGCCCTGCGTTACGCAACAGCCAACGGATGTCCGCCCATCCTGGCGAAAGCTCTGCGGCATGCGGTGTTTCCCGGTGGTGCGCGCATAAGGCCTCGCCTCTGCCTCGCGGTCGCCTCTGCCTGCGGCGACCGCGAACCCCTTGCCGCCGATAGCGCCGCCGTCGCCATCGAGCTCCTGCATTGCGCATCGCTGGTGCATGACGACATGCCCTGCTTCGACAATGCCACAACGCGGCGCGGCGCGCCCAGCGTGCATGCCCAATTCGGCGAGGAGATCGCCCTGCTCGTCGGCGATGGCCTGATCATCGCCGCCTTCGAGACCGTCGCCCGGGAGACGCAGAGCACCCCGCTTCTGACGGCCCCGCTGATCGCGACCATCGCAAACGCCGTCGGCAGCCCCTACGGGCTGGTTGCCGGCCAGGCCTGGGAGAGCGAACCGGAAATCAACATCACCGCCTATCACCGCGCCAAGACCGCCTCGCTCTTCAGCGGCGCCGTCTCGACAGGCGCGATCGCATCGGGTGGCAATCCGCGCGAATGGCTCGTATTGGCCGATGCACTGGGCGCCGCCTATCAGGTGGCGGATGATCTCTACGATGCCGTCGGCCAATCGGAGGCGGGCAAGCCCGCCGGCCAAGACATCCGCAACGGCAAGCCGAACATCGTGGCCAGCATCGGGCTTGAGGCCGCCCTCGTCCGCCTGAAACGGCTGGTCGAAGAGGCCGTCGACAGCGTTCCGGATTGCCCGGGGGCCGAAGCCTTCCGCTCGATGATCCGCAACGAAGCGACCCGGCTGATGCCGAAGACGCTCGCAACCAGCGCCGCGTAACGCCATGGACACCGGCGGCGGACGAGGCTTGCCGGCGAGAGCGACCCTGACCGGCGCGGACGACGCGGCGAAAGGCGAGCCCGGCCTCCTTCAATCATGGAGGATCACGATGCGGCTCTGGCGCAACCGCCAGATCGCATCGCCCGGCTTCCGCTCGCTAGTTTCACGCCTGCCGCTGTTGCGGACAATCTCCAATCGCAAGGCGAACCATTTGTTCCGCCTGACCTCCGGCTTCGTGCACACGCAGATCCTGTCCGCCTGCGTGAAGCTCGGCCTCTTCGAAACACTTGACGGCAGGGCACTGTCGGGCACCGCCCTCGCCACACGCTGCGGGGTTCCGCCGGACCAGATGCGACGGCTGCTCGACCAGGCGCGGCGTCTTGATCTGGTCTTAAGCCTCGGACCTGATCTCTGGATGCTGACCGACGCCGGAACCGTGCTCGCCGCCGATCGGGGGCTGCGCGAGATGATCCGGCATCATGACATGCTCTACCGCGATCTTGCCGATGCCGGCGCTTTCTGGCGCGGGGATCGCGGCGAAACGGAGCTGCGCCGCTATTGGGCCTATGTGCGGGGAAACAATCCCGCCGCACTCGGAAACGAGGATGCAGCCCCTTATTCGGCGCTGATGCGCGAGAGCCAGGCCATGCTCTCAGACTGCATCCTTGCCTCGTTCGACTTTAGTCGTTTCCGCTCCGTGCTCGATATCGGCGGGGGAGAAGGTGCTTTCCTGGCAGCCCTCGGTGCGAAGTACCCGACACTCGGCCTTGCTGTGTTCGATCTGCCCGTCGTGGTCGAGCTCGCGAGCAGGCATCTCGACCAGTGCGGGATGCTGGAGCGAACCCAGATCCACGGCGGCGACTTTGCGGCGGATGCTATTCCCGCAGGCAGTGACTGCGTCACGCTGATCCGCATCCTCTGCGACCACGATGATGACCGCGTTCTTCAAATCCTCTCGAATCTCCAGAAGTCGCTGGCACCCGAAACGCGTCTGCTCGTCGCCGAAGCCATGGCGGGCGAAAGCGAGGGCGCCAATCTCGCGGCCCTCTATTTCAATTCCTATTTCGCCGCCATGGGCTCGGGACGCTGCCGGTCGCCTGAGCAAATCATCGACCTACTGACACGCTGTGGTTTCCGCAATTCAAGGCCGATCGCCACCACAAACCCGCTTCTGGCGACACTGGTGATCGCAGAACGGTGAATGACACCCGTTCTGGACATCCAAAAGTGTAAATATAGATTGACACTTTGAAACGTAATCTTAAGATGACATCGGGAGCAGAAGGCATCCCGTGTCCGGGGAGGGCACGACAATGCGCAGCGCAGCCATCGTCTTCGAAAAACCGGGAAAGCTCGCCGTCAGGCGATTGACGCTCACCGCGCCAGAGGCGTCGGATGTGGTCGTACAGTCGCATTTCAGTGGCGTCTCCAGCGGGACCGAGAAGATGCTCTTTGAAGGCACGATGCCGGCCTTCCCGGGCATGCGCTATCCGCTTGTCCCGGGTTACGAAACCGTCGGCACAGTCGTTGAAGCCGGTGCGACATCAGGTCGGTCGGTGGGCGATCAGGTCTTTGTGCCGGGTGCTAACTGCTATGCGGACGCTGCCGGCCTGTTCGGCGCCAGCGCCGCGATGATCGTGGTTCCCGGTGCCCGCACGGTTCGGACGGATTTTACGCAGGAAGAAGACGCAAGCTTGCTGGCCCTGGCCGCGACCGCCCACCATGCCGTCTGCCGTTCAACCCGTGCCGCATCCCTGGTCATCGGCCATGGCGTGCTCGGGCGCTTGATTGCCCGCGTGATCGTCGCCACAGGAAATCCTCCGCCCACCGTCTGGGAAACCCGCGATACCAGGTGCAGCGGCGCCCAAGGTTATCTCGTTGCGGCGCCCGACAGCGAACCTGACCTGCGCCATCAAGCGATCATCGATGCCAGTGGCGACGCGACTGTGGTGGACAAGGCGATCGGGCGCCTCAACCGCCGTGGAGAGCTCGTGCTTGCCGGCTTCTACGGCGAGCGTGTGGATTTCGCCTTCCCGGCCGCCTTCATGAAGGAAGCCTCGATCGCCATCGCGGCAGAATTCACACCGGCCGATGTCCAGGCGGTGCTCGCACTCGTCAGAGCCGGACGCCTCTCGCTTGGCGGCCTCATCACACACCATTGCGCCCCGTCCGATGCGGCTTCCGCCTATCGCACGGCATTCAACGACCCCGATTGCCTGAAAATGATCATCGACTGGAGGAAAGCCGCATGAGCCTCGACCTCGCACCGGACGGACTTGAGCGCCTGCAGGAAAACCTTCGCGAAGAAGCCGCCATCGAACCCGATGCGCCGGCAACCGGCAAGGTCACCAAGGAAACCCAGATCATCGCGATCTACGGCAAGGGCGGCATCGGCAAGAGCTTCACGCTCGCCAATCTCTCCTACATGCTCGCCCAGCTCGGCAAGAAGGTCCTGCTGATCGGCTGCGATCCGAAGAGCGACACGACCTCGCTGCTTTTCGGCGGACGCGCCTGCCCGACCATCATCCAGACGGCCTCGCGCCGCAAGGAAGCCGGCCAGGAAGTCTCGATCTCCGACGTCTGCTTCAAGCGTGACGGCGTCTTCGCCATGGAACTCGGCGGACCGGAAGTCGGTCGCGGCTGCGGCGGGCGCGGCATCATCCACGGCTTCGAGACACTGGAAAAACTCGGTTTCCACGAATGGGATTTCGACTTCATCCTGCTCGACTTCCTCGGCGACGTGGTTTGCGGCGGCTTCGGCCTGCCGATCGCCCGCGACATGTGCCAGAAGGTCGTCGTCGTCGGCTCGAATGACCTGCAGTCGCTCTATGTCGCCAACAATGTCTGTTCGGCGGTGAAATACTTCCGCAACCTCGGCGGCAATGTCGGGGTGGCCGGCCTTGTCATCAACAAGGACGACGGGACGGGCGAAGCCCAGGCCTTTGCCGACGCCGTCGGCATCCCGGTGCTCGCATCCATCCCGCAGGACGACGATATCAGGCGAAAGAGTGCCAACTACCAGATCATTGGCACCCATGACTCGCAGTGGGGACCGCTCTTCGAAGCACTCTCCATCAATCTTGCAGAAGCGCCGCCGATCCTCCCCCGTCCGCTCGATCAGGATGGCCTGCTCGGCCTCTTCGACGCCAGCGAAACCGGCGCCGACTACAAGCTCCAGCCAGCCCTGCCCGAAGACATGTGCGCCACGGGCGCGCTGAAACGGCCGTCGCTGGAAGTCGTCTACGACAACGTGTGAGATCGGGTGAAGATTATGGATGACCTGCGCAAGGAATTCGAGCCGGACGATGCCAACGGGACCGCTCCCGTCGGCAACGATGCCGCCGTCCTTGGCGACGGTACAGACGGCAGCGGCATTGGCTGCCACGGTGGTGTTGAGCTCTCCAAGGCGGCTGCCC
Organism: Rhizobium sp.; assembly: GCA_029865885.1. GTDB lineage: Bacteria > Pseudomonadota > Alphaproteobacteria > Rhizobiales > Rhizobiaceae > Allorhizobium. The sequence continues at coordinate 4,597 of JARXAK010000117.1, read as the reverse complement.
GTGCGGCTGGCCAGGGCGAGTTGATGGATCGCTTCGAAGCTGACTATCCGAAGGGTCCCCACGACCAGCCACAATCGATGTGCCCGGCCTTCGGGTCCTTGCGCGTCGGCCTTCGCATGCGCCGTGTCGGCACGATCCTCTCGGGCTCGGCCTGCTGCGTCTACGGCCTGACCTTCACCTCGCATTTCTACGGCGCCAAGCGCTCCGTCGGCTATGTGCCCTTCTCATCCGAAACACTGGTGACCGGCAAGCTCTACGAGGACATCGTCGAGGCCGTGCATCAGATGGCCGACCCGGCGAAGTTCGATGCCGTGGTCGTGACGAACCTCTGCGTGCCCTCCGCCTCTGGCGTACCGTTGCGGATGCTGCCACGCGAAATCGATGGCGTGCGCATCGTCGGCATCGACGTTCCTGGCTTCGGGGTCCCGACCCATGCGGAAGCGAAGGACGTGCTGTCGGGTGCCATGCTTTCCTATGCCCGCCAGGAAATCGGCGAAGGCCCGGTCCAGCGCCCGCGTGGCGGCTTGAAGGATAGACCGACCGTCACCCTGCTCGGCGAGATGTTCCCGGTTGACCCTGTGGTCATCGGCGGCATGCTGGAGCCGATGGGTCTTGCAGCCGGCCCGACGGTTCCGGTCCGTGAATGGCGCGAACTCTATTCTGCGCTCGACTGCGCCGTGGTCGCGGCAATCCACCCCTTCTACACGGCGAGCATCCGCGAATTTCAGGCGGCTGGCCGCCCGATTGTCGGCTCGGCCCCGGTGGGCGTCGATGGCACCGATGCCTGGCTGAAGGCCATCGGCGACAGCTGTGGCGTGGCCCAGGAGAAGACCAATATCAGCCGCAACGCGATGCGTGGCGCAATCAAGGCGGCTCTTGCGGAACACAGGATCAATGGCCGCATCACGCTCTCGGGCTATGAGGGCTCGGAACTCCTCGTTGCCCGCCTTCTGGTCGAACTCGGCGCGGACCTGCGTTATGTCGGCACCGCCTGTCCGAAGACGCCGTACAACAGCGAAGACGCCGAGTGGCTGGCCGCCCATGGCGTGGAACTGCGCTTCCGGGCCTCGCTGGAGCAGGACCTTGCCGCCTTCCAGGAATTCAAGCCGGATCTTGCGATCGGCACGACCCCCGTGGTGCAGAAGGCGAAGGAGAGCGCCACCCCCGCCCTCTACTTCACCAATCTGATTTCCGCCCGTCCCCTGATGGGTCCGGCCGGTGTCGCCTCGCTGCCGGCGGTCATCAATGCCGCGATCGGCAACAAGGATCGCTTCCTCGCCATGAACGCCTTCTTCGAAGGTGTCGGCACGGGCGATGGCGCCGGCATCTGGGAGAACGTGCCCGAAGACCGCAGTGCCTATCGCAAGAAGTTCGCCGCCAAGGTCAAGCAATCCCGCAACGCCGTCGACAATGGGGAGAGCGTCGGATGCTGATCCTCGACCACGACAGAGCCGGCGGTTACTGGGGCAGCGTCTATGCCTTTACCGCGATCAAGGGCCTGCAGGTGATCATCGACGGCCCGGTGGGCTGCGAAAACCTGCCCGTCACCTCGGTCCTCCATTATACCGACGCGCTGCCGCCTCACGAACTGCCGATCGTTGTCTCCGGCCTGTCGGAAGACGAACTGGGCCAACACGGTACGGAAGGCGCCATGAAGCGGGCGCGTCTCGCGCTCGATCCGGACCTGCCGGCCGTCGTCGTCACCGGTTCGATTGCCGAAATGATCGGCGGCGGCGTGACGCCTGAGGGATCCAACATCGTCCGTTTCCTGCCGCGCACCATCGACGAAGATCAGTGGCAGAGCGCTGATCGTGCGCTGAAATGGCTCTGGACCGAATTCGGCCCGAAGGGCGGCAACGTGCCCGCACCGCGCCGTCGGCCTGAAGGCGCCAAGCCCCGCGTCAACATCATCGGCCCGATCTATGGCACCTACAACATGCCCTCGGACCTCGCCGAGATCCGCCGCCTCGTCGAAGGCATTGGCGCGGAAATCAACATGGTCTTCCCGCTCGGCAGCCATCTCGAAGACGTGCGCAAGCTCGCCGATGCGGATGCCAATGTCTGCCTCTACCGCGAATTCGGTCGCTTGCTCTGCGAGACGCTCGACCGCCCCTATCTGCAGGCGCCGATCGGCATCCATTCGACGACCGCTTTCCTGCGCGAACTCGGCGGCATGCTGGGTCTCGATCCGGAGCCCTTCATCCTGAAGGAAAAGCACACGACGCTGAAGCCACTCTGGGATCTCTGGCGCTCGGTCACCCAGGACTTCTTCGCCACCGCGAGCTTCGCGATCGTCGCCAACGAGACCTATGTGCGCGGCATCCGCAATTTCCTCGAGGAAGAGATGGGCCTGCCCTGCAACTTTGCGATCCAGCGGAAGGCAGGCTCGAAGACCGACAATATCGAGGTTGCGGAACTCACCGCCAAGAAGCCGCCGATGATCATGTTCGGCTCGTTCAACGAGCGCATGTACATGGCCGAACGCGGCGCGCGCGGCAAGTTCGTGCAGCTCTCCTATCCCGGCGCCATCGTCCGCCGTCACCCCGGCACGCCCGTCATGGGCTATTCGGGAGCGGCCTGGCTGATCCAGGAGGTCTGCAATGCCCTCTTCGACATGCTGTTCGACATCCTGCCCCGCGCTGGAGAGCTCGACGCAATCGAGGCGACGACCGCCCGCCCGCGCAGCGAAATGGCCTGGCAGTCCGACGCCCAGGCCTCACTTGAAACATTCATCGGCAACGAGCCCGTCCTCGTGCGCATCTCGGCCGCCAAGCGGTTGAGGGAAGCGGCAGAGCGCGAAGCCCGCCGGGCCGAAGACCATGAAGTCACCCGTCATCATGTCGAGACGGCCGCCCGCCTTGAGGGAGCCTATGCATGAATACCGGAACGAGACCCCTGAAGGGGACAACTGGAGGTGAAGCCATGATCACTGCAACCCGATCCGATCAGACCTCAAGTCGCACCCGCGACCGCCAGTCCGAGCGCCAGCGGATGCGGCGTCTCTACCTGCTCCTCTATCCGCTCTGCCTGTTCGCGGCCGTCACATCGAGGCTCACGGGTCATGCGGAAGCCGCCGCCGAACGGCCGGCACAATCCGTTTTCGCCGAGGCTCGCTCCTCGGCCTATGCAGCTGCCGGTTACGCCTTCCACGCGTAACCCGATCCCTTTGCTGGTGTTCTCGACACCGGCAGAACCCGGCAGGTCCGTCAGAAGACCTTCCGAAACCCCGCCGCGGGGGCGCCGCGGTGTTCGAGACTAGGAGGTGAATTTGATGGCTGAAACATCAAATGTTTCACTTTCGGGTCTGACCGAAAGCGAAGCGCGCGAGGTCCATGGATTCTTCATCCAAGGCTTCATGATATTCACGGCGATTGCCATCGTCGCGCATATCTTGGTCTGGATGTGGCGTCCCTGGATCCCGGGTCCGGAAGGTTACAGCTCTCTCGAGGGCATTAACCAGACGGCTCTCACGCTTCTGCCGATGTTGGCCTGAGGAGGACGCGATATGTGGAGAGTCTGGCTTATGTTCGACCCGCGCAAGGCGCTGGTTGCACTGTCTGTATTCCTGTTCACGCTTGCGATCCTGATCCACTTCATCCTGCTGAGCACGGACCGCTACAACTGGTTCGAGGGCAAGCCCCTCACGACCAGCTCCCTGGAGCAGTCCCTCTCTGAAGGCGTGGATTTCCGGCTGATCGGCTGAAAACCTGAGACGGCAGCGGGCGTAATTCTCGCGGTTTCGCCCGCCGCCAATCCCGCATGACCCGACAACGCCGCCTGGCTGATCACCTCTGGAGGAAACGAACATGGCGCTGCTGAGTTTTGAACGCAAATATCGCGTACGAGGCGGGACGCTGCTCGGAGGCGATCTCTTTGACTTCTGGGTGGGGCCTTTCTATGTGGGCTTCTTCGGCGTCACCACGGCTTTCTTCGCGATCCTCGGGACCGCACTTCTGATTTATGGCGCGGCCATTGGTCCGACCTGGAACATCTGGCGCATCTCGATCGCGCCGCCCGACCTGTCCTATGGTCTGGCGCTTGCCCCCCTGAAGGAAGGCGGCCTCTGGCAGATCGTGACAGTCTGCGCGCTGGGTGCCTTCATTTCCTGGGCGCTGCGCGAAGTGGAAATCTGCCGCAAGCTCGGCATGGGCTACCACGTGCCCTTCGCCTTTTCCTTCGCGATCTTCGCTTATACGACGCTCGTCGTTTTCCGTCCGTTGTTGCTGGGCGCCTGGGGCCATGGCTTCCCCTATGGCATCTTCAGCCATCTCGACTGGGTCTCGAACGTCGGCTACCAGTATCTGCATTTCCATTACAATCCGGCGCATATGATCGCGGTGACCTTCTTCTTCACCACGACGCTGGCGCTCTCCCTGCATGGCGGTCTGATCCTGTCCGCCGCCAATCCGGGCGCCTCGAACACCGAGGCCGGCAAGCAGGCCGAGGTGAAGACCCCGGAATACGAAGACACATTCTTCCGCGACATCATCGGCTACTCGATCGGCACGCTGGGCATCCACCGCCTCGGCCTGATCCTGGCGCTGAACGCGGGCTTCTGGAGCGCCGTCTGTATCGTCATCAGCGGACCGTTCTGGAA
>JARXAK010000238.1 GCA_029865885.1 Rhizobium sp. | reverse complement strand
CAACGTCTTCTTGATGCCGGCAAACCGCCCAAGGTTGCCATCATCGCCATGGCCAGAAAACTCCTCACCATCCTCAACGCAATGATCCGCGAGAACCAGCCATGGCAACCAAAAAACGCTTGACCAAGTGCACAGTCGCTCTCTTGGAATTTCTAGCACTTAGCTGCGCCAAGAGCTGAAATTCCATTCTCCCCCGCCAAGGGGGAGATAGAGTTGGCGCAAGTGGAATCGTCGCTGACTTCCCTCAAGCAGCCTTGGCGGCTTCGCCGTAGGGGTCAAAGCGGCCGTAGAAGGTTTCGCCCTTGGCTGCCATGTCCTTGAGCAGCGGCGTCGGGGTGAAGTGAGCGCCGTAATCCTTCGCGAGACGTTCGCAGAGGCTTACGAAGTTCTTCACGCCCATGCCGTCGATATAGGACAGGGCGCCACCGGTGTAAGGTGCAAAGCCAAAGCCGAGGATCGAGCCGACATCGGCTTCGCGCGGGTCGGTGACGATGCCTTCCTCGACGGTGCGGGCGGCTTCCAGTGCGATCGTCGCAAGGAAGCGTTCCTGCAGCGTCTTGACGTTGACGGCTTCCGGCTTCTGCTGCGGATGAAGATCCTTCAGGCCCGGCCAGACATGCTTCTTGGCGGGCTTTGCCGGATAGTCGTAGAAGCCCTTGCCGTTCTTGCGGCCAAAGCGCTCTTCCTTTTCGACCATGCGGGCGACCAGCTCCATATGGCGCGGGTCGACGGCCTTTTCGCCGAGATCGGCGACGGTGGCCTTCAGGATCTTGTAGGAGAGGTCGATTGCCACTTCGTCGTTCAGCGCCAGCGGACCGACCGGCATACCGGCGAACTTCGCGGCATTCTCGATCATCACCGGCGGCACGCCTTCGATGAGCATGTTGTAGCTCTCGGCCATGTAGCGCAGGACGCAACGGTTGACGAAGAAGCCACGGGTGTCGTTGACGACGATCGGGGTCTTCTTGATCGCGGCGACATAGTCGAGGGCCACGGCCAGCGCCTTGTCGCCTGTTTCCTTGCCGAGAATGACTTCCGTCAGCATCATCTTCTCGACCGGCGAGAAGAAGTGGATGCCGATGAAATCGACCGGACGCTTGGAGTTCCCGGCCAAGCCGGTGATCGGCAGGGTCGAGGTGTTAGAGGCAAAGATCGCGCCTTCGGGCAGCACGGCCTCGACCTTTTCGATGACGGCCTTCTTGACATCGCGGTCTTCGAAGACGGCCTCGATGACGAGATCGGCATCGGCGAGAGTGCCGTAGTCATCAGACGGCGTGATCAGGGCGAGCAGCTTGTCGCCGTCATCCTTGGTCAGCTTTCCCTTACCGACAGCGCCAGCAACCAGGCCCTCGGAATGGGTCTTGCCCTTGCCGGCGGCTTCCATGTCACGGTCGATCAGCACGACATTGATGCCGGCTGCAGCGGTCACATAGGCGATCGACGCGCCCATGAAACCGGCGCCGACGACGCCGACCTTCTTGATCTCGGACTTCGGCTGACCGGCGGGGCGGCGGGCGCCCTTGTTCAGCTCCTGCATCGAGACGAAGAGCGAGCGGATCATCGAGAAGGCCTCGGTGGTCTGCAGGATCTCGGTGAAATAGCGCTGCTCGATCTTCAGGCCCGTATCGAAAGGAACCTGCAGGCCTTCATAGACGCATTTCAGGATGGCGAGCGCAGCCGGATAATTGCCAGCGGTTTCACGGCGCAGGATGGCCGAGGCTGCCGGCCAGAGCTGGGCAGAAGCTGGCGTCCAGATGCCGCCGCCTGGAACCTTGAAGCCCTTTTCGTCCCAGGGGGCAACCGGCTTCAGACCATCCTTGATCATCTGCTTGGCGGCATTGATCAGTTCGCCCGGTTCGACGACCTGATGCACCAGGTTCATCGCCTTGGCGCGGGCAGCCGACAGTGTCTGGCCAGTGGTCATCATTTGCAGGGCATCCTGCGTGTTGGCGAGACGTGCCACGCGCTGCGTGCCGCCGGCGCCGGGGAAGATGCCGACCTTGACTTCGGGCAGGCCGATCTTCACCGACTTGGCGTTCGAGGCCACGCGGCCATGGCAGGCGAGCGACAGTTCGGTGGCGCCACCCATGCAGGTGCCGTTGATGGCGGAGACCCAGGGCTTACCGTTGGTCTCGATCTTGCGCCAGAGCCAGGTCATGCGACCGACGGCGTCGAAGATCTTCTGCATGGCGGAGGCCGGATCCTTGATCCGCTCGGCGGCGATCGTCTCGAACATGCCCTTGATCATGGTGAGGTCGGCGCCACCGGAGAAGGCGGACTTGCCGGAGGTGAAGACCACACCCTTGACGCCGTCATCGGCAACGGTCTGGTCGAGGATCTTCTCGATCTCGTCCATGACTTCGACTGTGAAGACGTTCATCGACTTGTCGGGCATGTCCCAAGTGACGAGGGCAATGCCGTCTGCGTCGGTCTCGATGGTGAAGTTCTTGTAGGTCATGATGGGATTCCTCTTCCCTTGAATTCGCCGATGTTGCCGCCGCTCCTCGTTGGGTGCGATCTGGCGGGGTTAAGCCCCTCCCCCTTGTGGGGAGGGGTTGGGGAGGGGATCCTGTGCAAAGGCCCCTCCCGCCTGCCGGCCACCCTCCCCACAAGGGGGAGGGTTGGACCCCATCAAACGCGCTCGATTACCGTCGCCGTGCCCATGCCGGCGCCGATGCAGAGCGTGACCAGCGCGGTGTTGAGATCACGGCGTTCCAGCTCGTCGAGAACCGTGCCGAGGATCATCGCGCCGGTGGCACCGAGCGGATGGCCCATGGCTATCGCGCCGCCAGCGACGTTCATCTTCGAATGGTCGACGTTGAAATGCTGCATGAAGCGCAGGACGACGGCGGCGAAGGCTTCGTTGAGTTCGAACAGGTCGAAATCGGAGATCTTCATGCCGGTGCGCTTCAGGAGCTTTTCCGTCACGTCAACAGGGCCGGTCAGCATAAGCGCCGGGTCGGAGCCGATATTGGTGAAGGCGCGGATGCGGGCGCGCGGCTTCAGACCCATAGCCTCACCGCCGGCCTTGGAGCCGACGAGAACGGCAGCAGCACCATCGACGATGCCGGACGAATTGCCGGCATGGTGGATGTAGTTGATACGCTCGATTTCCGGATGCGCCTGGATGGCGACGGCTTCGAAGCCGCCCATTTCGCCGGGCATCTGGAAGGACGGGTTGAGGCTTGCCAGCGACTGCATGTCGGTGCCGGGGCGCATGTGTTCGTCGCGGTCGAGAATGACGAGACCGTTGCCGTCCTTCACCGGGATGACGGACTTCGAAAAGTTGCCGGCCGCCCAGGAGGCGGCGGAGCGCTTCTGGCTCTCGACGGCATAGGCGTCGACGTCGTCGCGGGTGAAGCCATACTTGGTGGCGATCAGGTCGGCAGACACACCCTGCGGCATGAAATAGCCGGGGAAGTTGACCGAGGGATCCATGTACCAGGCACCGCCCGACATGCCCATGCCGACGCGGGACATGCTTTCCACGCCACCGGCAATGACGATGTCATCCGAGCCAGCCTTGACCTTGCCGGCAGCGAGGTTGATCGCGTCGAGGCCGGAGGCGCAGAAGCGCGAGATCTGGATGCCTGGGGCGGCGAAATCATAGCCAGCCTCGAAGGCGGCGGCCTTCGGGATCACGGCGCCGGCTTCCATGACCGGGTCAACGCAGCCGAAGATGATGTCGTCAACGGTGGAGGTATCGAGGCCGTTGCGGTCGCGCAGCGCTTCGAGCGTCTTGGCGGCCAGACGGGGGGTCGGCACTTCGTGCAGCGATCCGTCCTTCTTGCCGCGCCCGCGGGGCGTGCGCACGTGGTCGTAAATGAAGACTTCAGTCATCGTCTCTCTCCCTTGGAGTAATCTAGCCCCGCTAGGTATTATTTTAGTGTCCACTTACCGCGACGGTCATCATCTGCCGCCACAAGGAGGCCTCTCTTTCGCAATTCAGTGGCAGCCCATCGCATGTCGTACTGCCACGAATAGAAAAGGTCTGAGCCTTCAAGATCTTTCTGATGATGCTCCCAGATGTAGCGGGCGACATACAGGATTGAACCTTCGCCGTTGTTGCTCCGAAGCGCATCAACTACCCAATCCGTCAAATCAGATTTCGTCGCCATTTCCCCTCCCCAACCCTCCCCACAAGGGGGAGGGAGCAGGTCGCTCAATCAAAACGCTTCCGCGGCCATTTCCATCAGGCTGTCGGCACCGGTTTCGATACGGGCCTTGCGCAGGGCCGTTTCCGGCATGACCTTCTCCATGTAGAAACGGCCGGTCAACAGCTTGTTCTTGTAGTAGTCGGCATCGCCAGACCCTGCGGCCAGGTTGTCGTTGGCGGCCTTGGCCATCTTCGCCCACATGTAGCCGAGCACGACGAGACCGAAGAGATGCATGTAGTCGGTCGAGCCGGCGCCGGCATTGTCGGGCTTGGCCATGGCATTCTGCATGAACCACATGGTCGCGGCCTGCAGGTCGTTCAGGCCCTTCTTCAGGCTCTTGGTGAAGGCAGCGAGGTTTTCGTCCGAGCGGTTCTCTTCGCAGAAATCACCGATTTCCTTGAACAGGGCCATGACGGCGCGACCGCCGTTGAGACCGAGCTTGCGGCCGACGAGGTCGAGCGCCTGGATGCCGTTGGCGCCTTCGTAGATCATCGCGATGCGGGCATCGCGGACATACTGGCTCATGCCCCATTCTTCGATATAGCCGTGACCGCCATAGACCTGCTGGGCCATGACCGCATGGTCGAAGCCCTTGTCGGTCAGGACACCCTTGAGGATCGGCGTCATCAGGCCGAGCACGTCGTCGGCAAGCTGCTTTTCAGCGGCGTCGCCCGAGCGGTGCGCGATATCGGACTTCAGCGCCGTCCACAGCGTGAAGGCGCGACCGGCTTCGTTGAAGGACTTGATCGTCAGCAGCACGCGACGAATGTCGGGGTGGACGATGATCGGGTCGGCCTTCTTTTCGGGCGCCTTGACGCCCGACAGCGAGCGACCCTGGATGCGCTCGCGGGCATAGTTTGCGGCGTTCTGATAGGCGATTTCGGAGATCGACAGGCCCTGCAGACCGACGCCGAGGCGGGCCTCGTTCATCATGACGAACATGGCAGCTAAGCCCTTGTTCTCGGCCCCGATCAGATAGCCGGTCGCCTCGTCATAGTTCATCACGCAGGTGGCGTTGCCGTGAATGCCCATCTTGTGCTCGATGGCGCCGCAGGAAACCGTGTTGCGGGCGCCCACCGAACCGTCGTCGCCGACCATGAACTTCGGCACGATGAAGAGCGAGATGCCCTTGGTGCCCTCAGGCGCGCCCTCGATACGGGCCAGCACCAGATGGATGATGTTGTCCGACATGTCGTGTTCGCCGG
>JARXAK010000098.1 GCA_029865885.1 Rhizobium sp. | reverse complement strand
ACCTCATTCACCGTCTGATGAATGTCTCGCGGGAGTTCTCGCTCGCCGCCGGTGCCAGAGGTGTGGTGGGCAAGATGATGGCCTACAGCCTTCTGATGAATGCCAAGGAAGTGGCGGGCCAGGAACGCAATCTGGGGCATGCCTTCATCTCGGAAGGCAAGTTCGACGAGGCGCATTATCTCGATTTCATCGGCATGTTCGGTTCGCAGAAATCACTGATCGACCAGTATCTCGAACTGCTTCCCGACGCGGATCGGGAACACTACCGCCAGTCCCTGCATACGCCGGATGCAGACGCGGTCGAGGACATCCGATCCCGGATGATGGTGGGAGGCCTGTCCGCCGACCTCAGCGCCTTTGACAGTGGTGAGTGGCTTGAGCGGTCCGCCCGCCGCATCGAGCGTCTGAAGGAACTCGAAAACGAGACACTGGCGACAATCGTCGTGGACGCCCAGACGATGGCCGACGACGAATATCATCACCTTCTGCGTGTTGCCGGGATCACCGGCTCTGTCCTGACCTTTGCCTGCTTCTTCGCCATCTCGCTGTCTCTCACCGTCGTGCGTCCTCTGCGCCGCCTGACGCGGACGATGAATGATCTGGCCGCCGGCAATGTTGAAGTCGATCTGATCCGCTCGGAGAGCAAGGACGAGATCGGCCAGATGGGGCGCGCCGTCACCGAATACATAGCGCTTGCCAAGGCCCGCATGGTGAAGGAACGCGAGGAGCAGGAAGCGGCCGAGCGCGTCAAACGCGCCGCAGAGCTCGAGGCCGAGCGGGAGCGGGCCGAACGTGCTGCCGAGATCGCCTTCGCGGTGGAGCAACTCGCCGGTGGTCTGGATGCGCTTTCATCGGGCGAGATCGGCTTTCGCCTGTCCAAGCCATTCGCGACGTCGCTCGATCCGCTTCGCGTCAGCTTCAATGGTTCGATGGAGCGGTTGTGCGGCGTAATGTCGACGATCCGCCAGAGCACCGGCCAGTTGCATGGCGGCTCCCAGGAGCTGCAGCTTGCAGCGGATGATCTCGCCCGCCGTACGGAACGCCAGGCGGCAGCCCTTGAGGAGGCGGCCGCCTCCATCACCGAGATTACCGCGACCATGACAAGTTCCGCCCAACGCGCCGAGGAGGCCGGGCATCTGGTGCGTCAGGCGACACTGACCGCGCAAAGATCTGGCGCCGTCGTCACCGATACGGTCAAGGCGATGCACCATATCGAGCAGTCGTCCGGGCAGATCAGCCAGATTATCTCGGTGATCGATGAGATCGCCTTCCAGACCAACCTGCTCGCGCTGAATGCCGGTGTGGAAGCGGCACGTGCCGGAGAGGCCGGCAAAGGGTTCGCCGTTGTCGCTCAGGAAGTGCGTGAACTTGCCCAGCGCTCGGCAAATGCCGCCCGCGAGATCAAGGCCCTGATCAACCGATCGACTCAGGAAGTCGAAGCGGGTGTCCGTCTGGTTCATGAAACCGGCGACACGCTGAAGGGCATCGAGGACCATGTGATGAAGATCCACGAACGCGTCACGGGCATCGTTGCGGCTGCCAAGGAGCAATCAGCGGCGCTCAACGAAATCAGCCAGGCTGTCAGCCAGATGGATCAGGTGACCCAGCAGAATGCGGCGATGGTTGAGGAGGCGAGCGCGGCAACGTCGAGCGTGGCCGCCGAAGCCGACCGGTTGAATGGCCAGATAGCCCTGTTCAAGCTTCCTGGAAACGAAGCCCGCCGCCGCGACCGTGAAGCCGCCTGATACGGTTCCGTCGGCTCATCACAGCAGATTGGCGAGCCGGCAGAATTCCTCGACGCTGAGCGTTTCCGCCCGGCGTTGGGGATCAATCTCGGCCCGGGCAAGAAGCGCTTCCCCGCCGATCGGCTTGAGGCTCTGCCTCAACATCTTGCGCCGCTGCCCGAAGGCGGCGAGCGTCACCTTTTCCAGCTTGTCAGGATCGCAGGGCAGGGGCTCTTCGATCGGCACCAGATGGACCACGGTCGAGGTGACCTTGGGCGGTGGTGTGAAGGCCTGCGGCGGGATGTCAAAGGCCATATGGGCGTCGGTGCGCCAGCCGCAGAGCACGCCCAGCCGCCCGTAATGATTGTCATCCTCACGGGCCACGATCCGCTGTCCCACTTCCTTCTGGAACATCAGGGTCAGGGACTGCCAGAACGGCGGCCACTGCCCGGGCAGCAGCCAGTTGACGAGCAACTGTGTCCCGACATTGTAGGGCAGGTTCGCGATGATCTTGACCGGCTCGCCATGCGCCAAAGTCTCGAAATCGGTCTTCAGCGCGTCTCCTTCGATCACTTCGAGGCGACCCGGATAGTGATCGGCGATTTCCTGCAGCGCTGGCAGACAGCGCGGATCGCGCTCGATCGCGATGACCTTCTTCGCGCCAAGCGCGAGGATGGCGCGGGTGAGCCCGCCGGGGCCGGGGCCGACCTCGATCACCGTGATGCCTTCCAGCGAGCCGGCATTGCGGGCCACCTTCTGGGTGAGGTTCAGATCGAGAAGGAAGTTCTGTCCGAGCGCCTTCTTGGCGTCGAGGCCATGGCGCGCGATCACGTCGCGCAGCGGCGGCAGTCCATCAAGCGCAGCCATCAGACGGACGTGTCCTGTGTGTGCGCCATACGATCGGCCATCTGCAATGCTGCCACCAGGCTGGTTTCCTTTGCAAAACCGCTGCCTGCCAGTCCAAAGGCCGTCCCGTGGTCGGGCGAGGTGCGGATGAAGGGCAGGCCAAGGGTTACATTGACACTGTCGTCGAAGCCGAGCGCCTTGGCCGGGATCAGTGCCTGATCATGATACATGCAGATCGCGACGTCATATCGGCTTCGTGCATCGTCGTGGAACATGGTATCGGCGGGCAGGGGGCCGAAGGCATCGATCCCTTCGTCGCGCAGACTGCGGATTGCGGGATGGATGATGTCGTCATCCTCGTGGCCGATCGCCCCGTTTTCGCCCGCATGCGGGTTGAGCCCGGCCACCGCCAGACGCGGCGAGGCCATGCCGAAGCGAGCCGCGAGATCACGGGCCACGATCCGGCATGTCTCCACCACCAGCGTTTCTGTGAGGGCAGAGGGCACATCCTTGATCGGGATATGGATGGTGACGGGCACGGCCTTCAGCTTCGGGCCCGCGAGCATCATGACCGGTGTCACGGCTTGGCCTGTGGCGCGCGCTGCAAGATCGGCAAGGAATTCGGTGTGTCCGGGAAAACCGAAGCCGGCTTCATAAAGCACGGACTTGGCGATGGGATTGGTCACCACGGCACGGACCGCACCCGCGAGACACAGGGAGACGGCTGTCTCGATGGCGGAAATCGTGCCCCGGGCATTCGCCACGTGGGGTTTGCCGGCCAGCACATCGACACCGGTCGGGATCGTCAGGACCGGCAGTGCTCTATCAAATATCTCTCTGGCGTGCGCCGCATCTGTCTCCGCGATCGCCACATCCAGTTCCAACTGGCGGGCACGCACCTGAAGCACGGCGGGGTCGCCGACATAAAGAAAAGGCGGAAGGCCGAGTTCATCCCGCCGCAGCCAGGCCTGGAGGGCAATATCCGGTCCGATCCCGGCCGGATCGCCCTGGCTGAGCGCTAGCGGAAGGACACCATGGGTCATGGATCGGCCTTTCGCCGTTTATTGCAATACGATCTGGGCCTTCGAGCGCAGTTCTTCGAGATATTTATCGGAGTTCGGATTCTCGCCTTCCTGCTCCTTGCCGATATCTTCGGCGCGGAACACGACTTCCGCAGCAACGTCGTCGGAAACCTGACGCTGGTTGCAGATCGCAAGATACTCGACGCCACGATCGGTCACGCGGGTGGCCGTCGTGCCGCCCTTGGCCTTCTCGATCAGCGGCTTCCATTCCGGCGGCAGTTCCGGCTCGAGAACGCGGCCGAGATTGCGGATCGAGACATCAAGATAGTTCTTGGCAAAGTCCATCGCCTGGTCACAGCCCGGGAAGGACGCACGGGACTTCTCGGCTTCCGCCTTGCGCTTGCCAGCGATCCCCTTCTTCGATGCCGGCACCACGAAGATCACCTGCTTGAGGAAGTATTCCGTCGTGACCGGCTTCTGCTTGTTTTCCAGCAGGCGCGTGACAAGATCCTGGTTCGAAAGACGGCCACGGGAACCCGCACCGTAGCGGGCATTCACCAGGCGAGGCCAACTCATGGAGACGGCGATAAACGCCTTGAAATGAGCCGCACCGACGCCGGCCTGATCGAGCACGGAGTTGAGCTGCGACACCGAGAGCTTGTTGGACGATGCAAAGCGTTCGAACGAGGCGTCGACTTCAGCCGTGCTGACGGACATGCCAACACGGGCGATTTCCTCGCGCTTCAGCGCTTCGCTGACGAGCTCGTCCTTGGCGATCTTCTGGAGATTGCCGCTGCGACGCTGCAAACGCAGGAAAGCCACGCGACGGCCGACATCTCCACTCGTGATCGCGGTCTTGTTGACGACAGCGACGACCGATGTTGCGGCCTGAGCCGGAGCAACAAGCGGAGTGGGGCTAACGCTTAAGGACAGCGCGATGACGCCGGCAAGCAGCAGACCGGTGCTCTTCTTCGCAATAGCCATCTGTCATCCTTTCTCCGGAGCACAAGTCATCCTCCGGACGTACATCATTGAACGGATTTTAGAACCGCCGCACGGATTGCACAATCCATGCGGCGAAACAATGACCTTGATCGCGGCGGCGCTCCATCACTCGAAGGAGGTGTCGCTGAGATTGATCTCTCCGAGAGTGCGGAAGACGAGCCGTCCGCCGATCGTCCAGTCGTTTGCCGTCGACGCGTTCGGATCATACTTGTCCGAATAGGCGATCGAGAAGACCGTGCACTCGTCGGCATAGGACAGGCCCACGCTGCGACGGTTGAACTTGTCGGCATCGATGTCGTAGTTCAACGAACCGAACACCGACCAGTTTTCGGTGACCTTCACGGTCGTGGAACTGGTGATGGTCTGGTTGTCGTTGCGGAACGAGTATTCAGGACGTGCGTCAACCTGGGTGAAGGTCAGGCTCGTTTCGAAACGGTCCTGAGCATAGGTCGCGTTGAGGTCGGTACGGCGAACATCAAGCGACTTCTCGTCCAGGCGCACGCCGGCGCTCAGCGACAGCCCGATCGGCAGCTCGAAACCGGCCGATGCGACATAGTCCGAAACATCCGTCTCAAGGCCGGAGCGTGTCCCGACAGCCAGCAGATCGTCGGTGGCGTACGAGTTCAAGCCGGCCAGATGGTAAGACTGACCGAGGACGGCACGCACGCCAATCCCGTTGTCGAAGCTGCCTGTATAGCGCATCCCGACATTCGCGCGTGTACCACCCTCGACGCGGTCGAAGCCGGAGAACTTGTTGCGCGAGAAGAGGTTACTGGCATCAAAGACGAGGCTTTGAGCATCTTCATTGGGCAGCTGACCCGCCAGGTTCTCGTTGTTGCGCGCAAAGATCTGGGCGATCGGTTCAATAATGTGAGAGCTGTTCGCCGTGGTGATGAGCCAGGGATAACGGGCCTCGATGCCGGCCGTCAGCATATAGCGACCGGGCGCATCATTGCTGGTGTAGCCTCCGGTATAGTTGCCGGGAGCGTCCATGGCCAGTCCATAGACATCGCCACGCGCAGCCAGAAGCGGCGTAATCTGCAATCCGCCCGGACCGTCGAAGGTCCGCTCCCATTCGAGCTCGCTTGTCAGCCGGTTCATGTGGCCCTTGAGCCCACGATAGACATCAAATGAGCCATCGCGGTTCATATCCGCGAACTCGCTGGAGAAGCGTGACAGCGACGTGAAATTCAGCGTTCCCGAAAGCTGTCCGCCTGCGACGAGCTCCGGTGCGTAATAGCTGTAGTCGATGACCGGCAGGACGGTGGCCTGCTTCTTCTCAGACGTATTGTTCAGATCCGCGTCCTGAACGTCGAAGTAGTAGCCGCGCATGTCGAAGAAATTACGCTCGCCGACGCCGGTCAGGTACACGACATTCGTGTGGGTCGATGAATTCAGACCTTCGACGCCATAGGTGCGCGCGAAGTTGTTGTCGCTCTGCAACATGACATCCCAGCCGAATGTCCAGCGAGGATTGATCTTGAACTCGCCCTTCGATGCGACGAGGCCGCGCGTGTCTCTTGCTGCGTCGCTCGTGCCGGCAGTGAATGCCTCGCTGTCCATCTGGTTGATGCCGGCGAAACGGAGATTGGCCTGCCCCTTTTCAAAGCGCTGGCGCAATTCGACTTCGACCAGGGCGCCCTGGCTGCTGAAACCGGTTGTCGTGACCGTTGCATCGCGGTCCGGGGCAATCGCGATGTAGTAGGGAACAGAAATGCCGACGCCGACGTTTTCGGCAGAGCGGAATTGCGGGAACAGGAAACCGGACTTCCGCTTGACGGTGTTGTCAGGCACTTCAATGAAAGGCAGCGTCACAAGCGACTTGCCGAACAGTTCGAACCGCGCCTTTTCCAGGCGTACCGTCTTCTTGGTGCCATCCTGAACGACACGCTCCGCCTTCACCTGCCAGAGCGGCGGACGGGAGGGGTTCTCGGCGCAGGGAAGGCACGCCGTATAGACGCCCTTGTGCAGGATCATCTGTGTGCCGCCAACGCGCTCTGCGCTTTCGGCAACGAGACGGGTGTTATCAGTGCTTTCCATGCGCAGGGCGCGCAGAAAACCGTCGGAGAAATTGTCGGTGACGTCGAGCGAATCCGCATAGATGCGGTTGCCCGTCGGTTCCACCAATTCAATGTTGCCGGCCGCTGTGACGCGACCCGTCTTCTGATCGTACACGACCTGTCGGGCCACCATCTGGTAGCCGGCATAATTGATCTGCACCGCACCGTTCGCGACAACGCGTTCGGCATCACGGTCATAAACGAGTTCATTGGCTGCCAGAAGCAGCTTCGCGTCATCAGGGACGTTGCCTGCCACCGACGCTGAGTCGGACAGGCTCTGCGCATGCACGAGAGGCGCAGCGGGCGCCATAGCGCACACAGCGACACTGGTCAGCAGGGCTACTGAGAGCCTCCTGATATTCCCGCGGTCTTTTACCGCCACTAACCATCCTCCTTGTGAAGCAGAATCGTTGCCCCCAATGCCATCGCTACGACAACTGGGACCCAGGCCGCAACATATGGCGGCATGACGCCGCTGCTTCCGAATGCCCTGACGAGCACAGAGACAACATAAAGCACGAAGCCTGACAATATTCCACCGAGAATCACCGTTCTCGATTGGTTGATACGGCTGAATTTCAGCGAGACGGTTGCCGCAATCAGCGTCATTGCAACCATCAGGAACGGCAGAGAAAGCAGCGAATGGAATTGGGTTTCCAGTGCATGCGGGGCTATCCCGAATGACTTGGCCACTTCAATTTTCTGAAAAAGATCATAAAAAGCAACGCTTTCCGGCTTTGCGAGGCGTTGCTGTACGAATTCCTCGTTGAGGTTCGTTTCCACCCGCGCCTCTGCAAGACGGGTCTGGATCTCGCCGGGACGTGTCTCAAGCACGTCGGTAAGCTTCCAGTAACCATCTTTCAAGGTCGCGGTGTGTGCATCCTGCCGCAAAACGATGCGGCCTTCCTTGTCGAAGTGCAGCAGAACGGCGTCCACCAGAAGGGTTCCATCTTCCAGCACGGCGCGGGCGCCCAGCGCCACGTCATTGTCGCCGCTGGACTGGCGAAGCCACGGGATCGGCGTGGGTTTCGCGCTGCCTGCCGTTTCGCGCCACTTCGTTTCAATCTCGGTGCCCTGGCGCTCTCCCCAGGCCGCCAGCGGATTGATGACAAGCGTGGTTGCCAATCCGACCAGTGTCGCGCCGATCAGGAAAGGCGCCATGAATTGCCAGACGGAAATGCCGGCAGCGCGCGCGACGACCAGCTCGGATTTACGGTTGAGCCCGATCAGCGTTGCCATGCCGACGAAGAGCCCGATGAACGGGACCGTCTGTTGCAGGATGAGCGGCAGGCGCAGCGCCGTCAGGTACAGGACCCCGGTCACCGAATATCCGGGGAGATTGTCGAAGCGTCCGGACGTCTCGGTGAAGTCGATGAGATAGGTGATCGAGATGACGCCGAGGAAGAACCAGAGCGTCGTCATCATGTAGCGGCGGAAGAAATACAGGCCGAGGGTCCAGATCATGCGGCCCCTCCCGCGTTCGCACCCAGGCGCTTCTGGGTGACCGCCACAATCTTGGTCAGAAGAGCGGAAACCGCCTTGGGCAGTCGAGGGCTGCGATTCGTTGCCAGCATGAAGGCCGCAGCGCCGCCGCTGGCGAGCGGGATCATGTATTGCAGAGGAACGAAGGTCGGAGACGTTTCGGCAAGCGACGTCACGTAGTTCGAAGCCCAGAAGAGCGCGAGCGCCATGATCAGGGCGGATGCCATGGGATGAATCCGTGCCTCGCGATGGGAGCGGGCGTCGCCACATATCATCAGGCTGATCACGGCAAAGACAAGCGGGAAGAACGCGGCGCTGATGCGGCGGTGCAGTTCTGCCGTGAAGTCGTTTGGATTGCTGACATAGCGATCGTCCAGCGGGTCGGGATCCATCAGGTAGAACAGGTCGCGGTCCTTGGCGCCGTACCGCGCCTGGCCACGTTCCTCGGAGAGGTCGGAAAGGTCGAAGGCGTAACGGTCGAAACGGATGACGGTCACGTCACCGTTCGGCGCCTTCCGCTGCACTTCGCCGTCCTGCATGACCAGCGCCTTGCCGGTTTCTTCGACGGCACCCTCACGCGCGTAATAGATGAGTTCGGAAGAGGGGTCGCGCGAATCGGCAACCAGCAGCCCCTTCATCTTGCGGCCCGCTTGCCGTTCTGAGATCTGGACGAAGAGACCGGGCTCGATCTGGCGAAATGTTTTTTCTTCGATCACGGAGGAGAGAAGGTCGGCATAAGCGGTGGCGATCATCGTCCGCACATTGACCCGCATGGCAGGCTCGACGAAGCCCATCATGACGAGCGAGAAGACGGAAAGCCCACCCGCCAGCATCAACAACGGACGCTGGATCGTCCGCCTCGGCGCGCCGGCCGCATCGATGACCGCAAGCTCCGAATCGTTGTTCATCGTGGTCAGCGTATGGGTGATGCCGATGACGAGCGCGAAAGGCAGGACGGTCGCGATGATGGTCGGCAGGATCATCGTTGCCAGCAACATGAACGAGCCGACCGACTGGCCGCTGTCCGTTACCAGGTTGATACGGCGCAACACCTGCGTCGTCCAGATGATCGCCAGCACTGGTAACAGCGCTGTCGTGAACATCAGGACAACCCGTCGCAGGATGTATTGTTCCAGTATCTTCATAGGGTTCCCTTGCAGACGCGACACGCATATGCCGCGCCGAGGATCGGCTTTGTCTACAACGCTTGCGGCAATTTGGCGACTGAAGGATGGTATTTTCCCCGGCTTCCTCAACCTGTTTTTTGTCTTACCGCGATAAATCGGACACGCTTGGGTGACACTGCCGCAATCCGGGGATTGGGAAAGGAATGCCCGGTCAAACTCTTGCCATCGTTCGCGAAAAGACCATGATCCCCCGAGATCCTCTCATCCCATATTCAAGGTGCCCGCCATGTCGTTGAAACTCGCCGTCTCCTTCGCCAAGTCGCATACCGCCACAGGGGGGCTCGCCATCCTGTTGACGACGTCAGGCGCAGACAAGCCGGCGGGGGCCTCCGAGGCGGATCCGGCAGGCGTGTATGCACGCGCCGCCAAGGCCGGTAGGTTCACCGGCAAGTCGCTCGCGACACTCGACATTATCGCCCCGCATGGTTCGCCGCTCGATCGGATCGTGGTGCTTGGCCTCGGCAAGGGTGATGCTCTGAGTGCTCATGACTGGCTGAAGGCTGGCGGTGTCGCGACCTCTGCTCTCAAGGGTGCTGAGACGGTGGCGATCTATCTTGATGCGCCGGACCTTGCTGTCTCGCCCAAGGCGGCTGCGGATTTCGCGCTCGGCATGCTGCTGCGCGCCTACAAGTTCGATAACTACAAGACCAAGAAGAAGGCCGAGGACGACGAGGACAAGGCCGACAAGACGGTGAAGGTGACGATCGTGACCGCACAGGCGTCTGCGGCCAAGAAGGCCTTTGCCGAAGCCGAAGCCATTGCCGACGGCGTGATCCTTGCTCGCAATCTGGTCAATGAGCCTGCCAACGTTCTCGGGCCTCTCGAATTCGCCGCCAAGGCCAAGGAGCTCGAAAAGCTCGGTGTCGAAGTCGAGATCCTGACCGAGAAGGAGATGAAGAAGCTTGGTATGGGCGCGCTTCTTGGCGTGGCTCAGGGCTCGGTGCGTCCGCCGCGCCTCGTCGTCATGCAGTGGAAGGGCGGCAAGTCGAAGGACAAGCCGGTCGCCTTTGTCGGCAAGGGTGTCGTGTTCGACACCGGTGGTATCTCGATCAAGCCGGCCGGTGGCATGGAAGACATGAAGGGCGACATGGGCGGTGCGGCCGCTGTTGCCGGTCTGATGCATGTATTGGCCGCCCGCAAGGCCAGCGTGAACGCCATCGGTATCCTTGGCCTCGTCGAAAACATGCCCGACGGCAACGCCCAGCGCCCTGGCGATATCGTTACCTCGATGTCTGGCCAGACGATCGAAGTCATCAACACGGATGCCGAAGGCCGCCTGGTGCTCTGCGATGCCCTCTGGTATTGCAACGACCGCTTCCAGCCGGCTTTCATGATCAATCTCGCCACGCTGACGGGCGCAATCGGCGTCGCCCTCGGCAACCTGCATGCGGGCCTGTTCTCCAATGATGACGGCCTGTCCGAGAAGCTGCTCGCAGCAGGCCTGACGACCAACGAACGCCTGTGGCGTATGCCGCTCGGCAAGGACTACGACAAGCTGATCGACTCGAAGTTTGCCGACATGAAGAACACCGGCGGGCGGCAGGCCGGCTCGATCACGGCAGCGCAGTTCCTCAAGCGCTTCGTCAAGGACACGCCCTGGGCGCATCTCGATATCGCCGGTACGGCCATTGGCTCGCCGAATGACGAGATCAACCAGTCCTGGGGCTCGGGCTACGGCGTGCGGCTGCTCGACGAGCTCGTCCGCGCCCATTACGAAGCCGAATGAGGGTGACCGCGTCCGTGGCCGATGTGCTCTTCTACCATCTGACGGAATCGAAGCTGGAGGACGCCCTTCCGCCGCTTCTGGAGAAGAGTGTCGAGCGCGGCTGGCGGGTCGCGGTGCAGACCCGCGACGCCGAGCGGCGCGACGCCCTTGACGCCCATCTCTGGACCTATCGCGATGAGAGCTTTCTGCCGCATGGCACGGAGGACGGTGCCTCTCCGGATCGCCAGCCGGTTCTGCTGACCACCAGCAAGGACAACATCAACCAGGCGAGCGTCCGCTTTCTGGTCGATGGCGCCGAGCCGCCGGCGGACCTCACCTATGACCGCGTCGTCTTTGTCTTCGATGGCTATGATGCCGAGCAGCTCGATGGGGCCCGGTCGCAGTGGAAACGGTTGAAGGGCGAAGGCCATAGTCTGACCTATTGGCAGCAGTCACCGGAAGGTCGCTGGGAAAAGAAGGCCTGAGAGCGGACAGGTTGCAAAATGCAGATGGGCCGCCCGGAGGCGGCCCATTGATGTTTGAGGGAGAGGGCGCTCAGCGTG
>JARXAK010000121.1 GCA_029865885.1 Rhizobium sp. | reverse complement strand
GTGGTACGCCCCGACATTGCAAGCCGTCTCGCTGACAGCCTGGAGACCTGCCTCAGGCTCGCGGATGGCCTCGCGGTCGCGGAATTTGCCGACAAGCCTTTGCCGCCGGAAGAGACCTCGGCCGGCGGCTCGGCCAACAAGTCACTGAACGAGACGCATGAGCGCGTGCTGTTTTCGGAAAAGTTCGCCTGCCCGGTCTCCGGCTTCACCATTCCGGAAATCGAGCCCAGGCTCTTCTCCTTCAACAATCCCTTCGGCGCCTGCCCGAGCTGTGATGGCCTTGGCTCGCAGCAGAAGATCGACGAGGCGTTGATCGTGCCTGAAGTGCATCGCAAGCTGAATGACGGGGCGATCGCGCCCTGGGCCAAGTCCAGCTCGCCCTATTACAACCAGACGCTCGAAGCGCTCGGCAAGGCCTTCGGCTTCAAGCTGACATCGAAATGGTCGGATCTTTCGGAGGCCGCGCAGAAGGCAATTCTGCACGGCACCGAGGAGCAGATCGACTTCCATTATGCCGATGGTGCGCGCTCCTACACCACGACCAAGACCTTCGAAGGCATCGTGCCCAACCTTGAGCGGCGCTGGAAGGAGACCGACAGCGCCTGGGCGCGCGAGGAGATCGAGCGCTTCATGTCGGCGGCCCCCTGCCCGGCCTGCAACGGCTTCCGCCTGAAACCGGAGGCGCTGGCGGTGAAGATCAACGGCCTGCATATCGGCCAGGTGACGGAGATGGCAATCCGCAATGCGGGTTCCTGGTTCGAGGATCTGCCGGCCAAGCTCACCGACAAGCAGAACGAGATCGCGGTGCGCGTGCTGAAAGAGATCCGCGAACGCCTGCGCTTCCTCAATGATGTCGGGCTCGACTATCTCTCGATGTCGCGCAATTCCGGCACGCTGTCGGGCGGCGAGAGCCAGCGTATTCGTC
Source organism: Rhizobium sp. (assembly GCA_029865885.1). Taxonomy (GTDB): domain Bacteria; phylum Pseudomonadota; class Alphaproteobacteria; order Rhizobiales; family Rhizobiaceae; genus Allorhizobium. The sequence goes on along the minus strand of JARXAK010000121.1, from coordinate 7,730 downwards.
TTGCCTCGCAGATCGGTTCGGGTCTGACCGGTGTTCTCTATGTGCTCGACGAGCCGTCGATCGGCCTGCATCAGCGCGACAATGCCCGGCTTCTCGACACGCTGAAACACCTGCGCGACATCGGCAACACCGTCATCGTCGTCGAGCATGACGAGGATGCGATCCTGACGGCCGATTATGTCGTCGATATCGGCCCGGCGGCCGGCATTCATGGCGGCCAGGTAATCGCGCAGGGCTCGCCGCAGGACATCATGGCCAATCCTAAATCGCTGACGGGCAAGTACCTGACTGGCGAGATGGGGGTCAGCGTGCCCGCCCAGCGGCGCAAGCCGAAGAAGGGCCAGCAGATCAAGGTGGTCGGCGCCAAGGGCAACAACCTCAAGAACGTCACGGCCTCGATCCCGCTTGGCGTGTTCACGGCGGTGACCGGTGTGTCAGGCGGTGGCAAATCGACCTTCCTGATCGAGACGCTCTACAAGGCGGCCGCCCGACGCGTCATGGGCGCGCGCGAAAATCCGGCGGAGCACGAACGCATCGACGGGTTCGAATTCATCGACAAGGTCATCGACATCGACCAGTCGCCGATCGGGCGCACGCCGCGTTCGAACCCGGCGACCTATACCGGGGCTTTCACCCCGATCCGCGACTGGTTCACCGGTCTGCCGGAAGCCAAGGCGCGCGGCTATCAGGCCGGTCGCTTCTCGTTCAACGTCAAGGGCGGTCGCTGCGAGGCCTGCCAGGGCGACGGCGTGATCAAGATCGAAATGCACTTCCTGCCCGACGTCTATGTCACCTGCGACGTCTGCCACGGCAAGCGTTACAACCGCGAGACGCTGGATGTCACCTTCAAGGGCAAGTCGATTGCCGACGTGCTCGACATGACCGTCGAGGAAGGCGTCGAGTTTTTCCAGGCAGTACCCGCGGTGCGTGACAAGCTGCAGGCGCTGTTCGATGTCGGCCTCGGCTATATCAAGGTCGGCCAGCAGGCGAACACGCTGTCGGGCGGCGAGGCGCAGCGCGTCAAGCTCGCCAAGGAGCTGTCGAAACGCTCGACCGGCCGCACGCTCTATATCCTCGACGAACCGACCACCGGCCTGCATTTCCACGATGTCGCCAAGCTTCTGGAAATGCTGCAGGAACTGGTGAACCAGGGCAATAGTGTCGTGGTCATCGAGCACAATCTCGAGGTCATCAAGACCGCCGATTATATCCTCGACTTCGGCCCCGAAGGCGGCGATGGCGGCGGCCAGATCGTCGCCCAGGGCACGCCGGAAGAGGTGGTGAAGGTCGAGGCGTCCTATACGGGGCAGTTTCTGAAGGAGCTTTTGCAGCGGCGTCCGGTGAAGAAGGCCGAGGCGGCGGAGTGATCCGCCGGCACCTACCAGAGGCGTTGGATGCCGAAGGTGTCGAAGGCAGGGTCGATGGTCAGCATAGCGAGGTTTTCGAGCTTCGCTTGTGCGGCCAGTATTCGGTCGAAAGGATCTTTATGGCCGGACGGAATCTGGCCGGCGAGAAGAGCATGAGAGGACGTGACGGCGAGTTTTTCGAAGCCCGCGTCACCTAACACGGCATCGAAGCTTTCGATGATTTCGCCCGCCATTTCCAGTTTGCCGATCCGGAATTTGTTGGCGATTTCGAACGCTGTGACGGAACTGACGCAGCGGCGTGTGCTTGGGTCATCTATCGCCGTCTTGGCTGCGGCGCTCAATCTCGGATCTGCCGTAACCCACCAGAGAAATGCGTGGGTATCGAGGAGAATACTCATTGGCCGTTGTCGCCTGGAAATGAGTATTTGCCCTCCCAAGCTTGCAGCTCGTCTTCGGACATAGGCTCAAGAAAGAGATTTGTGGGGAGCTTGTCGCGCAGATGGGCGAACCGACCATAGCCTCGCACCGCTTGCCTTTGCTGTTCGAAGGGCACCAGTTTCGCGATCGGCTCATCGCCGCGTGCGATCACGATCTCCTCACCGGCTTCGACGCGGGCGAGGAGCTTGGAGAGTTCCGTCTTGGCCTTGTGGATGGTGACGACCGTCATCGCTTCACTCCTGGCTGCATTTTATATTAGCTAATTGCCTAGCTAACTTCAATGGGAGGCATTTGATGACCAAATCCGGCACGATCCGCACCGGCATCGGTGGTTGGACCTTCGATCCCTGGGACGACAGTTTCTACCCATCCGACCTGCCGAAGAAGCGACAGCTGGACTATGCCAGCCGGCAGCTGACGGCGATTGAAGTGAACGGCACCTATTATTCCAGCCAGAAGCCGGCGACCTTCGCCAAATGGGCGGCGGACGTGCCGGACCGCTTCGTCTTTTCGCTAAAAGCCAGCCGGTTCTGCACCAACAGGAAAGTGCTCGCCGAGGCCGGACCGTCGATCGACAAGTTCGTCAACCAGGGCATCGAGGAACTCGGAGAGCATCTCGGGCCGATCCTCTGGCAGTTCATGGGCACGAAGAAGTTCGAGCCGGAGGATTTCGAGGCGTTTCTCGACCTATTGCCTCGGGAGCTGAACGGGTTGCCGCTCCGCCATGTCGTGGAACCCCGGCATGCCTCCTTCCAGGTGCCGGACTTCATCGAGATGCTGCGCCGTCACGGGGTGGCAGCCGTTTGCGCTGACCATCACGATTATCCGATGTTTGCCGATCCGACCGCCGACTTCGTCTATGCCCGGCTGCAGAAGGGCACGGATGAGACGCCGACCTGCTATCCGCTCACCGAAATCGGCGGCTGGTCCGAGCGATTGAAGACCTATGCCGGCGGTGGCGTTCCCGATGATCTGCCGCTGATCGCCAAGGACAGTCCGGCCGAGACCAAGCCCAGGGATGTCTTTGCCTTCTTCATCTCCGGCGGCAAGGTGAATGCGCCGCGTGGCGCGATGGAGCTGCAGAAGCGGGTCCGCTGATCGTTCCTGCCTGCCTGACAGTCATCAATTTGTGACAATGGCGAATCTGGACTAGGCTCGGTCGCAGAGTCGCGGGCAAGACCGTGACCTGGGCCTGCATGCTTCCCGCTTTGGACGTGCGCGTCCAGCACATGAGTTATCGGGGCACTTCCATGTCGGGCATCGCCGTCTTCATTCATCTCGCCGGCGCGGTCGCGCTGCTTTTATGGGCGACCCGCATGGTGCGCACGGGGATCGAGCGCGCCTATGGCGGCGTGCTGAAGGACAAGCTCCGCCATGCCGTCGGCAATCGATTCTCGGCCGCCTTTGCCGGTTTCCTGTTCGCTGTTGCGCTGCAAAGTGCCACGGCGGTGGCGCTGATCGTCGCGTCGTTTTCGGCCGCCGGCTATGTGCTGCCCGCGATCGGTGTTGCGACCCTGCTCGGGGCGGATTTCGGCTCGGCGTTTGTCGTCCGCATCCTGCGCTATGATCTGTCGCTGCTTGTGCCCGTGCTGCTGCTGGCCGGGACGATTGCGTTCCGGACGTCGGAAGCGCGCGGCTGGCGGCAGATCGGGCGCATTCTCTTCGGCCTCGGTCTGCTCCTCCTGTCGCTCCGGCTGATCGGTGAGGCCTCGGAACCGCTGCGCGAGAGCCGCATCCTGCCGATCCTGTTCAACTATCTCGCAAGCGATTGGGTCAGTGCCTTTGTGCTGGCTGCGCTGCTCGCCTGGGCCTTCCATTCCAGTGTCGCAGCCGTCCTGCTGGTGGCATCGCTCGCCGACAAACATCTGCTGCCCGATGCACTGATCATCCCGCTGGTGCTGGGCATCAACTTCGGCGCGGCGATCATCGCGGCGCTGCTCACCAAGGATGCCGAGCCGAATGCCAGGATCGTGCCGCTCGGCAATGTTGTGATCCGGGGACTGATGACGCTGGTGGCGTTGGCCGCGCAGTTCGTGTTCGCGGTCAGCCCCACGGTCTTTTCGAACCATCCGGGCGATGCCGTGGTCATGGTGCATCTGGCAATGAACGGTGCCGTGCTGGCGCTCGGCCTGCCCTTTGCCGGGATCGTCGCGAACCTGCTGGCGCGCCTTCTCGCCCGCAGCGATGACCGCGCGGCCAATGACGACAGGCTCTCGGCCCTGAACGTTATGGATCTCGGCAATCCGCCGCAGGCGATCTCGAACGCCACGCGCGAGGTGCTGGCGGTCTGCGACAAGACGGAAGTCATGCTGAACGGCATCTTCGATCTCTTCGAGCACTGGGACCCGAAGAAGATGGAGCGGATCGCCACGCTCGACGACCAGATCGACACGATCCATCGCGACATCAAGTTCTATCTTGCCCGCATTTCAGAGACGGCTCTTGACCAGACCTCGGCGGCGCAATGCCAGAACCTGCTCGGCGCGACGATCAAGATCGAGCAGGCCGCCGATATCATTTCGCAGAACATGCTGACCCGCGCCCGCAAGAAGAAGGAGCGCAATGCCGCCTTCTCCGCCGAAGGCTGGGCGGAACTCTGTGCGATGCACAACGAGGTGGTGCAGAATGCCCATCTCGCCTTCAACCTGCTGGTCACGCGGGACATTGAGCATGCCCGCCAACTCGTCGCCCGCAAGGAATCGATCCGCAACCTGGTGAAGACAAGCGAAGAAAGCCATCTGCAACGCCTGCGCCAGGGCAATGCGGCAAGCTTCGAGTCCAGTTCGCTGCATATCGACACCATGCGGGATCTGAAGGAGATCAATTCGCTCTTCGTCTCGATCGCCTATCCGCTGCTTGAGGGTGAAGGTCTTCTGCGTCGCAGCCGCCTCGTGCAGCCTGCGGAGCTCTAACCCACCCCAAGGCGTCATCCGTCCGCCAGGATATGGGTTGCGAGATCCTCTGCCGTCAGGCCATGTCCGGCGCGGATCGCGGCCTGACCGTGCTGATAAACGCCCGCACAGGCCGCCTCGAAGGCCGGCATGCCGTTTGCGAGCCTTGCGCCGATAATGCCGGCCAGCACATCGCCGGATCCGGCTGTGGCGAGGATCGCAGGGGCGTTTTCCTCGATGGCGGCACGTCCGTCCGGAGACGCGATCACCGTGTCGCCCCCCTTGTAGACGACGATGCCGCCCAGGGCTTTCGCGGCGGCGAGAGCTTTCTCGACCTTGCCCAAACCTTGATCGGCGGCGATATCAGGAAAAAGGCGGAGGAATTCCCCTTCGTGCGGCGTCACGACCAGACGCGCGGGCTCAGCCTCGAAAAGCCCGCTCAACTGGTCGGCGCCTCCCTTGAAGGCCGAGATCCCGTCAGCATCCAGAACCAGGCTGCGACCGGCATCCGCGATCATCACGGTAAAACGGCGCGCCCGATCGAGATCCCCGAATCCGGGGCCGAGCACGAAGGTGGTGCGACGGGCGTCCGACAGCCAGGCGGAGAGGTCGCTCGCCGTATCGATGCGGGCCAGCATGACGGCCGTGAGATGGGCGGCGTTGACGGCGAGTGCGTCCGCCGGCGAGGCAAGCGTCACAAGACCGGCGCCGGCCTTCAGCGCGGCGAAAGCCGACAGGCGGGCTGCCCCGGTTGCAGTGTACGGACCCGAAAACACCGTCACGTGCCCGCGGCGATATTTGTGGTCTTGGGCTGAAGCGGAGCGAGCGTGGCCATTCCAGAGGCCGGGGCCATTGATCCAGAGTGCTCCCGCCTCTGCCTCGACGATCCGGCGGGGAATGCCGATGTCGAAGACCTCGAGCGCGCCGCAATGCAAGCGCCCGGGGAGGAGGACATGCCCGGGCTTGCGGGTCATGAAGGTCACGGTGCTGACCGCCTCAAAGGCATCCCCCCTGATCTCCCCCGTTGCCCCGTCGATGCCACTCGGCAGATCAACGGCGATCACCGGCAGGCCTCTTTCGCGGACGGTGCGGATCAGGGCCTGCACCTCCTGCGGCAGGTCACGCGTCAGCCCCGCACCGAAAAGCGCATCAATCACCACATCGCCCTTGAGCGGCGCGAAGCGATCAAGCGACAGAACCGGAAGACCACACATCGATTGCGCCCGGGCAGCATCACCCTTGAGCGCCGAGGTCCCGGCCAGGCTATAGACGAGAACGTCTGCGCCGGCGCGAGACAATGCAGAGGCGGCCACGTAGCCGTCGCCGCCATTGTTGCCCGGTCCGCAAAGGACGAGGAAACGCAGCGCCCCCGGGAAGCGGCCGAGCGCAGCGGCGGCCACCGCCTCCCCTGCCCGCAACATCAACCCAAAGCTGTCCATGCCCGAACCGGCGGCGGCTTCGTCGACACGCGCCATGGAATCAGGCGTCAGAAGGATCTCGGGCCTGGGAGCTAGACTGAGACTTGGACCGGGATTGGGGCTATAGCTGGTCATGGGCCGAGGTTAGAGCACATTCCACCCCTTGCGCAACGCTGCACGATTTTAGGCACACCAGTATGCCGCCTTTCTGTGCATATGCCTATTTTTGGATCTCTTGCATTCGAGATTGCGCAAGGAGGACAGCGGCTTAGCAGGCCGGCGGCTCCTGAAAAAAGATTGGCGAAAATCGATATTTTGATCGAAACGGGCTGGCTTTTCCGGGCATTTTGCTGGAGATTTGCCTTGTCGGACGGAGGAGGAGGCAGATTTCGCGCAATTTTCGCGAAAAACTGGCACATTCCCTGCATCCAGCCCGGCGGGCGGGGCTCATCCTGCTTTACTGAGGAAGCGGAGAGAAATTTTCTCATGAAAAAGATCGAAGCGATCATCAAGCCTTTCAAGCTCGACGAAGTGAAGGAAGCCCTTCAGGAAGTCGGCCTGCAGGGTATCACCGTGACGGAAGCCAAGGGCTTCGGTCGCCAGAAGGGCCATACAGAGCTCTATCGTGGCGCCGAATATGTCGTGGACTTCCTGCCGAAGGTGAAGGTCGAAGTTGTACTGGCAGACGAGAACGTGGAGGCCGTGATCGACGCCATCCGCAACGCTGCCCAGACGGGCCGTATCGGGGACGGAAAAATCTTCGTTTCGAACGTCGAAGAAGTGGTCCGTATCCGAACCGGCGAAACCGGTATCGACGCTATCTAATCGGAGCCCGACACCTAGGGAGGTCGGGTTTACATCGTCAGCTCACGCGAGGAACATAACAATATGACGACCGCAAACGATATCCTGAAACAGATCAAGGACAACGACATCAAGTTCGTCGACCTGCGCTTCACCGATCCCAAGGGCAAGCTGCAGCATGTGACGATGGACATTGCCTGTGTTGACGAAGACATGTTCGCCGATGGCGTGATGTTCGACGGCTCCTCGATTGCGGGCTGGAAGGCCATCAACGAGTCCGACATGGTGCTGATGCCGGATCCGGCAACCGTCCACATGGACCCTTTCTTCGCCCAGTCGACGATGGTCATCCTCTGCGACATCCTCGATCCGGTGTCTGGCGAAGCCTATAACCGCGATCCGCGCGGCACCGCCAAGAAGGCCGAAGCCTATCTCAAGGCCTCTGGCATCGGCGACACCATTTTCGTGGGTCCGGAAGCCGAATTCTTCGTCTTCGACGACGTGAAGTACAAGGCCGACCCCTATAACACGGGCTTCAAGCTCGACTCGACCGAACTGCCGTCGAACGACGACACCGACTACGAGACTGGCAACCTTGGCCACCGTCCGCGCGTTAAGGGCGGTTACTTCCCGGTTCCGCCGATCGACAGCCTGCAGGACATGCGCTCCGAGATGCTGACGGTTCTCGGCGAAATGGGCGTGGTCGTTGAAAAGCATCACCACGAAGTGGCAGCAGCCCAGCACGAGCTTGGCATCAAGTTCGACGCGCTGGTGCGCAATGCCGACAAGATGCAGATCTACAAGTATGTCGT
>JARXAK010000057.1 GCA_029865885.1 Rhizobium sp. | reverse complement strand
ATATACTGCCAGGCGACACGGCCGGAGCGACCGCCACTCGTGGTCGCCCATTCGAGGGCCTCGTGATGCAATTGTTCGCGCGGCAGCGGCAATTCGAAATGCGCGGCATAACCGTCGATCATCGTCAGATAGTCGTCCTGGCTGCATTTGTGGAAACCGAGCCACAGGCCGAAGCGATCCGACAGCGAGACCTTTTCCTCGACGGCTTCTGACGGATTGATTGCGGTCGACTGCTCGTTTTCCATCATGTGGCGGGGCAGCAGGTGGCGCCGGTTGGAGGTCGCGTAGAACAGCACATTGTCCGGGCGCCCCTCGACGCCGCCGTCCAGCGCCGCCTTGAGCGACTTGTAGGCGGTGTCGTCATGGTCGAAGGAGAGGTCGTCGCAGAACACGACGATGCGCTGCGGCGCGTCCTTGATGATGTCGAGCAGGGCCGGCAGCGTCGAGATATCCTCGCGATGGACTTCGACGAGTTTGAGCGGGATGCCGTTCGTCTTGATGATGTCGGCATGCACCGCCTTGACCAGCGAGGATTTGCCCATGCCGCGTGCACCCCAGAGCAGCACGTTGTTGGCCGGGAAACCCTCGGCGAAACGCAGCGTGTTTTCGTGCAGGATGTCGCGCACATGGTCGACACCGCGGATCAGGCCGAGCTCAACGCGGTTGGGCCGCTTCACAGGTTGCAGGTGAAGCCGGGCTGGAGCCCAGACGAAACAGTCGGCGGCCTGCCAGTCGTTGACCGCAGGTGCTGGGCCTGCCAGGCGTTCGACGGCCTCAGCGAGGCGCTTCACCTCTGCCAGCAGTGCGGTCATGGTCTGGTCGTCCATCGTCATGCTCCTCGTCATCTTGTCCCGGCCGTCCAAGCCTCTCGCCGGGCGGTATCACGCAGATTTGCGGGCATAAAGGGTGGAGGGTTCGAAAATGGTACGCTCCGGCGCTGTTTCTGTTGCATTCACGGGCTCTCTCACTATATTCCGGCGACCTGACGAGGGGCCTGTGCGGCTCTTCCAATACGCTTCAATAGGGAGTCTTTCATGTTTATCACCGAGGCCTTTGCCCAGGACGCAGCTGCTGCCCCGAGCGCGATGGGATCCGGACTGGAAATGCTGCTGCTCTTCGCACCGCTGATGGTGGTCTGGTATTTCTTCCTCATCCGTCCGCAGCGGCAGCAGATGAAGAAGCGTGAAGAGACCCTGTCTGCCATCCGTCGTGGCGACCAGGTCATCATGGGCGGCGGCATCGTTGCCAAGGTCACCAAGGTGATCGACGACAAGGAACTTGAGCTCGAAATCGCCGACGGCGTCAAGGTTCGCGCGCTGCGCCAGTATGTGGCGGAAGTCCGCGTCAAGGGCGAGCCGGTCAAGACCGAAACCGCCGCCTGATCCCGCTGGGCCGGCCTCGTGCCGGCCTTCGCCATTTTCCGATGCCCTAATTCGAGAGTTCCATGCTTTACATTTCCCGCTGGAAGACATTGTTCATCTGGTTGACCGTGGCGCTCGGCGTGCTTGTCGCCCTGCCCAATGCCTTCACAGACGAGGAACTGGAAGCTTTCCCCTCGTGGTTCCCGACCCACAAGATCACCCTGGGTCTCGACCTGCAGGGCGGATCGCACATCATGCTGAAGCTCGAGCGCCAGGACATCGTCAAGGAGCGTCTCGAGACGATCGTTGGCGACGTGCGCACGCAGCTGCGTGAAGCCGGTGTCCGCTACACGGGTCTGTCCGGCGTCGGTCAGCAGATCCAGGTCCGCATCACCGATCTCGACAAGGTGCCGGCCGCGATCGAAGCGATGCGCACGCTGACCGATCCGGTCAGCGTCGGCGGCCTGACGGGCGGGACGGTGACGGAAGTCGCCATCGAACAGGCAGAAGACGGGTTGCTGCGCTTGACGCTGACCGATGCGGGCATCGACTACCGCGTCTCCTCGGCCGTGACGCAGTCCATGGAAGTGGTCCGCCGCCGTGTCGACGAACTCGGCACGACGGAACCCTTGATCCAGCGCCAGGGCGATGACCGCATTATCGTTCAGGTCCCGGGCCTGACCGATCCGCAGCGCCTGAAGGCGCTTCTCAACCAGACCGCCAAGCTGTCCTTCCACATGGTGGACACGACAATGCCGGTGACGGAGGCGATCAACACGCGTCCCCCGGCTCAGTCGGAAGTTCTCTATTCGAACGACGATCCGGCGGTGCCCTACCTGATCGAGCGGCGCGCGCTGATCTCGGGTGAAAATCTCGTCGACGCGCAGGCCTCCTTCGACCAGCGGACCAATGAACCGGTTGTCAGCTTCCGATTCGATAGCCGCGGCGCCCAGCGTTTTGCCCAGGCGACGCAGGAGAATGTCGGCAAGCCGTTTGCCATTGTCCTGGACCAGCAGGTCATTTCCGCACCCGTGATCCGTGAGCCGATCATCGGCGGTTCCGGCCAGATTTCCGGCAATTTCTCCGTCGAGGGTGCAAATGACCTTGCGGTCCTGCTGCGTGCGGGGGCTCTGCCGGCCACGCTGACTGTGGTCGAAGAACGCACCGTGGGCCCGGGCCTCGGACAGGATTCGATCAATGCCGGTGTCACCGCCAGCATCATCGGCGGCATCGCCGTCGTCCTCTTCATGCTCGCCTTCTATGGCACCTTCGGCGTCATGGCGAACATCGCGCTCGCTGCCAACATCGCCCTGATCCTTGCGGCACTCTCGCTGATCGGTTCGACCCTGACTCTCCCGGGTATTGCCGGTATCGTGCTCACTATGGGCATGGCGGTCGACTCGAACGTGCTGATCTACGAGCGTATCCGAGAAGAGGCGCGCAATGGGCGACCGTTGATCCAGTCGATCGATGTCGGTTTCAAGAAGGCGTTTGCGACCATCGTCGATGCCAACCTGACGACCTTGATCGCGGCCGTGGTTCTCTTCTTCCTCGGGTCGGGCCCGGTGCGTGGCTTTGCCGTCACGCTGTCGATCGGTATCGTCACGACTGTCTTTACCGCTTTCACGCTCACCTTCTGGCTGATGGCCTTCTGGTACCGCTGGAAGCGTCCGAAGCACATGCCGAAGAGCGTGCGCACCGGTTTCTTCGACAACCGCAACATCCGCTTCATGGCTGCGCGCAAATTCAACTTCGCGGCTGCCGCGTTGATATCCGTCGCTTCGGTGATTGGCTTTGCGACCGTCGGTATGAATCTCGGGATCGACTTCAAGGGCGGATCGATCATCGAAGTGCAGGCGCGCGATGGCACGGCCGATCTCTCCGATATTCGCGAGCGTCTCAGCCAACTGAACCTTGGAGAAGTCCAGGCTCAGGGCTTCGGCGACGAATCGAGCGCGTTGATCCGTCTTCAGGCCCAGGAGGGCGGCGAAAACGCCGAACAATCGGCGCTGACGAAGGTGCGCGGTGAACTGGAAGCGGAATATGACTTCCGTCGTGTCGAAGTCGTCGGTCCGTCTGTCTCCAACGATTTGACCTTTACCGCGACGCTCGGCGTGGCTGTCGCTCTGCTCGGGATCCTCATCTACATCTGGTTCCGCTTTGAATGGCAGTTCGCGCTGGGTGCGATCATCGCAACCTTGCACGACGTTATCTTCACGCTCGGCCTGTTCGTCTTGACCGGGATCGAGTTCAACCTCACCAGTATCGCGGCCATCCTGACCATCATCGGTTACTCACTGAACGACACCGTCGTCGTCTATGACCGAATGCGCGAAAACCTGAGGCGATACAAGAAGATGCCGCTCGAGGTGCTGATCGACGAATCGATCAACCAGACGCTCTCGCGTACGGTTCTGACCGCCGGCAGTACGATCCTGGCGCTCGGTGCGCTCTATCTGTTCGGTGGCGAAGTGATCTCGTCCTTCACCTTTGCCATGCTGGCGGGCGTTCTGATCGGTACCTTCTCGTCGATCTACATCGCCGGTCCGGTCCTGATCGCCTTCAAGCTGCGTCCTGAGAACTTCCAGCAGGACGACGCCGAGGGCGAGAAGGTACCGGCCAAGGCCGGGGCCTGAGCCGATGGTATTCGGCTTCGGAGACAAGGGCATCACCATCCGTGATGCCCATTTTCCGGGTCGGCCCGGCATCGACAGCTATGGCAATGGCGGCTTTCGCTTCGCCGACATGTCGCATCGCGGTTCGCTGCTTTTGCTGCCCTCCGGCGTCTATGGCTGGGAGCAGACGGAAGAGGAGCCGATCACGCAAACCTCGCTGGCTCGCGTCTTTGCCGAAACCGGCATCGAGTTCCTGCTTCTTGGCACCGGACGCCAGCTGCGCCTTGTCGATCCGGATCTGAGGGTTGCGCTCAAGGCAAAGGGCATCGCCACCGATCCGATGGGAACCGGGGCGGCGATCCGCACGTATAACATCATGCTGGCCGAGCAGCGCCCGGTCGCAGCCGCGTTGATCGCGGTCTGAACCTATCCTCGAAAGGTACATCGTGAGCGAGATCCCGTCGGCCAATGAGGCACTTTGCCTGCGGGCTCTGCAGGACACGGACCGCGACCGCTATCTCGCGAGCCTTCTGACGCCGGCCGATCGTCGCGCTGCCGTCGTCGCGCTTTACGCCTATAGTGCCGAACTCGCCCGGGTGCGTGACCTGGTGCGCGAACCTTTGCCCGGTGAGGTGAGGCTGCAATACTGGCGTGACCTGCTCGAAGGCTCCGCCCATGGCGAAACGGCCGCCAATCCGGTGGCAGCCGAACTGCTGAGCGCCGTTCAGGCCTGGCGGCTGCCGGTCGCGCCGCTGGTGTCGATGGCTGATGCCCGTATCTTCGACCTCTATGACGACCCGATGGAAACCACCGCCATGTTCGAGGGCTATGCTGGGGAGACGGCGGCGGCGCTGATCCAGCTTGTGGCTCTGGTGCTGGATGCGAAGGCCGCAGAAGACGCATCCGAAATCGCCGGTCATGCCGGTGTGGCGCTTGCGGTTGCCGGTGCGCTGTTGCTGATGCCGATCCATCGGGCACGCGGGCAGGTTTACCTTCCGACGCAGATCCTGGCATCCGTAGGTCTCGACCGCGAGACCTTTGTCTCGGGCACTGGTGACGAGCGGCTGTCAGCCGCGATCCAGGCCTTTGCCGGCTACGGCCTGGATCACCTCAGCAAGGCGCGCGCCTGCGGACGCATCCCCAAGTCCCTGCTTCCGGCGTTCTTACCCGTGACGCTCGCCGAACCGGTGCTGAAGCGTGCGACGAAAGTCGGCGCCGAGTGCCTGACGCTGGACATCCGCCCACCGCAATGGCGCCGGCAGCTTTCGATGATGCGGCTGCTGGTCACCGGCCGTCTTTGATCCGGATAAGGCGCGCTACCGCACGCCCCCGCGCGCCAAGTTCGCGCAAGGCTCGCCTGCTAGCAGCCTTTGCGATAGTGTGCGTGGTGAAGGAGGCGAGAGCAAAACATGGTGACCTGGGGTATCGTCTTTGCGCTCATTCTGGCGCTTGCCTATTTCTCCTCGCGCATGGTTCGCCAGGAGGACGAGGGTTTCCAGGATGCGGGCCTCGCAATCCTCGAGTTCGGCCGTGCCTTCCCTCAGGAAGCGATCCGCAGTCTGCATGCGACGTCCGACGGCAAGGCCGTCTTTGTTCGTCTGCATGACAACAAGGCGGGCTTCATGCGCAGCATGCGGAACCACTTTGCCTGCCATCTGATCGAACCCGGCACGGTCCGCGTGCGCGATCTCACCGATGGCAAGGGCCTGTCGGTCGAGTTTCTCGACGCCCCGTTCCACAATGGCGAGTTCACTTTTTCGAACGCAGCCGTGGCAGCCGAAGTCTCGCTCTGGCTCCTCGGCAACTATATCGGCCATGCCGACCGGGAGCCCGACGCAGCATCCGCCACGACGGGCTGATGGCCTCCGCTCAGGCCGTGCCGAGCCAGATCTTGCAGTGTTCGAGCGCGCGCGCCGCGATCAACTGACGCTTCATGATCGTCTTGTCCTTGCCACGGAAGCGCTTGATGCCCTCAGGCTTGACGATCGAGCCCGGTTCCAGCTCCGGGAAAAGCCCGAAATTGATGTTCATCGGCTGGAAGGACCGCTTGCCCGGCTCCTCGTCGGAGACGATATGGCCGCCGGTGATGTGGTTGAGCAGTGAGCCGAGCGCCGTTGTCGCCGGTGGAATGCTGGGTGTCTCGCCCTTGCGCTGGGCAGCGGCAAAGCGACCGGCGAGCAGGCCGATCGAGGCGCTTTCCACATAGCCCTCGCAGCCCGTGATCTGGCCGGCAAAGCGCAGGCCGGGACGGGCCTTCAGCTGCAGGCTCTGATCGAGCAGGGTAGGCGAATGGATATAAGTGTTGCGGTGCAGACCGCCGAGGCGGGCAAATTCCGCGTTTTCGAGTCCCGGGATCATCCGGAAGATCTCGGCCTGGGCGCCGTATTTCAGCTTGGTCTGGAAGCCGACCATATTGTAGAGCGTGCCGAGCGCATTGTCCTGACGCAGCTGCACGACGGCATAGGCTTTTACGGTGGGGTTATGGGCATTGGTGAGCCCCATCGGCTTCATCGGCCCGTGGCGCAGCGTTTCGCGACCGCGCTCGGCCATGACCTCGATCGGCAGGCAGCCATCGAAATAGG
>JARXAK010000235.1 GCA_029865885.1 Rhizobium sp. | reverse complement strand
GAGTTATGCTTCGGTCACTTTTGCTCGCAACGGCGATAGGACTAGGAAATAAATACGCGGGGCCACGGGCGAGGGGATTTATGTTTCTTCAAATTTGCCGCCGCAAAAGCGATAGTAGGCCCCTCTGATATCGGATGATTCATGGCGCAGCAGGACAAACAGCTTTCGGTCTTTCCGGCCTTTTTCAAGGTCGAGAATGAGGTCGCCGCCGTTTTTGGAAACGGTGACGAGGCCTATGCGAAGGTGCGCCTGCTGAAGAACACCGAGGCCCGCATCGTCGCCTATGCCGATGCGCCGGAAGTCGACTACGCGGCCTTCCTTGCCGCCAACGCCATTGAACAGATCGCCAAGCCCTTCGAATCCTCCCAGGTCGACGGTGCGCGACTGGTGTTTGCTGCGACGGGTGAGGGCGCTCTCGATCGGGAGATCGTTGACGCTGCCCGTTCGGCCCGCATCCCCGCCAATGCCGTCGACCAGCCTGATTACTGCGATTTCTACACGCCGGCGCTGGTCAACCGTGCGCCCATCGCCGTTGCCATCGGCACGGAAGGCGTCGGCCCGGTGCTCGCCCAGATGATCCGCGCCGATATCGACCGCCTCCTGCCGCGTTCGCTCGGCAAGCTCGGTCGCCTCGCCAATTCCTATCGCCGCGCCGTCGATCGCCTCGTGCCGCGCGGTGCGCCGCGCCGGCTGTTCTGGCGCGATTTCTTCAAGGGCAAGGTCGCTGACCACGTCGAATCAGATGAGATCAGCCTCGCGCGTCGCGAAGCCACCCGTCTTCTGAAGGGTGTCGCGGCTGACCGCGTTGAAGGCCGCGTGTTTCTCGTCGGTGCCGGCCCGGGTGCGGAAGATCTGCTGACGCTGCGCGCTCATCGCCTGATGATGGAATGTGACGTGATCGTCTATGACGCGCTCGTGCCGCGCGAAGTGGTCGACATGGGCCGCCGTGACGCCGAGCGCATTCCGGTCGGCAAGCGCAAGGGCTGTCATTCGAAGTCGCAGAGCGAAATCAATGCGCTGCTTGTCGAGCTTGGCCATGCCGGCAAGCGTGTCGTCCGTCTGAAGTCGGGTGATCCGCTGGTCTTTGGTCGTGCCGGCGAAGAGATGGCGGCGCTGCGCGATGCCGGTATCGCCTACGAGATTGTCCCCGGCGTGACCTCGGCACTCGCCGCCGCCGCCGATTTCGAACTGCCGCTGACGCTGCGCGGCGTGTCGTCGTCGCTGGTCTTCACGACGGGCCACGATCTCCAGGGCAATGTGCTGCCGGATTGGGCGCGTCTCGCGCTGTCGGGCGCCACCGTCGCCGTCTATATGGGCCGCACGGTCGCGGCCTCCGTCGCCGAGCGTCTGATGGCGGGTGGTCTCGCCGAGGATACGACGGTTGCCGTAGTCGAGAATGCCGGGCGTCGCGACAGCCGCCTGCTGCATGGCACATTGAAGGAATTGCCGGGTCTGGAGGCTCGGACCGAGCTGACCGGTCCGGTCATGGTCATTATCGGCGACGCCGTCGCCGGCGCCGATTTCAGCCGCTCCGAGCCACTTGGCGCACTCGCTCCGGCCGAACCGCAACTTGCAAGGATTTGAGGATGGTAGACAAGGTTCTCACAGCAAACCGCCTGACCGACGGCATCGCCGTCTGGCTGGACGCCAATGGCCAGTGGACCGAGCGTCTGCAGGAGGCCTTCGTTGCCCGCCATGCCGAGGCCGTGGAAGCCCTTGAAGCTGCCGGCAAGCAGGCCTTCGCCAGCAACCTCGTGGTCGATGTCAACGTCATCGAGATCGAGGAAAAGGATGGCAAACTGCGGCCGCTGCGTCTGCGCGAGCGTATCCGGGCGGAAGGTCCGACCATTGCATATGCCGAAGGGCATGGTTATGCCGACCCTGCATTCATCGCGGCTTGAGGCCTGAGGTAAGACATGTATCGTTATGACGAATTCGACCACGCTTTTGTATCGGCGCGCGTAGAACAGTTCCGCGACCAGGTGGCCCGCCGCCTGTCGGGTGAGCTTGCGGAAGACGCTTTCAAGCCGCTGCGCCTGATGAACGGCGTCTATCTCCAGCTGCATGCCTACATGCTGCGCGTCGCCATTCCCTATGGCACGCTGAACTCCAAGCAAATGCGCATGCTGGCCTATATCGCCCGCAAGTACGACCGCGGTTATGGCCACTTCACCACCCGCCAGAACATCCAGTACAACTGGCCGAAACTGTCGGACACGCCCGATATCCTGAAGGATCTCGCAAGCGTCGAGATGCACGCCATCCAGACCTCGGGCAACTGCATCCGCAACGTGACCGCTGACCATTTCGCCGGCGCTGCTGCCGACGAAGTTGCCGATCCGCGCCCCTATGCCGAGATCCTGCGCCAATGGTCCTCGCTGCATCCGGAATTCTCCTTCCTGCCGCGTAAGTTCAAGATCGCCGTCACCGGCGCCGACAAGGACCGCGCCGCGATCCAGGTGCATGACATCGGTCTGCAGCTGAAGAAGAACGAGGCTGGCGAGCTCGGCTTTGCCGTCTATGTCGGCGGTGGCCAGGGCCGCACGCCGCTGATCGCCAAGAAGATCCGCGACTTCCTCCCCGAGGCCGATCTTCTGACCTACATCACCGCGATCGTGCGCGTGTATAATCTGCATGGCCGCCGCGACAACAAGTATAAGGCGCGCATCAAGATCCTGGTCCACGAGACCGGTGTCGAAGAGCTGACCCGTCAGATCGACGCTGAATTTGCCGAAATTCAGGACAGCGAGCTGAAGCTGCCGGAAGGCGATATCCGCGCCATCGAAACCTATTTCGCCCCACCGGCACTCGCCGCCCGCCCGGACGGCTGGGAAGCGCTTGCCCGTGCCCAGAAAGCCGATCCGGCTTTCGGTTCCTGGGTCCGTCACAACGTCCAGGAACACCGCCACCCCGACCACGCCATGGTGACGATCTCGCTGAAGCCGATTGGCGGCACGCCCGGCGACGCTTCGGATGCGCAGATGGATCTGGTGGCCGATCTCGCCGAGCGTTACGCTTTCGACGAGATCCGCGTCAGCCACGAGCAGAACCTGATCCTGCCGCATGTCGCCAAGGGCGATCTCTATCCGCTCTATCAGGCACTGGAAAAGGCTGGCCTGGCGACCGCCAATTCCAACCTGATCACCGACATGATCGCCTGTCCGGGCTTGGACTATTGCGCGCTCGCCAATGCGCGCTCCATCCCGGTCGCCCAGGCGATCTCGGAACGCTTCGGTTCCCAGGCCCGCCAGGAAGAGATCGGCGAGCTGAAGATCAAGATCTCCGGCTGCATCAATGCCTGCGGCCACCACCATGTCGGCCATATCGGCCTGCTGGGTGTCGAGAAGAAGGGTGCCGAACTCTACCAGATCACGCTGGGTGGTTCCGGTGACGAGAACTCTTCGATCGGCGAGATCATCGGTCGCGGTTTCGAGCCGGAAAAGGTAACCGACGCCGTCGAGACGATCGTCGATACCTATCTCGGCCTGCGCCTCGATTCGAAGGAGACCTTCCTCGAAGCCTATCGCCGCGTCGGCCCGAAGCCGTTCAAGGACGCGCTGTACGGCAATGCCGCCGTCGAAGCTGCGTGAGACTGGAAAAGACATGACCAAGATCTGGAAAGAAACCGGTTTCGTCGAGGGCGATATCTGGGTAACCGAAACGGAAGAGCGTAAGGCGGGCGAGGGCGAAAAGGCCCTCCTGCCGTTGGAATCCTTCCTCGAAGCCGTGGCAGACACCAATGACGTCGGCCTCGGCGTATCAATCGTGCCGGCAGACGACGTGAAGAAGCTCGAGCCGCATCTCGACCGCATCGCGCTGATTGCTGTCGCTTTTCCGGCCTTCAACGATGGCCGAGGCTTTAGCCATGCGACGCTGCTGCGCGAGCGTCTGGGCTACACCGGTGAGCTTCGTGCTGTCGGCGATGTGCTGATCGACCAGGTGCCGCTGATGCTGCGGACCGGCTTCGACAGCTTTGCCGTCACCAATCCGGTCGCCCAGCGCAGGCTTTCCGAAAACTGTCTCACGGGCGTTGCCCAGCGCTACCAGCCGACGGCCCGGTCTTCCGAAGCCACCGGCGGTTTCAGCTGGCGTCGCCTCGGCTCCACTGGCGCCTGAGACCTGTAAAAATCGCTAGGTGAGGGCGGCGAATTGACCTCGGTCAAGGATGCCGCCTTCGCTTTCATGGATATCTCGGCTGCGAAATCTGCATGCCGGCTGAATTGTGGAATGGGACGGTCTGGATTATAGGCTCGATCCCAATCGACCGAACGATAGGACCGACAGCCTATGAATGCTCCTGTGAAGACCGACAATGCCGAACTGATCGTGCCCGAAGGCGTGTTTGCCGAGACGGTGCTGAGCGTGACGCACTACACCGACCATCTCTTCCGCTTCCGCATGACCCGTCCGGCCGGTTTCCGCTTCCGCTCGGGTGAATTCGCCATGATCGGCCTTATGGTCGAGGGCAAGCCGATCTACCGCGCCTATTCGATCGCCAGCCCCGCCTGGGACGAGGAACTGGAATTCTTCTCGATCAAGGTGCAGAACGGCCCGCTCACCCAGCATCTGCAGAAGATCCAGCCGGGCGACAAGGTGCTGATGCGCAAGAAGCCGACCGGAACGCTAGTGCTCGATGCACTCACACCCGGCAAGCGCCTCTATATGTTTTCGACCGGCACCGGCATCGCGCCATTCGCCAGCCTGATCCGCGATCCGGAAACCTATGAGAAGTTCGAGGAGGTCATCCTCACCCATACCTGCCGCGATGTGGCGGAGTTGAAATATGGCTTCGATCTGGTGGACGAGATCAAGAACCATGAATTCCTCGCCGAAATCGTCGGCGACAAGCTCAAGCACTATGCGACGGTGACCCGCGAGGACTACCCCTTCAAGGGCCGCATTACCGACCTGATCGAGAACGGCAAGCTCTTCACTGATCTCGGTGTGCCGGCTCTCGACCCCGCCATCGATCGCGGCATGATCTGCGGCTCGACGGCGATGCTGAAGGACACCAAGGAACTCTTGGAAAAGGCGGGCCTTACCGAAGGCGCCAACAACAAGCCGGCCGAATTCGTCATCGAACGCGCCTTTGTCGGATAAGCTCCGCCGAAGCTCGCCAATGAAAAAAGGGCGCCTCGGGCGCCCTTTTTGTTGATCTGTCTCGCCCGGCTCAGTTGCCGCGACGGCGGGGACGACGGCTGCTTTCCTGCGCGCCGCTCTCGTCTGCGGTCTTGTTGCGCAGCGGACCGATGCGATCGACAATGACTTCCAGCGTCGGGCGTGGGCCGGGCGTATAGTCATCAAGCGCCTTGCGCATGGCAGCCAGATGATCGCAGGACGTCCCGCAGCAGCCACCGATGATCTTGGCGCCGGCATCGCGGGCGAGGCGCGCATAATCCGCCATCAGCGGCGGCGTGCCGGAGTAGAAGATCTCGGTTCCCCTGAATTCCGGAATGCCGCAATTGCCCTTGACGATCACGACCGCCTCGGGGTTCGAGCCGGTCATGTCGAGCAGGCTCTGCAGGATGTCGGAGGCGCCGACGCCGCAATTGGCGCCGACGGCCAGCGGACCGGTCCCGATGTCGGGCGCAACACCATGGATGTCCTTGGGGTGCAGACCCATCATCGTCTTGCCGGCCGTATCGAAGGAGCCGGTAAACGTGTAGGGCATGCCGACCTTGACGGCAGCTTCGGCAGCGGCGCGGATTTCATCCGGCGACGACATGGTCTCGATCCAGGCGACATCAGCTCCACCGGCCTTCAGGCCCTCCATCTGCTCGACAAAGGCCGCGACCGCATCCTCGTAGGACATCGCACCCAGCGGGATCAGCAATTCGCCGGTCGGGCCGACGGAGCCGGCGACGATCACCTTGCGCGGCGCCTTGTCGGCGACCGAGCGGGCGATTTCAGCGGCCTTCTTGTTAAGCTCATGCACCCGGTCCTGGGCATGGTGCAGCTTCAGGCGATGGCGCGTGCCGCCGAAGGAATTGGTGAGGATGATGTCGGCGCCGGCATCGACGAAATCCTGATGCAGCTTGACGATCTTTTCCGGCTGCGCCTCGTTCCACAGTTCCGGCGCTTCGCCGGCCTCGAGACCCTGCGCGAAGAGATTGGTGCCGGTTGCGCCATCGGCGAGCAACACGCCCTTTTCGGCCAGCAGTTCGGAAAGCGGATTGGAAGGGGTTGCCATGACGGATCCTCTGGTTGTCGTATTGATCATATAAAGAAGTCTTTATGTCGTTTCAATCGCCAAAACGACAACGGCCCCGCAAGACGGGGCCGCGAGGTCGGACGAGCGCGCAAGACCTCTATTCCGCAGCCATCTGGTTGTCTTCATGGCTCTTCGGCGTCACCATGGCCGCGATGATCTGCTGCAGATCCGCCCGACCGATCGGCGTGCCCGCCTCATCCGTGACGACAGTGCTCGACTGGCGCGCGTCGGTCATGATCCGCGCTGCGGATTCCAGCACGGTGCTGCCGGGCAGGCTGAGCCCCTCGCCAGTGCCCGAGATGGGGCCCATGATCGTGTCGAGCCGGATGACGCGGCCGCGGTTCACTTCCTTGACGAAAGCCGAGATGTAGTCGTCTGCCGGCTGAAGCACGATCTCCTGACCGGAGCCCTGCTGGATGACTTCGCCATCCCTGAGGATCGCGATCCTGTCGCCAAGCCGCAGTGCCTCGTCGAGATCATGGGTGATGAAGACGACCGTCTTCTTCAGTTCCTGCTGCAGATCGAGCAACACCGTCTGCATGTCGACGCGGATCAGCGGGTCGAGCGCCGAATAGGCTTCGTCCATCAAAAGGATGTCGGCATCGTTCGACAGCGCGCGGGCAAGTCCGACGCGTTGCTGCATGCCACCGGAAAGCTGGTTCGGGTAGTGTCCCTCGAAGCCCGACAGACCGACGCGAGCGATCCAGCGACGACCGATCTCCTCGCTCTTCGAACGCGGGATGCCCTGGATGTCGAGGCCGTAGACGGTGTTCTCAAGCACGGTCCGATGCGGCAGCAGCGCGAATTTCTGGAACACCAT
>JARXAK010000226.1 GCA_029865885.1 Rhizobium sp. | reverse complement strand
GATATCGTGCCGGCGATCCATCAGCGCTGGGCCGAGACCGGAGCAGTCGAAGGCGACCCGGAGATGATTTCCAAGCTCTGAGGTTTAGATAGTAAAATGTATTCAGAACCTGAAATAAATGACCTAATTGCGGACTGCATGACGATCAGCAAGGGCAGCTACGATCTTCTAAACAGGACGTACGATTACAAAGAAAGATGGAGGTCAATTGTAATCAAAATTAACAAACTTGAGTGCTATGGCGAAGTAACGTTGGCCGATTCTGAAGATTTTGATATGGCGGTTGTTGTTCATAGGGTTGGAAAGGTGAGTAATGATCCGGGCGCAAGAATGCTTTCTTTCTCGCGTAAGGCTGCTGTCGAAATGAAGAGATTCTTGAGTATAAATCTTTCCAAGCGAGAATCAAACATATTCGCTCCCAGAAGCATACTAAAGGCGGGGCTGGATGTGCAATTCGAAAAAAAATGGATAATGTCAGATTCCTTTGATGAGGATATATAGATACATATGATCTAGGTGACACTGCGTCTGATGTACGACGCAAAGTCAATTGACGACATTTAAAAGATTGCTTCGCGGGTCACAACGTAAGTTGCCAGCGCTGTAGGTGTCCCTGTATTTTGGGAACAAAACCGACGCTCTTCGGTTGCCCACAATGCCGTAACAGAACGGGCACAACATGGTTGACGATACTGCGAAACGACCGTTTTTCAGCTGTCAAGCTATTCTGGAAAGTGCTCGGAGACCTCTAGAAGACGCCGGGACCGATCTAATGTGATCAGCGCTGCCGAAGCATCGGCAGCGTGTAGATCACGAGTGCTGCCCAGATCAGCGGGAAGGCGATCGCTTTCGCCATGCTGAACGGCTCGTGGAAGACGAAAACGGCGGTGATGAAGATCATCGATGGCGAGATGTATTGCATGATCCCGATCGTCGACAGACGCAGGAGCTTGGCGCCGTTTGCATAGAGGATCAACGGGATCGCCGTCACCAGCCCGGCCGAGGCGAGCAGGATGGTATCGGTCGTATTGCCCATCATGAAGTGCCCGCCGCCCTGAACGTTCAGATAGATCAGATAACCGAGCGCGATCGGTGACAGAAGCAGCACCTCCAGCAGGAAGCCCTGATTCGGCCCGATCGGCAGGGTCTTGCGGAAGAAGGCATAAACGCCCCAGGAAAAGGTGAGCGCCAGCGCCACCACGGGCAGGCGGCCCGCCTCGACCGTCAGAATGGCGACCGCAAGAACCACCAGGGCCAGCGCTGCAATCTGCGTCCTTTGCAGGCGTTCCTTCAGCATCACCGCACCAAGCAGGATCGAAAACAGCGGGTTGATGAAATAGCCAAGCGCCGTATCCAGCGCATGGCCAGCCCCGATCGCCCAGACATAGATGCCCCAGTTGACGCTGATCAGCGTTGCCGTCACGGCGGCCATGCCGAGCATGCGCGGATTGCGCGCCGCCTTCTTCAGCTCGTCGGTGCGTTTGAGGATGATCAGCAGAAGTCCTGCGACCGGCACCGACCAGAGGATGCGGTGAGCGATGACCTCCGCTGGCGAGATATGCGCCAGCGCCTTCATGTAGATTGGCAGGATGCCCCAGAGCAGATAGGCGGAGAGCGCGAAAAGAAAGCCGTTCAGGCTGTCCTTGTTCTCTGCATGGACGGGGGCGTCAGCCATGGTGTTTCCTGATTATTGTGATGCTTGGCAAACGGCCATACGCCCGCCGGGTTGCAGGCGCAAATGCATTTGCGTGATGGATCGTTCAAAGAGGGCGATTGATCGGCTGCGGTCTATGGCGTCCGTGGGCCGCTTCGGTTTTCAATGTGATGGAGGACAGATGATGCAGACGGCTTTCGATGAGGTGCCCGTTCACCGCCAGATCTACGCCCGGCAGATGCTGGCCCGGGCTTTCGTCGATCACGATCTGCGACTGGAGCTGGTGCTGTCGCGTGTCGCTCGCGAGGATTTCCTCGGGCCGCCGCCATGGCACATCCGCGACCATGATGGCTATCGCGCCTTGCCCTCCACCGATCCCGTGGTTCTCTACCAGGATGTGCTGGTGGCGCTCGATCCGGCGCGCGCCGTCAACAATGGCAGCCCGTCACTCCATGCGGGCCTGCTGCATCGCCTGGACGTGAAGGAGGGCGAGCATGTGGTGCATCTCGGAGCTGGCAGCGGCTACTACACGGCGATCCTTGCTGAGCTGGTCGGCCCGTCGGGGCGTGTGACGGCGCTGGAATATGATCAGGTTCTGGCAGAGCAGGCGCGAGAGGCCCTGGCGGCCTATCCCTGGGTGGATGTCCGTCAGGGCAACGCGCTTGAATGGCAAGGCGAAAATGCAGATGCCATCTACGTCAATTTTGCGCTGGATCATCCACCGGCTGGCTGGATCGACGCACTGGCAGAGCGTGGCCGATTGATCTTTCCGTTCGGCGTCCCGATGCTCGATGAGGCCGGTCGCCCAGCCAGTACGACCGCGCGAGCGGGGATATTGCTGCTCGAACGCAACGGCGAGGCGATCGCCGCGCGTTTTCTGCAAGCCGTCAGTTTCGTTTGGGCGGAAGCGACCGAGACAGTGCCCGGTCGCCATGAAGGCCTGATGGCCGCCTTCCGCGCAGGCGGTCACCGCAAGGTTCGAAGCCTGCGTCGCGGGCCGGTGCCGGATGAGGCCGAGTGGTATGGCGAGAGCGAATGGGGCCTGTCCTGCCGCGAGGTCTGATCACTCCGCCGCGATCTGCCCCGCCAGCTCGCGGTTCTTCATCAGCTTGTAGACAATCGAATCCATCAGCGCCTGGAAGGAGGCGTCGATGATGTTTTCGGAGACGCCGACCGTCCACCAGCGGGCGCCTGTCGCATCGGTGGATTCGATCAACACGCGGGTTATCGCCTCGGTACCGCCATTGAGGATGCGCACCTTGTAGTCCGCCAGTTCAAGATCGAGGATTTCGCTCTGGTACTTGCCGAGATCCTTGCGCAGCGCAATGTCGAGCGCATTGACAGGGCCGTCCCCTTCCGCGACCGACATCACGGTCTCGCCGTCGACGATGACCCGAACCACCGCTTCAGACACGGTCTTCAGCCTCCCATGGCTGTCGAAGCGACGCTCGACCATGACGCGGAAACTTTCGACCGCGAAGAAATCCGGCACGGTGCCGAGCGTCTTCAGCGCCAGAAGCTCGAAGCTCGCATCCGCGCCTTCATAGGCGTAGCCCGAGGCCTCGCGCTCCTTGACCACCGAAATCAGCGTGTCGAGCTTCGGATCATCCTTGGCAACCCGGATGCCGCGACGATTCAACTCGTTGAGGAAATTCGCCTTGCCGCCCTGGTCCGACACCATGACCTTGCGGAAATTGCCCACACTTTCCGGCTCGACATGCTCGTAGGTCTTCGGGTCTTTCAAGAGCGCCGAGGCATGGATGCCGGCCTTGGTGGCAAAGGCCGAGCCGCCGACATAAGGCGACTGGTGGTTTGGTGAGCGATTGAGCAATTCGTCGAAGGCGCGTGACAGGCGGGTGAGACCAACCAGCTTCTCCCGGTCGATCGACGTCTCGAAGCGTGACGCATAGGTGTCCTTCAGACAGAGCGTCGGGATGATCGTGACGAGATCGGCATTGCCGCAGCGCTCGCCGATGCCGTTCAGCGTCCCCTGGATCTGCCGCACGCCGGCCTCGACGGCGGCCAGCGAATTGGCAACTGCCTGGCCGGTGTCGTTATGCGCATGGATGCCGAGCGAGGAACCGGGGATGCCGGAGGCAATCACCGCCTGGACGATCTCGCGGATCTCAGGCGGCTGCGTGCCGCCATTGGTGTCGCAAAGCACCACCCAGCGGGCGCCGGCGTCATAGGCTTCCTTCGCACAGGCGAGGGCGTATTGGGGATTAGCCTTGTAGCCATCGAAGAAATGTTCGCAGTCGACCATGGAAAGCTTGCCCGCTTCGACCACGGCCTTCACGCTCTCGCGGATGCTCTCGAGGTTTTCCTCGTTGGTGCAGCCGAGCGCCACCTTCACGTGATAATCCCAGCTCTTGGCGACCAGACAGACGGCATCGGCCTTCGACTGGATGAGCTGGCTGAGGCCCGGATCATTGGAGGCTGAGATGCCGGCACGCTTGGTCATGCCGAAGGCGACGAAGCCGGCATGTTTCGTGCGCTTCTTGGCAAAAAAGGCCGTATCGGTCGGGTTCGCCCCCGGATAACCGCCCTCGATGTAGTCCAAGCCGAACTCGTCCAGCATGGTCGCAATCGCGATCTTGTCCTCGACGGAAAAATCGATCCCCGGCGTCTGCTGGCCATCGCGGAGCGTCGTGTCGAACAGGGTGATCTTTTCGCGTGTCATGCTGCAATCCTTACGAAAACTTTCGCTGCGGGGGAATTAACCCCCTCTGTCACTGCGTGACATCTCCCCCTCAAGGGGGGAGATTGGTGGCCGCGTGCGTCGCGCTCCCCACCTCCCCCTTGAGGGGGGAGGTCGCCGCGAAGCGGCGGGTGGGGGTGAAGCAAGCGGCAAGTTCGACGTTTCCCGATCTGTGTCACCTTCAGCCCGTCACCCCACCCCGGAGCTTCGCTCCGACCCTCCCCCTCAAGGGGAGGGTGAAGCCGCGCCGCTTCCACAAGCCGCGCTCCCCCCTTGTGGGGGAGATGCCCGCCCTTCGACAGGCTCAGGATGCAGAGGGGGGTAACCACCACCGACATATCAACTCTTCCCCGCAAACCGATCCGTCGCCCGGATCAGCTGGTCGAGGATGCCAGGCTCGAGATAGGCGTGGCCCGCCCCCTCGATCAGGTGGAAATCCGCCTTCGGCCAGGCCTTGTGCAAAGCCCAAGCATACTTGGCCGGGCAGGGCATGTCGTAGCGGCCATGGATGATCACGCCGGGAATGTCCTTCAGCTTGTAGGCATCGCGCAAGAGCTGACCTTCCTCCAGCCAGCCGGCATGGACAAAGAAGTGGTTCTCGATGCGGGCGAAGGCAAGCGCGAAGTCCGCATCGTAGAAATGGCCGGAATAGTCAGGGTTTGGCATAAGCGTGATCGTCTCGCCTTCCCAGGAGCTCCAGGCAACCGCGCAGCGCAGCTGTTCTTCGCGGTCTGTACCCGTCAGCCGCCGGCGATAGGCGGCCATCATTTCGTGGCGCTCGTCTTCCGGAATGGGCGCGCAGAAACGCTCCCACTTGTCCGGGAACATCTCGGAGACGCCGAACTGGTAGTACCAGTCGAGCTCGGCCTTCGTCAGCGTGTAGATCCCGCGCAGCACCAGTTCTGAAACCCGCTCCGGATGGGTTTCGGCATAGGCGAGCGCCAGCGTCGAGCCCCAGGAACCGCCGAAGACCAGCCATTGCTCGACGCCCATCAGTTCCCGCAGCCGCTCGATATCGGCAACCAGATGCCAGGTCGTATTGGCTTCAAGCCCGGCATGCGGGGTCGACTTGCCGCAGCCGCGCTGGTCGAACACGATCACGTCATACAGCGCCGGATCGAACACCCGCCGCTGGGT
>JARXAK010000185.1 GCA_029865885.1 Rhizobium sp. | reverse complement strand
GTCTCGATCAGATCGAACAGCCGGCAGTATCCGCCGAGGCGAGCTGAGCATGTGCAACGGCCCCGATTGCGGGCACCAGCCGGCAAGCGAAACCCCCAAAGGTCGGAATTGGCCGGGGCCGTTTCGCAAGACGCCGGGACGCCTGCTCGGCATGGGCTTCATCCGCTTCTACCAGCTGACATTCTCAAGCCTTGTCGGCAGTTCCTGCCGCCACATGCCGACCTGCTCGGAATATGGCTATGAGGCTGTGGCACGTCATGGTCTCTGGTCGGGAGGCTGGCTGACGCTGTTTCGCGTCGCCCGTTGCGGCCCCGGTGGCACCTGGGGGCCGGATCCCGTGCCGGAAGCTCTGGGACCACGGTTCCACTGGTATGCGCCCTGGCGGCTTTGGACCTTTGGTCGCAAGCGGGCCACCTGATCCCAATTCAAGCGCAGCCGGAATTCGCCCTAAGATGGGTCGACCGAATCGCTCGGGAGATGACGCATGCCGATGCCGCTCGAATATCGCCAGGCTTCCGCCGACTTCGATGCCTTCATGAAGGATCTGGTCGCCACCTCGATGTTGGCGACCTCGCATCAGGCCTATACCATGCTGCAGGCGGTGCTGCAGGTGTTCCGCCATCGCCTCACCGTCGCCCAGGCGATCGCCTTCGCCAATATGCTGCCGCCGGTCCTGCGTGCAATCTTCGTCAGTGACTGGGATGTGGAAGCGCCGGCGAAGCCCTTTGTCAGCCGGGATGCGTTGATGAAGGAGATCCGTGCCTTCCGCCATGACCACAATCTCTCGACCGAAACCGCCATCGAAGACGTGACGTCGACAATCCGCCGTCACGTCGATCCCGAGGCGTTGGAGCGGGTTCTCAACACGTTGCCACCAGAGGCGCGCCACTTCTGGTTCATGGGTCAGGCCTAGCAAGAACCTTTACTCAGCAGCGCTTTCGTCCTATGGAGCGCCGGTAAATCGCGGGTTCGAATCCGCCCCTTTCACCACCCGCATTCGTTGGCGGGACTGGATCAGGAGACATAGCATGTCCGCTTCCGTATCTCTCACTTTCCCCGATGGCTCCATCCGCGAATTCGCAGCCGGCACGACCGGTTCTGAGGTCGCCGAGTCGATTTCCAAGTCGCTTGCCAAGAAGGCCGTCGCCATTGCGCTCGACGGCACCTTGCGCGACCTCTCAGACCCCATCGTTGACGGCAAGATCGAGATTGTCACCCGCACCGATCCGCGTGCGCTGGAACTCATTCGCCATGACGCAGCCCATGTGATGGCTGAAGCCGTGCAGGAGCTCTGGCCCGGCACGCAGGTCACCATCGGCCCGGTCATCGAGAACGGTTTCTATTACGACTTCGCCAAGGCTGAGCCCTTCACGCCCGACGATCTGCCGAAGATCGAAAAGAAGATGAAGGAGATCATCCAGCGCAACAAGCCTTTCACCAAGGAGATCTGGTCGCGCGACAAGGCGAAGGACGTCTTTGCCTCGAAGGGCGAGAAGTACAAGGTCGAGCTGGTCGATGCGATCCCGGAAGATCAGGATCTGAAGATCTACTATCAGGGCGATTGGTTCGACCTCTGCCGTGGGCCGCATATGGCGTCCACCGGGCAGATCGGCATGGCCTTCAAGCTGATGAAGGTTGCCGGCGCCTACTGGCGCGGTGACAGCAACAACGCCATGCTGAGCCGCATCTACGGGACCGCCTTCGCCGAACAGGAAGACCTGGATCGTTACCTGCATATCCTGGCCGAAGCCGAAAAGCGCGACCACCGCAAGCTTGGCCGCGAAATGGATCTGTTCCATTTCCAGGAAGAGGGCCCGGGCGTCGTCTTCTGGCATGGCAAGGGCTGGCGCATGTTCCAGACCCTGACCTCCTACATGCGCCGTCGTCTCGAAGGCACCTATCAGGAAGTCAACGCGCCGCAGGTGCTCGACAAGTCGCTATGGGAAACGTCAGGCCACTGGGGCTGGTACCAGGAGAACATGTTCGCCGTGAAATCGGCCCATGCCTTCACGCACCCCGACGATGAGGAAGCCGACCAGAAGGTCTTCGCGCTGAAGCCGATGAACTGCCCGGGCCACGTGCAGATCTTCAAGCACGGCCTGAAATCCTACCGCGAGCTGCCTGTCCGCCTCGCAGAATTCGGCCTGGTGCATCGTTACGAGGCCTCGGGTGCGTTGCACGGCCTGATGCGCGTCCGTGGCTTCACCCAGGACGATGCCCATGTCTTCTGCACCGAAGAGCAGATGGCGGCTGAGTGCCTGCGCATCAACGACCTGATTCTCTCGGTCTATGAGGACTTCGGCTTCGGCGAGATTGTCGTGAAGCTCTCGACCCGTCCGGAAAAGCGCGTCGGCTCCGACGAACTCTGGGATCGCGCCGAAAGCGTCATGATGGACGTCCTGAAGCAGATCGAGGAACAGTCCGGCGGGCGTATCAAGACCGGCATCCTGCCGGGCGAGGGCGCTTTCTACGGCCCGAAGTTCGAATACACCCTGCGCGACGCCATCGGTCGTGAATGGCAGTGCGGCACGACCCAGGTCGACTTCAACCTGCCGGAACGCTTCGGTGCCTTCTACATCGACCAGAACTCGGAAAAGGTTCAGCCTGTCATGATCCATCGCGCCATCTGCGGCTCGATGGAGCGTTTCCTCGGCATCCTGATCGAGAACTTCGCCGGCCATATGCCGCTGTGGTTCGCACCGCTGCAGGTCGTCGTCGCGACGATCACCTCGGACGCCGACGACTATGGTCGCGAAGTTGCCGAGCAACTGCGCGATGCCGGCCTTCAGGTCGAGACGGACTTCCGCAACGAGAAGATCAACTACAAGGTCCGCGAGCATTCGGTGACCAAGGTTCCGGTCATCATCGTCTGCGGCAAGCGTGAGGCGGAAGAAAAGACCGTCAACATCCGCCGTCTTGGTTCGCAGGACCAGGTGTCGATGCCGCTCGCGGAAGCGATCGCCGTGCTTGCTGGCGAAGCAACACCTCCCGACGTCAAGCGCAAGCTGGCCAACCGGAAGATCTGACAAAAGAATGGCCGTCTGGCAGCCTATCCGCTGCTGTCAGACGGCTGTCATCAAAACGGCATATGACGGTATGATGACTCTCCGCCCTTCTGGAGCCCTCCCGTGAAGTTCAAAGAACTGTCTTATGCCAACGAGCGCGATCCGAAGCTCAAGCGCTGGTTCATCCGCTCGATCGAAGGCCTGTCCGGCCGCGATCGCTTCACAAGGCTCTACGAGATCTGGCGCAACGACATCATCGGCAAGACCGATCGCGTTTTCGGCAAGATGCTCGACCTGATCAATGTCGACCTCAAGGTCGAGGGCACCTGGCCGCCGGCCAACATTCCTGAAGGCCCGATCGTCATCGTTGCCAATCACCCCTTCGGCATCGGTGACGGGATTGCGGTTCTGGCGATCGCCGAACAGCTCGGCCGGCCGTTCCGCGTCCTGATCAACAGCGAACTCCTGAAGGTGCCGGAAATGGCGCCTTACTCGCTGCCCGTCTCCTTCGAGGAGACCAAGGAAGCGCTTGCCATCAACATGCAGACCCGCCACGAGGCGCTGCGGCTGCTCAAGGAAGGCGTCACCGTTGTCATCTTCCCGGCTGGCGGAGTGGCGACGGCCAAGAAGGGCTTCGGTCGCGCCGAGGATCTGCCGTGGAAAATGTTCCCGGCCAAGCTCATCCAGGCGGCGAAGGCGAATGTCGTGCCGGTCTTCTTCGAAGGTCAGAACGGTCGTCTGTTCCATCTCGCCAGCAAGATTTCGCTGACGCTGCGTGTATCGCTGCTGATCCGTGAGTTCCGCCGACTGTCGGGCTCGACGATCCGGGCGCGGGTCGGCGTGATGATCCCGTGGGAAGAACTGAGCACCCATGCCGACCGCAAGGATCTGCTGGCAAGGCTCTTTGGTGCCGTCTTCAGCATGGCGCCTGTCGAGCGTCGGAAGTTCCGTCGCGCCGCCTGAGAAGTCAGGACTGGTCGAGCATCAGTTCGACATCCATGTTGACCCCGGCTTTCACCTCGAAGTCCTTCTGGAAAAGCTTGTCCTTGTTGCGGGCTACGGCCGTGTACTCGCCTTCCGCCAGCACCATGACGGGGAACGCGCTGACACTTTCCGCAACGATATCGCCGCCCGAGGTCAGCACCGACCAGGCGGTGTCGGCGATCGCTTCGCCGCCCTCTTCGGAGACAAGCTTGAAACCGACCTGCGAGGCGCGGTGCTGGATGGTCGCTTCCGTGAGTTCGCCGGCTTCCACCGTGATATCGGCGCGGACCACGGCGTTGATCGAGCCGTATTCGGAGACGACATGATAGGTCCCGGCATTCAGCCGAACGATGGTGTTCGGCTTGACATCCGCAAGCACCAGTCCGCGCTCGCCGTCCTCGCGAACCTCGGAGGAGTAGATGTCGAAGCTGAGCTGTTTGTCGGGAATATGGGTATCGGACCCTGAAATGGCATTGAGTGCCATGCCGCCGGCATCGAGCACCAGCACCTGGGTGTCGACCTCTCCTTCTGCCGGCACGCTGAGCTTCTTGGTCGCTCCCGCCCGTCCGAAGGACACGTTGACGAAGTAGTCGCCGGGCGCGAGCTGAAACGCGGCCGTTCCGCCCTCGGCGCTCGCAAGCAGAGGCAGTTTGCCATCGGCACCGGGAATTGGGCTGAAGACGCGCCAGGACAGACCATGCTGCATCGGCTCACCGGTGTCGGTGAGCTTCGCATCCAGCTTCACGCTGCGCCCTTGGGTGACGTTTGCGATGGCGTCCGCAGCCGGCGCGGAAAACGCCTTCAGCTTCGGCATCTTCGTCGAGCCGTTCAGCTGCTTGAATGTCTCGAAGGCATCCTGTGCAAAAACAGCCGTTGGTGCGGCCACGGCCATGACAAGCCAGAGCAGCAGCGGAACGAAACCATATCGGCGGAACATAGAATGCACTGTGTGTTGACTTCCTTCCCAATGCCGGCAACTTCAAACCGAACCGCATGGCAATTTCAAGACCTGCCGACGCGCCCAAGGCCTATGAAGGTATCAAGAAAATGAAAAAAGACATCAAACTGCTCGATTATCTCGCGGTTCGCCGCTCCGTGCCCGCTTTTCAGATGTGCGAGCCGGGTCCGGACAAGGCCGAGATCGAGTCGATTCTGACGTTGGCGGTTCGCGTTCCCGATCACGGCAAGCTCGCGCCATGGCGCTTCGTCGTCTATCGCGGAGACGAGCGCGTGCGTATCGGCGAAGAATTGCTGAAGATGGCAGTGGAAAAGAAGCCTGACCTTTCCGAGGAAATGATCCAGGTCGAACGCACCCGCTTCACCCGCGCGCCTGTTGTCATTGCCGTCATTTCAACGGCAGCACCCCATGCCAAAATCCCGGAATGGGAGCAGGTCATGTCTGCTGGCGCCGTCTGCCTCAACCTCTTGATGGCCGCCAATGCGCATGGCTATGTCTCCAACTGGCTGTCCGAATGGTTTGCCTTCGACGAGCGTGCCTATCCGCTCCTGGGCGTGAAGCCGGGCGAGAAGGTCGCGGGCTTTATCCATCTCGGTTCGACCGAATTCCCGATCGTCGAACGCCCGCGTCCTGCGTTGGCAGATGTCGTCTCCTGGCGTGGTGGGGATGTTTGATGTTCTACGATACCGAGACGAATGCCCATGGCATGGCGCATGATCCCTTCAAGGCGATCGTGGCGCCCAGGCCCATTGGCTGGATCGGCACGAAGGGCAGGGACGGCAGCCACAATCTGTCGCCCTATTCCTTCTTCAATGCCGTCGGTGACCGCCCCAAAATGGTGATGTTTTCGTCGAGCGGCCGGAAGGACAGCTTGCGCAATGTCGAGGAGACGGGTGTCTTCACGGCCAGTTTTGTCAGCAGGGCGCTGTTGGACCAGATGAACGCATCGTCCGCTGCCGTATCCTACGATACGGATGAATTCCTCCTGGCGGGCCTGACCGCAGCCCCCGGGCAGCTGGTTGATGCACCCTATGTCGGGGAAGCCGTCGCGGCGCTGGAATGCCGAGTGACAAAGGTGCTGACGCTGCCCGACATGGACGGCAACGAAACGGACAGCCATGCGGTCTTCGGCCAGGTGGTCGGTATCCACATCGACGAATCGGTGATCCGCGAAGGACGATTCGATCTGGCCACTGCCGATCCGATCATGCGCCTCGGCTATATGGATTACGCCGGAATGGGGCCCGTCTTCCAGTTGAAACGCCCGAACCAGCGGGCTTAACTTCCCGCCTTTACCAGGGGATAGATGGGCATCAGTTTGAATTCTGCAACGGGGTTAACGAACGTGGTGAACGTTTCTTAAACACTTTGATCCTACTGTCCAAAACACCGAATTCTTCGGGTGTATACAGGTGGCGAGTGGGTTCGACTTTGATCGTTGCAGCATTTCTCAGATGGGTCGAAACGGCGAAGTCGCAGGAGCGGGCGCGTGCCGCAAACGCTCTGGCGCGCGCCTATCTGAAGTCGGACATGGCGCCGGAAGAGCGTCAGGCCGCGCAGATGGCGATGACCTATCTGCTGGATGATCCTTCGCCGCAGGTGCGCCTTGCGCTTGCCGACGTTCTCGCCCAGGAGGAACGCGCGCCCCGCGCGATGATGGTCTCGCTTGCCGAAGACCAGCCGGAAATCGCCTCTGCCGTTATCCTTCATTCGCCTGTTCTCTCCGATGCCGACCTGGTCGATATCGCAGGCCGAGGAACGGTGGAGACGCGCGCCTTGATTGCCGCCCGTAAAGCGGTGAGCGTCGGTGTCGCGGCCGCTCTCGCCGAAATCGGTGATGCCGCTGAACTGGAGGTTCTCCTGGAGAATTCCGGGGCCTGCTTCACGGCCTTTACCCTCCGTCGTATTGCCGAGCGTCATGGACATTGCGAGCGCATCCGTGCCCGCCTCCTGGAGCGTGACGATCTGACAAGCGGCGTGCGCCAGCTTCTCGTGCAATTCGTGACCGAAGCTCTGGCAGGCTCTGATCTCGTCATCGGCGCAATCGGCAGCCGGCGGATCGAACGCATCGCCCGCGAAGCCGGAGACTGCGCAACGATTGCGCTTCTGGCCGATGTTCACGGTGATGAACTGGCGCGGCTTACCGATCAGCTGCGCGTCGCCGGTCGACTGACGCCCGCTTTCCTGATGCATGCGCTGTGCGCCGGGCGCACCGACTTCTTTTCATCCGCCATCGTCGCCATTTCCGGCCTCGATGAGCGCCGGGTGCGCTCGATCCTCGCGACCGGTCGCTTCCATGCGGTGCGCGCTCTGCTCGAATCAGCAGGCCTTCGGCGTGATGTCAGCCCGCTCTTCGTGGATGCCATTATGCTGTGGCGCACGCTCATCCAGTCGGCGAGCGGCTTCGAGCTGGATCACATCGCCCAGCGTCTGGTTGAGCGCTATCGCAGCGACAGCAGCTTGAGCGACGCCGCGCGCGCCCTGCTCGATACGGTTGAACGATTGGCGATTGCAGAAGAACGCCGTCTGGCCCGTGATTACGCCAGCGGCTTTGCCCTGGCCGCTGCCTGATTGGCTCAGGGCACGATCTTCTTGGCAACCCACGAGTAGCTCTCAGACACCACGTGGATCGGCTTCTCGAAGATCATCTTGATCTGCGCCTTGCCCGGCAGAACCTCGCGCACCGCATCGATCGCCCTGTCCTTCAGCGTCCTCTGCTGTTCCTCTGTCGGAACGGGTGCGACCGCCACTGCGGTTGCGTCCGGCTGTGATGGGGCCTGTGTGGCCAGAGCCTCGGTAATCTCGGGTGGCGGCATCTGGCAGACGGCAACGGCCGTCGGGTAAGCGATATTGGTGTAGCGTCCGAGAACCTGTTCGGAGGCAGCGTTGCACAATTCGATCGACACAAAGCGTTCCGGCGGCGTCTCGACGAATTCGCATTGGCTGACGCTGTCGTCACAGCCAAGGATCGTCATCATGATCAGGGCGGTCTTCATCGCTGGGCTCCAGACGGATCATCAGTCCGCCAGACGAAACAGAAGGATTGGAGCCAAAGCAAGGCAAGGCCTGCCGATGCTCAGCTTCGGTTGGACGCTCTCGGTCGCGCCGACCGGCGCCGGACTGCGATCTTCGCAGCCTGCCATCCTATCCGGTAGAAAGTCTGCGCGTTTCGGGCTCAGCCTGCTGGATGAGGTCGAGTTCCCCTTGGAGCTCGACGCTCGGCGCGTCATCGGAGAGCTCGACCTCGCGAATCCATTCACGCCAGATCGAGACCAGCAGCGCCATCAGCACCGGGCCGAGGAAAAGGCCCAGGAAGCCCATGGTCTTCACGCCACCGACAAGACCGAAGAAGGTCGGCAGGAAGGGAAGCTGGATCGGGCCACCGACGAGTCGCGGGCGGACAGTCTTGTCGACGATGAAGAGTTCCACGGAGCCCCAGACGAACAGGGCTACACCCTCGACCATCGATCCACTGGCGACGAGATAGATCGAAACGAGCGTGAACGAGAGCGGTGCGCCACCCGGAATGAGCGCCATGACGCCGGTGATCACGCCGAGGGTAACGGGCGAGGGCACACCGGCCAGCCAATAGGCAATCCCGAGAATGATGCCCTCGGCGATCGCGATCAGCGTCATGCCGGTGACGGTCGAGCTGATCGTCGCGGGAACGACGCGGGAGATGCGCTCCCAGCGGTTCGGCAGGATGCGCTCGCCGAGCAGGTCGAGCTGACGTGAAAAGTTGGCGCCGTCGCGATAGATGAAGAAGAGGGCGATCAGCATGAACAGCAGTGTCAGCACCAGATGGAAGATGCCATCGCCTGCGGCGATCACTGCACGGTAGATATTGCCGATATTGGCACCGCTGACGAGCTGGATCAACTCACCGATCGCGCCGGGCTGTCCGATATGCTCGTTCCACTGCTTCGCCAGCCAGTCGCCGACCCGTGGCAAGGCGGCAATCCAGGCCGGAGGCGGGGCGCCCGTGGTGTTGGCTTCCACCGCCCAGCTGATCCATTGCCGAATTTCCTCGACGGCATAGGAGATGGCGACGCCGATGGGCACGATCAGGAATGACAGGATGAAGAGCAGCGCCAGCGTCGCCCCGAGCGTCGTGTTGCCGCCGATGCGCTCGAGCAGCCGGCGATACAGCGGCCAGCTTGCAAAGGCGATCACCAGGGCGGCGAGCACGGGTACGACGAAGCCGTGGAAGAAATAGATCGCCGCAATGCCGATCAGCACCAGCAGCCAGCGCGCGACGGAAATGGGGGTGATCAATGCGATGCGGTTGGCAGTCGCCTGGCCGAGCCAACGCGGCCCTTTCGAGGTCGTCTGAATTTCAGCCTGGCTCACGATCTGGATTGTCCCGTTGAAGCTGCCCTGCATATGGAGCATTATCGAGCGGGAGACAAGCGGCGGCGCGGGAACTCATCGCCTCGGCGCCGTCAGATATCCAGGTTCTCCGCAAAGGCGGCCCGCTCCTGAATGAAGCGGAAACGTGCCTCGGGCTTCGTCCCCATCAGCGCATCCACCGCATCCCGAGTGCCCTCGAAGTCGACGTCATCGATCCCGACGCGCAGCAGGGTGCGCTTGCTCGGATCCATTGTCGTTTCCTTGAGCTGTGCCGGCATCATTTCGCCGAGGCCTTTGAAGCGTCCGATCTCGACCTTCTTGCCCTTGAACACCGTCTCCATCAGCTCTGCCCGGTGCGCATCGTCACGCGCATAGACGGTCTTGGCGCCCTGGCGAATGACGTAAAGCGGCGGCACCGCGAGATAGAGATGGTTGCCGCGGATGAGTTCCGGCATTTCCTGGTAGAAGAAGGTGATCAGCAGCGAAGCAATGTGGGCGCCATCAACATCGGCATCGGTCATGACGATGATGCGCTCGTAGCGCAGGTCCTCGTCGCGATACTTCGATCGCGTGCCGCAGCCAAGTGCTTGGATGAGGTCAGCGATCTGCTGGTTGGCCATCAGCTTCTCGCGGCTCGCCGAACCGACGTTCAGGATCTTGCCGCGCAGGGGGAGAATCGCCTGGTTGGCGCGGTTGCGCGCCTGTTTGGCCGAGCCACCGGCCGAGTCACCTTCGACGATGAAGAGTTCCGCACCTTCAGCCGTATTCTGCGAGCAGTCGGCAAGCTTGCCCGGCAGGCGCAGCTTGCGCACGGCCGTCTTGCGATTGACTTCCTTTTCCTTGCGGCGGCGCAGACGCTCTTCCGCGCGCTCGATCACCCAGTCGAGCAGCTTTGCCGCTTCGTTGGGATTGTCGGCGAGGTAGTGGTCGAAAGGATCGCGCAGGACGTTTTCGACAAGACGCTGGGCCTCGACGGTCGCGAGCTTGTCCTTGGTCTGGCCGACGAACTCAGGCTCACGGATGAAGACGGACAGCATGCCGACAGCAGAAATCATCACGTCGTCGGTGGTGATTTCTTTGGCGCGCTTGTTCTGCGTCAGCTCCGCGTAGTTCTTCAGCCCCTTGGTGAGCGCAATGCGCAGGCCCGCCTCATGCGTTCCGCCTTCAGGCGTCGGGATCGTGTTGCAGTAGGAATGCAGTGCCGGGTCGCCGCCATACCAGGTGACCGCCCATTCCATCGCGCCATGGCCGCCGGTCTTTTCCGTCTTTCCGGCAAAGATCTCCCGGGTGACGGTGAATTCCTTGCCGAGCGTCGCGGCAAGATAATCCTTCAGGCCGCCGGGGAAGTGGAAGACCGCCTTCTCCGGGATGTCGCCACCCTCCGGCACCATGCCCGGCTCGCAGGACCAGCGGATTTCGACGCCGCCGAAGAGATAGGCCTTGGAGCGCGCCATGCGGAAGATCCGGCCCGGATCGAACTTCGCATGATCGCCGAAGATCTGCGGGTCCGGATGGAAGCGCACGCGTGTTCCACGGCGGTTGTGGACCTCGCCCAGTTCTTCAAGACCGCCCTGCGGCACGCCGCGCGAAAAGGTCTGGCGATAGAGCTTGCGGTTGCGGGCGACTTCGACCTCGAGCAGGTCGGAGAGCGCGTTGACGACGGAGACACCAACGCCGTGCAGACCGCCTGAGGTCTCATAGGCCTTGCCGTCGAATTTACCGCCAGCATGCAGCTTGGTCATGATCACTTCGAGCGTTGATTTGCCCGGCACCTGCGGATGCAGTTCGACCGGGATGCCGCGCCCGTTATCCGTGACCGTCAGAAAGCCCTGGGTGTCCAGATGCACGTCGATGAAATTGGCGTGTCCCGCGACCGCTTCGTCCATCGAGTTATCGATGACTTCGGCGAAGAGATGATGCAGCGCCTTCTCGTCCGTGCCGCCAATATACATGCCGGGACGCATGCGCACCGGCTCGAGGCCTTCGAGAACGCGAATGGAGGACGCGCCGTATTCGTCTGCACCTGCCGTCGGTGCGGCAGCTGCCGGCCGCGCGGACGGGGCAGGGGTCGGAGCCGTCACGGTTTCCGTCTCGACCTTCTGGGCGAGCGGCATGCCGGAAAAGAGATCGTTGTCGTCCATGGCGTCGTTCGATACTCTGTTGCTGTTCGATGCCGGCTTCGCGGCACCTTCATAAAGCCGCCGCATCTGGCCAGTCGCATCTGCGAATCGGTCGGATTGTGCCAGAAAGGCAGGGCAGGCGCGAAGGGCCAGACAGCCGGCGCATGTTGAATTCGGGCCAGCTTTGCGTGGCGCATTTCGCGAAGGCAAGCGTGAGCCGAGAGGAAACCCATCTTCCATGCAGATGTCCACAGCTCATTTCCGCACTGCGGCGATTTCCTGCGTTCTCTTTCCGTTTCTGTTTCTGTCGAACGCGCAGGCTGAGATCATCGGGCCGTTCAAGGATGAGCTCTTTTCGGCCCAGACGGTGCTGGAAACCCTTGATAACGGTGATTTCACGCGCGTCGATTACGACGAGATGCGCGACATCAACGGTCGCGACAGCATCCCCGAGCGGCGCGTGAAGGATCGTTATGTTTCCCTGAAGGTCCGGCGTGTCCAGGAGAACCAGACACTCCAACTGGCCACGGGACCGATAGACGTGGGGCGGATCGGTCCAGATCAGGGCCAGGCCTTCACGGTGATCTTCATCCATGGCAGGGGCGGGGACCGCCGCTTGGGGCTGAACGACATCACCTTCGGCGGCAACTTCAATCGCCTGAAGAACCTCGCGGCCGAAAATGGCGGAACCTATTACGCCCCTTCGGTGCGGAGCTTCGATGAGAAGGGTGTTGCAGACATCGCAGCATTGATCGACCACGCCTCGGCCCAGTCCGGCGGCAAACCGGTGGTGCTCGCCTGCGCATCCATGGGAAGTTTTATCTGCTGGGGCATTTCCCGCGATGCCGCTACGGTGGCGAAACTCTCGGGCATGGCGATCCTCGGCGGCGCGCCCGATCCCACGCTGCCGAAGAGTGCGGCTGCGAAGGCGAAGCTGCCTGTCTGGTTCACCCATGGCAGCCGTGACAGCGTCTATGCGGCGGACGATCAGATCGCCATCTACCGAAAGCTCAAAGCCGCAGGGCAACCGGCGCGCTTCACCCTCTTCGAGACCGGCTCGCACGGCACGCCGGTGCGCATGTCGGATTGGCGGGCCATGCTCAACTGGCTGATCCGTTGACGGCAGCGGCTGTGTCAGGACATTCGCTGCAGGCTGAGGCTGCCGACGCTGAC
This sequence comes from Rhizobium sp., assembly GCA_029865885.1. Lineage (GTDB taxonomy): Bacteria > Pseudomonadota > Alphaproteobacteria > Rhizobiales > Rhizobiaceae > Allorhizobium. Next base: position 2,506 of record JARXAK010000185.1, on the reverse strand, counting down.
GCGGTTTCGGCCGAGCTTCTTGGCGTCGTAAAGCGCCTGATCCGCGCGGCGTAGAAGGTCCTGCAGCGTCTGGTCCCCTGTATCCCCACCGGCGACGCCGAGGCTGGCCGTGACCACGCCCGGCGGCACGAGCCCGCGATGCTCGATCGCCAAGCCCTCGATCGCCTGCCTGATTTGCTCGGCCATCTGGCAGGCCTCATCGAAACCCGCGTCGGGCAGGAGCACGAGGATCTCCTCGCCGCCGAAACGGAAGACCCGACTATCCGGTCTGACAGTGGACGCGATCGTGCCGGCCACGCCTCGGATGCAGTCATCCCCGTCAATATGGCCATGAACATCGTTGAACAGCTTGAAGCGGTCAATGTCGAGCATGATGGCATAGACCGACCGGCTGCGTTCAGCCTGCCAAAGCTCGCGCTCGACGCGTGCCAGCGAACGACGGTTGAGAAGTCCCGTAAGCTCGTCGCGCTCGGACTGCATTTCGAGCTGCGCATGCAGCGTCATGGCACGCACCCGATTGAGGAAGTTCATCCGGTCCGAGTGCTCCTGGAAATAGGCTCCGAGGGCCAGAAAGATCGAAATTGTTATGTAGAAGGTGACCATGCCCTGAAAGCTGACGCTGTCGAAGCTTGGAATCTGTGCGCAGATCGTCAGATGAATGACGCAGAGAAGGAAGAGGCCGGCAATGACGGCCGGAAAACGCGGTCGCAGGCCGATTACCAGAAACAGAAACGTCGCCACGTTTCCGGTCTGATAGATGAAGAGGTGCGGACTGGTCGAGTGCACGGCGATCAGCATCGGTAGAGAGCCGCCGAGCAGGACGACAGCAAGCGATAGAAGATCGTAGTTGCGGGCACTGCGCCATTTCATCACCAGCACCGTTGCCAGGATGGCGAAGGGTGTGAAGATCGCAAAACGCATGAGAACGAGACGGTCGAGCTGATCTGGAACCATCGTCGCATCGCCGAAGAAGACGAGATCGTAGATGAACGTCCCGACCAGCGCCCAGATCGGCGCCCGTTTGATCCGGTGCTGGGCATACTCCGTGAGGTAAGCGCGCTCGATCGCCGGGGCAAACCGCAGCCAGCGGAACCCATCGGCAATCTGCTTCTCAATGCTTTCGGGCGCCATGTCGTTCAAGGAATTGTCTCCAGATTTGAGCGAAATTTAAGCGCCAACTCTGAATACAGGTTGAACGATGTGGGGCAGGATATGCCCCCGGTCCGAATTGTCACATGCCGAGATCTTGTGCAATCCGGGCGCACATATTCACCATGTCGCCTGACAAGCGTGCCAATCTTGCACCGCAATCTTTCCTTCCCTGCTCAGATTTGCTACTTCGCAGGAGCGAAATAGGGGTTTAGACGACATGACACCGGATGTTCGTCCGCTGGTTGCGGGCAATTGGAAGATGAACGGCACGCGAGCCTCGCTCGATCAGATCAAGGCCATTGCTGAAGGTGTTCAAGGCCCCTTGTCCGAGAAGGTCGAGAGCCTGATATGCCCGCCGGCCACGCTGCTTTACGTCGCGACAGCACTTTGCACCGACAGCCCTCTGCAGATCGGCGCCCAGGATTGCCACCAGAACGCATCCGGCGCCCATACGGGTGATCTGGCGGCCGAGATGATCGCCGACTGCTTCGGCACCCATGTGATCGTCGGGCACTCCGAGCGTCGCACCGATCATGCCGAGACCGATCATCTGGTGCGTGCCAAGGCAGAAGCCGCCTATGCAGCCGACCTGACGGCGGTGATCTGCATCGGTGAGACGGCCGATGAGCGCAAGTCCGGCCAGACCCTCGACATTCTGAAGCGCCAGCTGGCCGGCTCCGTTCCCGACGGCGCGACGGCGGATCGAACCGTGATTGCCTACGAACCGGTCTGGGCGATTGGCACGGGTCTGACGCCGACCGCTGCCGATGTGGCGCAAGCGCATGCCTTCCTGCGCGCCGAGCTCGTCAAGCGCTTCGGTGCTCAAGGCAAGGCGATGCGTATTCTCTATGGTGGTTCGGTCAAGCCTTCCAATGCGAAGGAACTCATGGCTGTCGACAATGTCGACGGTGCCCTGATCGGTGGCGCGAGCTTGAAGGCGGCGGATTTCCTCGCCATATATCGGGCTTACGAGGAACTGACCGCCTGAATGGCTATGGCCTGAAATGCGGGAGAGGGGCTTTCAATGCCCGTTCCTCTCATGTAAAGAGCCGCCAACCTCATTGATTTTGCCCTGATCGGGCAGGATGGACATTCCATGCAGACCGTATTGCTCGTTATCTATCTCATGGTCGTCGTCGCCCTGATCGGCGTCGTCCTCATCCAGCGCTCGGAAGGCGGCGGTCTCGGCATCGGCGGCGGCTCGGGTTTCATGTCGGCACGCGGCACGGCCAACGCCTTGACCCGCACCACGGCGATTCTCGCGACCCTCTTCTTCATCATCTCGCTGGCGCTTGGCATTCTCGCCCGCTACGAATCGCGCCCGACCGACATTCTCGACCGCATTCCGGCCGGC
>JARXAK010000071.1 GCA_029865885.1 Rhizobium sp. | reverse complement strand
GTGCAAAGAGCACGTCGGTGAGCGTGAGATCCTCGCGGGCGGGGTGAGGCAGATCGGGAGCAGCAGCCGTCATGGTTCGAATCTAGTTGAACCACTGTGTATAATCCAGTAGCGATTGGTTCGAAATAATTCGAACCATGGGTGCCCCGTGACAGACAAGACTCTTCCGCCCGCCGCCAACAGCGCGGTCGGCTTCCGCCTGACGCTTGCGGGCGTGGCCGTGATGATGGCGGGCGCGAGTGCACCCTCCCCCTTCTATCCGCTGTTGCAGCTGGAGATCGGCTTTTCGTCCGCCGTGCTGACGGGCATCTTTGCCGTCTATACCATCGCGCTGCTGGCAACCCTGCTGTTCATGGGTTCGCTCTCCGACCATCTCGGCCGGCGTCCTGTCATTTCGGCCGGCTTTGCGCTGATGTCATTCAGTCTCCTATTGTTCTGGCAGGCAGACACGGTGTTCGCGCTGATCGTGGCGCGGGTCCTGCAGGGCATTGCAGCCGGGCTGCTTTTGTCCGCGCTGTCCGCCGCCGTCGTCGATTTCGAGCCGAAGGAGAGGCCGGGCAGCGCATCGATCTGGAACTCCGTCATTCCCCTGGCCGGACTGGCCATCGGCGCGCTTGCCGCAGGCCTGTTGATGGATCTGACGGCGGGGGCAAAGGCCGAAGTCTTCGGAACGCTGACGGTCGCCTATGCGGTCTCCGCCGCCTGTGTCTGGCTGATCCCCGAAACCGCAGCACGGCAGGAGGGTCTCTGGGCCTCGCTCAAGCCGCGCGTCGGCGTGCCGGCCTTGGCAGCCCCCGCGTTCTGGCGCAGCGCCCCGGCGGTGATTGCCGGCTGGGCAACCGGCGGGCTCTATCTCTCACTCGGCGCGCCGCTGGTCCGGCATGTCTTCGGCGCCGAGGATCATCTCAGCCAGGCCTCGGTCATCGTTCTGCTCTGCGCCTTCGGTGCCGCCGCCTGTTATGTGGCGCGTTCGTACACGTCGCGTCAGGTGACGCTGTACGGCACGTCGGCGCTCGCCATCGGCACGGCGCTGACGCTGGTTGCCATTGTCTGGCAGTCCCTGCCGGCCTATCTGGTCGCGCTGTCCATCGCCGGCACCGGCTTCGGCACCTGCTTTTACGGCGTCATGCGCTCGATCGTGCCGCTGGTGCGCCCGGATGAACGCGGCGAACTCTTTGCAGCACTCTTCACGCTCTCCTACCTCGCCTTCGGGCTGCCGACGCTTCTTGCCGGTGCTGCCGCTGGCATTTTCGGGCTGAAGTCCACCGTGTTCGGCTACGGCGTGCTGGTCGTGCTGTTTTCAACGACCGCAGGCCTGCTGCGGCGGTTCAAGGCCAAGGACTGATCCGGAGATTGCACCCGGCCAAGCGCCCCGCTGCCACTTCAGGCCGGGCGATCCGCCGCTCCATCGGCCTCTCCATCGGCCTCCCCCTCGGCTTTGCCGATCGGGTAGAGAAACAGCCGCGTCTTGCGGGCATCCGAGAGTTCCCAGATCTCGTCGGGATCGACATCCGGCACGGCAAAACTGTTGGAGACGAAGAGGCTGCCGGGCTTCATCTCGGCGGACAGTTTCTGCCACAGGGCCGCCATGGGGGCCGGCGAGAGGAAGGCGTAGACCACGTCTTCCTGGGATACATCCGTCTTCCACAGATCGCCGCGGCGGATCTCGCCCTTGCCGGTGAACAGCGACAGGAGACGGGCTGCGAGATAGACGGCGGGGGCGTTTTCCACCCCGCGCGCCCGCCTGCCCTCGCCATCGAGCGCGCGGACCACGCCGCCCAGACCGCAGCCGAGATCGAGCACGCGGCTTGCCGCACGATCGCGCATGAGATCCTTCAGCACGGAGGCCGTTTCGGCATTGGTGAGATAAAGCGGCACGCGGCCGCGCGTGGTGTTGGAAAAGACAAGGGCCAGGACGAGGAAAACAAGGCCGAAGGGCCAGGCCGGCAGATTGCCGATCAAAAGCACCGAGCCCATGGCGAGCGGAAAGAGGAAGGCAATCAGCAGCCACCAGCGCGGCAGACGCAAGAGCCGCGTGATGCCGGCGGCGACCAGCCCCTGCAGGACAAGCGCGATCGCGATCAGCGGCAGACGCTCCACCGATGTCGACAGCGGCGCGGTGATGACCGCCACGACCGGCAGGGCGACGACCTGGGCCAGAAGCGCACCGATCACAGGTGTCTTGCGGAAGAGTACGAGCATCGGATCTCCGGTGGCATAACAAGTGCGCGACACTGGCAGGGGGTGGGGTGATTCTCAAGGTCTGCCGTTCCCCCTCCCCTTTAACGGGAGGGTTGGGAGGGGCTTTCTCTTGCCCATGCGATCCCCCTGCCCTCAAGCGGGAGGTGGGGTGGCCTTGCGCCGGCCAGCCACGGCTGGCATCGTCGGGGAGGCCCTGCGGTGTCGGATGGGCAGGGCTGGTGATCTCCAGGGGAAGACACATGGATTTCATGAGGTTGTTGAAGTCGCTGGAAGAGCTGCTTTACGAGCTGGTCTCCTGGCTGGTCTTCTATCCCCTCACGCTCTGGCGGGCGTTCACCCGGCCGCTCAGCATGATGCGCTATGCCGATGACGAGCTGGAGGACAGGCCGGAGGACCAGTATGACGACACGATCAGCCCGCCGCTGTTCCTGCTGATCACGCTTCTCCTGTCGCAGGCCCTGTCGACGCTGTTTCCAAACATGGCAGCCGCCGATCAGGCTGTGCAGGCGCTCACCCGCTCGAGCTCCAACCTCCTGATTGCGCGCGGCGTGATCTTCGGCATCTTTCCCATGGTCATGGCGGTCACGCTGATCTTGCACAAGGGCCTCGTCCTGACCCGCTCGACGCTCCGGCCACCCTTCTTCAGCCAGTGTTATGTGGCCGGGCCCTTCGTTCTGCTGACAGGGCTGACGGTTGATTTTCTGCTGATGCCGGGCGGTTGGAGTGTCCCGCTTGCCGCTGGCGTCTTCCTGGGCGCCGTCCTGTGGTACGGTCAGGCCGAAATACGCTGGTTCCGCCGGGATCTCGGCATCGGCACCGGCAGGGCGACCGGGCTCTTCCTGCTGGCCTTCATCGTCGCCTGCACGGCGGCTCTCGTCGTCGCAATCGGGGTCGCTACGCAGCTCCAGCGCTGGAATGCCTGACCGTCTGAAGGCTCAATGCAGGCGCCTGGGCAAACGGCTGGGCAAACGGTTGGGCAAACAGCTGGCGTCGAGGATTGCCTCCGCCCAGTCTTGAGCGGCGGGCTCGAAGAGGACCCGCCCGACCTCACGTTCGAGCAGCCCCTTGTCCCTGGCGTCGAAATCGCGATAGCCGTGGATTGCCGCATGCGACCAGAGAATGCACCCTGACAAGAGGGGCGCATCCACCGTCGCGATGACATGCCCCTGCATGGCCACATCGAAGGTGACGAAGCTCAGGCCGCGCACCTCTGTCCGGGCACAATTGGCGACTTCCATGCGCTTGCTGGCCAAGTCTTTTCCTTCTGACGCTATCCACCGAACCCCACAAATGATGGGGTTTTCAATATTCCTCATATACGAGAAACACAGCGGCTTCAGCGGCCTTTTTGGGATTTCAACCTTCACAACCTCAGCTCAGACACGCGATGCGAACCGCTGAGACACGCGCCAATCCGGCGTCTCAGACGTCGACGTATTTGCGCCAGTCATGCTCTTCCTTGAAGCCGAGGACGTCGCGGATCTTGGCATTGGAGAGCGGGGCGGCATAGCCGTCCAGATCACCCGTGATCGGGGTATCAGGCGCCCATTTCGCCAGGAATTCGCGGGTGGGCACGGTTGCGGTGATCGTGTCGTTGACGGCGTTGAAGACCTGGAAGCCGAGGCCGTCCTTCTTGACACAGAGATCGACGATCTGGCCGAGGTCGCGGGCATCGATATAGGACCAGGCATTGCGCTTGCGGCATGGCGGATCGGCGAGATAGCCGGGGAAAGCGGCGTAATCCTCGGGCGCGATGACATTGCCGATGCGGAGCGCATAGACGTCGATGCCGTAGCGCATGGCAAAGGCGCGCGCCGTCTTTTCATTGACCACCTTGGAGAGGCCGTAGCTATCCATCGGGTCGATGTCATAGTCTTCCGTCAGCGGAAAGGCGTGGTAGTCCTTGTCACCCTCGGCGAAGCAGACGCCATAGGTGGTTTCCGAAGAGGCGATGACGACCTTTTTGATGCCAAGCTTGGCGGCGGCCTCGATGACATTGTAGGTCGAGACGGTGTTTTCGGCGAAGGTCTTGTTATCAGGATGCATGAGGATGCGCGGAACGGCGGCGAAATGCACGACGGCATCGACCGGCTTCGGGCCGCCCGCTTCTTCATAACCATCATAACCGAAATGGCAGGAGAGCGCGTTGAAGACCTGGCCGGCATCGGTCACGTCGGTCAGCAGCGTGTGCACGCCCGGCACATCAAGCGCGGTGCGATCGACATTCAGCACCTTGTGCCCCTTGCCGAGGAGATAGGGCACGACATGGCGCCCCGCCTTGCCGCTGCCGCCGGTGAATACGATCCGCTTGCCCATGGGGTTTCCTCCTGCCCAATTTGTCTGATGACCAGATAGCGCATGGCGGGACAGGGGTGAAGGCCGGCCTGCTGTTTTTGCATGCTTGCGTCCGGCCCTTCCTCTGATAGCATCCGCCCTAGGGCCGATGCAGCCTGCCGTTCCGCGGCGCTCTCTTGAGGGCGCGATGGTGAATGCATCGAGAGACGAGTTCCTTCCACCTTTTCCCTCTCCGGAAGATGGCGACGGATCAGCAGACGCGGACACTGATGCCACTGTTGCCACCGAAGAAGGAAAGACCATGCGCGATTTTCGCGATGCCAAACTGATGGCAAGGACGCTGAAGGCGGAACTGGCCAGAACCCATCTCGACATCAGCCATTCCCAGGCGCTCGAGTTTGTCGCCCGGCAACTGGGCTTCGAGCAGTGGAACATTCTCGCGGCCCGGATCGCAGCGGATGAGGGGCCGCAAGCCGACATCGCAATCGAAGCCCCGATCCCGATCTTCCGGATCTTCGATGTCGACAAGGCGATGGAATTCTACCGCGACTTCCTGGGCTTTTCCGTCGATTTCGAACACCGTTTCGGCGAGAATTTTCCGCTCTACTGCCAGGTGTCACGCGGCGCTTGCGTGCTGCATCTCTCCGAACATGCCGGCGACGCCTCGCCCGGCGCCAAGGCCTTCACCTGGATGCGCGGCCTCAAGGCCTTTCACGCAGAGCTGACGGCCAAGGACTATCGCTATCTGAAACCGGGGATCGAAGATGCGCCCTGGGGACTGGAGATGACGGTGACCGACCCGTTCAGCAACCGGATTGCGTTTTGCGAGAGGGTGTGACGACAGGGCAGCGCTGCACGCCGTCTTGACGCCTGACCCGCCGCTTCCCATCTGCTCATCCAACACCAATGGAGGAAAACGATGGGATTGTTCGACGGATTGCTGGGCCATGGATCGAGCGTGGACCCTTCCGATCTCGCCAAACGAGTGGATGGCGTGTTGATCGAGGGTGAGCGCGTTTCGCTCGCCTTCAAGGTCATCCGCGACGTCTTCGTCTTTACCGACAAGCGGCTGATCCTGATCGACGTGCAGGGCATCACCGGCTCGAAGGTGGATTACATGTCCGTGCCCTACCGCGCCATCACCCGCTTCTCCGTCGAAACCGCCGGCACCTTTGATCTCGACAGCGAGCTGAAGATCTGGGTTTCGGGGGCGCATGAACCGGTGACGAAGACCTTGAAGAAGGGCACGGATGTGCGCGGGATACAAAGGGCGCTGGCGGCGGGGGTTTTGAAGTAGGCGAACTTCTCCGCCAGCCTTTCACGAGCGTGAACATCCCAAAGATGGCAGGCGTTGAGAGCGACAAGATTCGCCCGTCAGGTAAGCGCCTCATCGATCGCCCGGAAGACGACCTCTAGCTCATCTACAGATGGCTCGGCTGTGATGTCACCATGCACGATCCTGTTGCGAAGAAGCGCCAAGGGTCTCAACTGCACCTCCCGTTCCGGGGACAGGTAGCCCAAGCGAGCCAGAGATTCGAGCACCGTACCGGGTTTGCGTGGACGATGATCTGTATCTTCGTCCACCCGATGCAAAGCCGCTTCCAAGAGTGACCAGCCCATAACGAATGCGGCCCGGCGCTGTCCCTTTCGTCCCAAATCCTGCAAGTCTTTCAGCTGCTTGCGTATCGCAGCCTCCGATGCAAGGGGCGGGACACTGGACGCCTGAGGGTCCGCCCCGCCATGACGGACGACGAAACGCCAATCGGGCTGGCCGACGAACAGCCTGCTGATTTCCTCGAAAGATAAACCTGGCTGGCCCATGCGGGACCGCATGAACTGTATGGCAACATTCTGGCCGGCCTTGAGCGCCACGGCATCGGGACGGTAGCCGCCGAAAAAGGACGGCAGATCTTCAGGACCCGGATACGCGATGAAACGGAAACCTTGATTTACATAAGCTTCCCGAACCCGATCCATTGGAAGCTCATTGGCTTCAATCATTTGCTGTGTGTTGACTGCCATCAGCGCCTTCTCCAACTCAGATCATCGGCGATATGAACATATACCACGGGGGTTGAAGCTTCCGAAGCGCTCAGATGATCCAAGGTCAAAGCGAGTTGTTGACTTTGGCTGCTGATTTCCCAGGCAACTTCGGGCTCGAACTTTTGCACCGTCACCATTTCGATCATTCGATCGTCCAGATAAACGACGCCAATCAACGCATCCAGTATCGGCTTGACGATATTGTCGATGTCGCCGCCCATTGGCGCGATCGGAAAACAGTAGATCGTAATTGCGAGCGACGACGGCAAGAGGAAGGTTTGTATATCCCTCTCACGTATCCTCGCTGCAGCAGCCTGGGCGACCGTATCTTTCCATCGGCGAAGCGAGGTCGAGCGCGCTTGCAGCGAGAGCGGCGTGCCAAGAACGAAAAAGTCGAATGGAAAAAGAATATCTTCCACGCCAGACAGCCAAAAGAGAGCAGGTGCTGATCTTACAGCTTTTGCGCGAAGCTGGTCAATCATTGGCTCATCAGCTCGACTGAGCTTCTCCCCCCTCCCCCCACAGCCCCAAACTTCCCACACCCCCGAATCAGTGATACCCCTCGGGCACTGCCGCCTGGGGCCTTGCGCCCGTAGCTCAAGGTCTCAACCCGCCCGTGTTTCGTGTTCCGCTCATCGTCGCCACTGCGCTGATCATCGCCTTCGGGGGCGGGATCCTGTCGGCGTTGTCGATGCTGAATGCGTCGGTCGGCTTCGGGGCCATCGAGGTGGCCGGGTGGCGGGCGTTTCCGGCGGCGCAGACGGCGTCTGCCGATCCTTATGCCAAGGCGCACCGGGCCAAGGGCGGGCGGTTGCTTTACGGCTCGGCGGAGGGATTGCAGTTCACGGCGTCACGCGACAAGGACGGGCTGACGCTGACGGGCACCTGTTCCTACCGGATGACCGGGCGCACGCCGACCACGCGGCTCTGGACGCTCTATGCGGCGGATGCCACGGGCAATCCGCTGAATGCCGGGACAGAACTTCCGACGGCGAAGAATTCGCAGACGGTTCTGAGGCGCCGGGATGGTTCCTTCGACATTACGATCTCGCGCACGGCCAAGGCCGGCAACTGGCTTGCCATTCCCGACACGGGCGCCTTCCAGCTGGTGCTGACGCTGCTCGATACGCCGGCTGCGGCCTCCACGGGCTTGTCGGGGCTGTCCATGCCTGTGATCGAGCAGATCGGGTGCGGCCAATGAGCAAGCTTCTTTATGCGCTGCTGACCGGCCTCTTCGGCGCCGTACTCCTGCACATCATCATCATTCTCGTCGTGCCGCATTTCACCGGCCGCGACGCCTATACGCGGGTGACGGCGGAAGGTGCGCCCTTCGTCTTCCATCCGCTCCTGTCGACACCGGATGCGGTGGGCCTGTCCAGCCTCGATCCCTATCTGCGGGTCGCCGTCTGCCATTTCGACATCACCCGCCAGCCGCTGTCGCTGATGGCGCTCGGCGGCGGTGTGGATTTCTGGTCGGTCGCCATCTACGACCGGGATGCCAACGAAGTCTTCTCGATGAACGACCGCACCTCCGTGGCCGGCGATCTCGACGTGCTTGTCGCCACCCCCGTTCAGGTGGCGCAGCTCAGAAAAACGCCGATCGCAGCGCTGGCGGAGACCATCATGGTCGAACATCCGGGCCTGGAAGGTTATGTGGTGCTGCGCGTGCTTGCGCCCCAGGCGAGCTACGAGGCCGAGGCGAAGGCCTTTCTCGCCGATGCGGAATGCCTGCCCTTTACCGGGCGCTAAGCGGGACCTCGCTCAGGTGATCGGCTCATCGACCAGCACGCTGCCGAGCCGGATGACCATCTTGCGATCAAAGAGATGCGGCCGCGCATACATCCAGTTCACCGCCTCCGTCGTCGTCCAGGGCCGTTTATAGGGCCGGACCGAGGTCAGCGCCTCGAAGACATCGCAGACCGTGCTCAGCCGGACGCTGGTGCTCAAGTCCTTCTGCCGCAAACCCAGCGGATAGCCGGAGCCATCCAGCACTTCGTGATGCAGACGGCAGATGTCGAGCACGACCGGGGGGATCTGCGGATGGGACCGCAAGAGCCGGTACCCCGCCTCCGGATGATTGCGGATGATCTCGCGTTCGGCATCCGTGAGCGCCGTCGGTTTGCTCAGGATCTCGCTTGGTATGAGCAGCTTGCCGATATCATGCAGCATGCCGGCGACACCGAGCAAACCGGCCGTCTCCTCGTCCATGTCGAGCGCGCGGGCAAGCAGCGTCATCATGCCGCTCACCGCCAGCGAATGCACATAGGTGGTCTCATCCTTGCTCTTCAGCCGGGTGACCTCCAGGGCGATGATTGCGCTATCAGACCACAAACCGGCATTGTCCTCGGCGGCGCGAGACAGGCTGGACATATCGATCGGCTGGCCGGAGACGATATCGCCGAGGCTGGCACGCAGCGCTCTTGCCGATTGCGACACGGCCCCGCGCACGGCTTCGGCCCGAAGGGCATCGGGCGCGCGGCGTGGCCCGCCGGCTGCGGCAGCGGCTGCGGCATCCGGCTGGCGCCCGTCCGCATCGAGGCCGAGGCCGAGGTTGATCGACACCTCCGTCGCGGAGGAGGCGAGGATCGCCCCCATATCCCGGTCGCTTTTCAGCAGGAACCGGCGTCTCGCAAACTCATGGCTGGGGCAGGAGACGCTTTCGATAAACATGCCCTTGCGAAGGCGGTCCTTGGCAATCTTCACCAGCATGAGATTTCGACTTCGCTCCGCAAGCCTCCCGCCGCGCCAACCGTCCGGCGTGCCGGGATCGCAGTGAGATACCGCGACTTCCTATTTTATAATATTTGATAAAAGCCATTTAAAATCAATAAACAGAGGCTCTAACCCCCTAGATTTTGGGGGTTTTTCGTGCGGCGAATGATCGCGTCCGGTGTTTTCGGAACAGGCCGAGGCGAAGGCTGGCGGGGGAAAACAGGGCTGTGAAAGGCCGCGTGGCACGCATCGCCAGCCATCGTGCGGGGCGTCGCCGATGCCGCAGTTTGCGGAGGTCCCGGGCGGACCTTCACGCCAGCGCGGCGGCACGTTTCAGAAGGGACGACGGTCGGGGCCGAAGACGGGTCCCTGCGGCGCCGGCAGGGCCGGCAAGGTCGGCAGTTCCACCCGGGGCCAGATCGCGTTCGGATCCAGCCGCTCGTAGCGGATGCCGGTGAAAAAGAGGATCTCCGCCTTGAACACACCTGTGCTTACCGTACGGCGCGCGAGGTTCAGCCGGTCCGAAATCCTGATGATGTCCGCCATGCTCGTCTCCTTTCGAGAAGAAAGATCGAGAGGGTCGAGAGGTTCATCTCACCCTGCCCCCAGTCTACGAGGGCTGGCACAATCCGG
>JARXAK010000061.1 GCA_029865885.1 Rhizobium sp. | reverse complement strand
GTGTGGCACCGCTCAACCGCTGCATTCGCGTCTCCACCGGCCTTCCCGCCGATCTTGACCTGTTCGAGCAGGCCCTTCCCGAGGTCCTGAAGGCGCTTGGTTGACACCTCTGCCGGAATAGAAAAAACCGCGCCGGCCTTGTCCCTGCCGGTCGCGGTTCTATAAAGTGTTGGCACTGGCCCCGTCCAAAGGTCCCCCGCCACGTTCCCCTTTCGGGTTCTTGTTGTGAGTTCGGCCGCCGCAGCTCGCGACGGAGATTGATCAGTGCATGGTCATCCATTCGCGGGCGGCACGAAGCGCCTCGGCGAGCTGGAGCTTGCTCATGGTCTGGGCGAGGTCGGCGCGCAGCTCGGCGGCGCGGTCGCAGCCCTTGATGGCTGCGATGTTCAGCCACTTGTGCGCCGAGACCAGGTCAACGGGGCAACCGCGGCCGGTCGCATACATCAGGCCCATGTCGCGGAAGACGTCGGCCCGGGTTTCGCCACCCATCGTGGCATTTTCGGAATTGTGCATTTCAAAGCGTGCCATTGGTTTTGTCCCTGTTTGCCTAGTTTCTCAGTCGTCCCTGTTTTCCCTTGCGGGCCCTTCCAAAACGGCGCCGGCTCGTTGTCCGGTCATTCTCGCTTTGGTCGGGTTTGGCGGGGTTTTTCCCTGCTCGTTTGATGGGTTCACTATGCCAAACGGTCTTTGAAACTCGCTTAAAATGCATCCTTAATTTGCTGAAAACAAAGTACAAAAGCTTCGTAAACTTCGGATTCCGTTAAGCATCGCATGCCCTGCAACCCAAGGATTTCCGCTCAAAATTTACGAAAGCTTCATGACGCTGATTTCACCGTTTCTTCACCACGATTTCCGATGGCATTTCGGCGAAGGGCAGGTTTTCGCCGATTTTCCGGTCTCGTTGGGCCTCTTACAGGTGGCCGATTGCATTTTACCTTTACGTGTGCGTAAGATAATTCTTAACCGTCGGATCGACTTGGGGGAGGACCCGACTCGGACTACGGTGAGGCATCATCATCTCGGGAGGAGAGATCAGACTATGCGTTCCATCATCATTGCGGCAGCACTCGCCCTTTCGGCCTTCACGGCCCAGGCCGCCGAACCCATCGAGGGCAACTGGAAGACGGCGTCCGGCGCCACGGCCGAGATCGCCCCCTGCGGCGGCTCCTTCTGCGTGACGCTGAAGAGCGGCCAGCATAGCGGCAAGCAGATCGGCAAGATGGCCGGCAGCGGCGACAGCTACAAGGGCGAGATCACCGACCCCGAGACCGACAAGACCTATTCCGGCTCCGGTTCCGTCTCCGGCAATTCGCTGAAGATGAAGGGCTGCGTCATGGCCGTGCTCTGCAAGAGCCAGACCTGGACACGCCTCTGAGGCAATCGACGTTTCACAACGAAAAATGGGGCGCCGGCTGCAACCGGCGCCCCTTCTCTTTTCACGGACAGCTCAGATCGGCTGGCCGACATCGATGCGATTGCCGTCCGGATCTTCGAAGACGAAGGCACGCAGGCCGTAGTCCTTGTCCTGGAGGCGTTTGACCACCTTCAGCCCTCGCCCCTGCACGAGCTCATGAAGACGGTCGATATTCTCGACCATCATATGGGCCATGTTGAAGTCGGCGGCCTTGTGGGTCTTCTGAAGCGTGAGATGCAGTTCGGCATCGTCGCGCTGCAAGATGACAAAGCCGGTGGGATTACCGTTCTCGAACACGGAGCGGAAACCGAGCAGATCGACATAGAAGGCCTTTGCGCGCTCGATATCCTTGACGGGCAAGGTTGCGGCAATGCGCCCGAACCGGAGGGCGCCTTCGTTCTTTTCAGTCATGGGTGAAACCCTGTTGCCGGACGGCGGGTCGGAGGGTGACGGTGCACCATGCTGCGCGAGGCCCATCCGGAAGGATAGCTTGACGGGACGGTGCCCGCCGGTTGCCATTATGACCAGAAGCCGGATCGATGGAAGAGGCCTTATCCGGATGACCGCGCATTTCGATTAACGCTTCTGAATGCCAGATGAACCCGGATCTCAGGCCTCATTCAGCCCGGCTTGGCTAAAACGCTCCCATCAGATCGGAAAGGAGCAAGGACATGGCCAAGCTGGCACGGCGTTTCACCATCATCTCGCTGACCATGGCGCTTTTCGCCTTCACCTTCGCCCAGCTGGTGGTCAGCAACCAGCCGAGTGCCCGGCATCTGTCATCGGGTCTCATTGCCAGCTGCGCGCCGACCGGCCTCAACAGCTGCCGGCCCACCTTCTGATCCGCTCCCCCATGAGGGCCGGTGCAGTCCTCAAAGAATCTTGGCGCTCCATCGCGGTCGTCGTTTGCTTGTCAAGCTTCGTCTCCTATAATGCGTCATGAACACACGAATCTCATCACCCGCCGCCCTGAACACCATCAGCCCCGAGCCCTTTCAGGCTCTGGTCTTTACCGATGCGACAGAAGCCGTCGATGCGCTGACGGCACTTTATGAACGCAACACGACATTCCTGATCGAGGCCTTTGCGGCACTCGCCAATGGCGGCCCGATTGAAGGACGATACCGCGCCTTTTATCCACAGGTCAGCATCGAGACGACGAGCTTCGGCCATATCGACAGCCGCCTCTCCTATGGCCATGTCACCTCGCCCGGCATCTACACCACGACGATCACCCGCCCCCAGCTTTTCCGGCATTATCTGAAGGAGCAGCTGGCGCTTCTGATGCGCAATCATCAGGTGCCGATCACGGTGTCGGAATCGACGACGCCGATCCCGCTGCATTTCGCCTTCGGCGAAGGGGCGCATGTCGAGGCATCGGCCGGCGGTCTCGTCGACATGCAATTGCGCGACATCTTCGATACGCCCGATCTCACCGTGACCGATGACGAGATCGCCAATGGCGAATACGAGCCGCTGCCCGGCGAGCCGCATCCGCTGGCGCCATTCACCGCGCAGCGCATCGACTATTCGCTGGCACGGCTGTCGCATTACACGGCGACCAGCGCAAACCACTTCCAGAACTTCGTGCTGTTCACGAACTATCAGTTCTATGTCGATGAATTCTGCGCCTATGCGCGCAAGCTGATGGCTGATGGCAACAGCGAGTACACCGCCTTTGTCGAGCCCGGCAACATCATCACGCCGGCCGGCCACACGGAGCCGACTGAAGGTGTGGCGCTTGGACGCCTGCCGCAGATGCCGGCCTATCACCTCAAGAAGAAGGGGCATGGCGGCATCACTGTCGTCAATATCGGCGTCGGCCCCTCCAATGCCAAGACGATCACCGACCACATCGCGGTTCTCAGGCCACATGCCTGGCTGATGCTCGGCCACTGCGCCGGGCTTCGCAACAGCCAGCGGCTCGGCGACTATGTGCTGGCGCATGCCTATATGCGCGAGGACCACGTGCTCGACGACGATCTGCCGGTCTGGGTGCCGATCCCGGCACTGTCGGAAGTGCAGCTTGCGCTCGAAGACGCGGTCGAGGAAATCACCGGTTACGAAGGCTTCGAGCTGAAGCGCATCATGCGCACGGGTACGGTCGCGACGATCGACAACCGGAACTGGGAACTGCGCGACCAGCGCGGCCCGGTGAAGCGGCTGTCCCAGGCACGCGCCATCGCACTCGACATGGAATCGGCCACGATCGCCGCCAACGGCTTCCGCTTCCGCGTACCTTATGGCACGCTGCTCTGCGTCTCCGACAAGCCGCTGCATGGCGAACTGAAGCTGCCGGGCATGGCGACCGCCTTCTACAAGACGCAGGTCAGCCAGCACTTGCAGATCGGCATTCGGGCGCTCGAAAAGCTCGGCGCCATGCCGACCGAGAAGCTGCATTCGCGCAAGCTCAGAAGCTTCTTCGAGACGGCGTTCCAGTAAGGCAGTAAGGCAGCAAGCGCAGCGGCCGGCAGACACGGCAGAATGGTGTCCGGCAGGAATTTCCGTCCTGCCGGCAATCATCTGATGGGAGCCTGAAGCTCAGCGCCCAAGGAATTCGCCGCGCGTCAGTTCGTACCAGACATCGCCGTGTTCGGAACCCGAGATGGGATCGGGAAAATCGGCAAACTCCGTGCGCGTGTGTTTCATGCCGATTTTTTCCATAACCCGTCGCGAACCCTGGTTCACGGCCATCGTGGTTGCCACGATTTTTTCGTAGCCACCGCTGGTGAAGCCCCATGTGACAAGCGCCGAGGCTCCTTCCGACGCCAGTCCCTGGCCCCAGCACGCTCGGCGCAGGCGATAGCCGATCTCGGCGATCATCTCCGCTTCCGGAAACAGACAGAACCATCCGACAAACGCGCCGTCGGTCGTCCTGCGTGCAGTCCACACATAGGGTTCCGTGCCTCTCGGCATCAGGAACGGCGCTTGCTCCGGGTCGATCGTCTGGTGATCGACCGCGCCGCCGTTCAGAAAGCGCATCACTTCCGGGTCGCGTTCCAGCGCGATGAAATCGGCAGCGTCACTCGAGCGACAGGGAGCGAGCGTCAGGTTCGCCGTCTGCAATTGCACCATCAGGTCTCCTCGCAGGTCTTGCCGTTGCCGGACGATATCGGTGGTCGGCGGGAGAGCTTCCGTCGGGCACGACCGGCCCCGCCCTCACCTTTCACGCCTCGACGATCTGCGCCTCGCAGCGCACGGGAAAATTCACCGAATTGGCGATGAAACACTTTTCGTGCGCGTCGCCATGCAGTTCGAGTGCGAGCTCGGGAAATGTGCCGCGCTTGATGGTGACCGTAGGCCTGAGCACGACATCGGTGAAGCGCCCCGTTCCGTTCGCATCCATCTCCATCACGCCTTCGGCATGGTCTTCGTAAGCGATGACGACGACGCCGGAGACGGCGCAGAAGTGCAGGTACCAGAGCTTGTGACAGGCCGAGAGCGAGGCGAGGAAGAGATCTTCCGGGTTCCAGCGCTTGGGATCTCCGCGGAAGGCTGGATCGGCAGAGCCTGGAATATCCGGCTTGCCCTCGGCAGAAATCAGGTGGTCGCGGCCATAATCGCGATAGCCTGACGTGCCTGTGCCGGCATTGCCCTGCCAGGTGACGGTGACCTGGTATTCGTGCCGCTTCTCGCTCATCGGTATCCTCCTCCGCGATTCCTGATGCAATCTTAGTCCCCAGGCCTCAGCCGGACCAGCGCGGCGTCCGAGAGATTTTTGGGCCTACCCCTTGCATCGCGCGCACTACGATATATCTTAGATGCAATTCAAACAGAACGAGAGACCATCATGAGACACTGCCATTCCAGCCGCGGCGAACGCGGCAATCCGTTTCACGCCTTTCGCGAGGCCATGTTTGCCATGCGCCATGGCGGACCCCAGGGTGGGCCCTTCGGCGGCCCCAGAGGACGGGGCGAGCGCCGTCGCGTGTTCGACGGCGGCGAGTTGCGGCTCGTCCTCTTGAAACTGGTCGAGGACCAGCCGCGTCACGGCTATGACCTGATCCGCGAAATCGAAAGCCTGTCCGGCGGCGCTTATGCCCCCTCGCCGGGTGTGGTCTATCCGACCATGACGCTGCTTCTCGACATGGGACTTGCGGCGGAGCTGGAGAGCGACGGCCCGCGCAAGCTGATGACCATTACCGAGGCTGGCCGCACTCACCTCAGCGAACGCGCTGACGAGGTCGCAACCGCAATCGGTCGCCTGACAGCCCTTGCAAAAGTCAGCGAAAGAACCGATGCAGCACCGGTCCGTCGTGCCATGCACAACCTCAAGCAGGCCCTGCACGACTGTCTGTCGCGTGAGACCACCACGCGCGAGACGCAACTGGAAGTCGCCCGCATTCTGGATGAGGCGGTCGGCAAGATCGAAAGGCTCTGACCATGGCAAAATCCACTGCAACCGTCCCGACAGAAAACGGTTGGAAATACCTGCAACAGCTCTGCAAGCACTGGGCGCACAAGCTTGAGGTCGAACTCGACGAGGAAAACCACAAGGCGACAGTCAAGTTCCCCGAGGCGACAGCCTCGATGCAGTGTGACGCAGCGACGCTCACCGTGCTGATCGAGACCGATGACGCCGGGAAGCTGGAGACCTATCAGGGCGTGGTGGCAAGCCATCTCGACCGTTTCGCCTTCCGCGAGGCACCCCTGCCCTTCGCCTGGCAGGCCGCCTGATCCTCCCGGAGCACGCCCGCCTGTCAGAAACGCTTGCTCATTGATCAGTCTCCGACCGGAGACTGACTCATGCCGCAGGCTCACAGGAAGATTATATCCCGACCCGAGCTTAATCCCCCCAATATATCTTCTTTCCCTGTCGACGAAAGTTGCTATCAATCCCCGTTGATCAACAATGGCACTAAACAATGGGGGTTGCCATGAATGTGGTAACGAAGACATCGACATCTTGGTTTTCACGTCTGGGCGGGGCGTTGACGGGTGCATTATTTGGCTTGGTTCTACTCATCGTGGCAATTGTCGCGCTGTTCTGGAACGAAGGGCGATCGGTCGCGACCTATAAATCGCTGGTGGAAGGTCAGTCGATCGTCGTCACGGCCGATGCATCGCGGATCGACCCGGCACTTGATGGCAAGCTGGTTCACATCGAAAGCGATGTGAAACCTGCCGCAGATGTTGTCGATGCCGATACGGGGATCACGGCCACCGGGGCCATTGGCTTGGGGCGCAATGTCGAAATGTATCAGTCGGTCGAGGAGAAAAGC
>JARXAK010000084.1 GCA_029865885.1 Rhizobium sp. | reverse complement strand
AAGTGCCACCTTCGCCTTGAAAGCCGGGCTATGGTTCCGGCGCGGTCGTCTCGTCATGGTATCTCCTGTTCCCGGCATCTAAGCCGAAGTCAGGCAGAAATTCCACTTATCCTAGCTGTGCAGATTTCCCGAGCCAGCTCTTACAGAGAGTTAAGTAGGGCATGAGCCTTGCCGCCGCTACGGTCATCCCATCGAAGCAGTTACTCGAAAGGATACCCAATGAACGGCAAGACCCTGACGCTGGCCGCCGTGGCAGCCTCTCTCATGATCGGCACGACCGCCGGCGGCGCCTTTGCGCAAGACCGCGGCGAGCGCCGTGGCGGTCCCGGCCGTGGCGGTCCGGAAGTGATGTTCGTGCAGATGCTGCAACAGCACGACATCAACAAGGACGGAAAGATCAGCAAGGAAGAGGCAAATGCTGCCGGAACCGCGCTGTTCGCCTCGATCGACGCCGACAAGGACGGCATCCTGACACCGGGCGAAATGCGCCAGCATCGTGAAGCCATGCGCGAAGAGCGCAAGGCGGCCATGGAGGCCATGCGGGCGGAACGCCAGGCGGAGCGCGAAGCGGCGAAGGCCGATGCGCCGCCACCACCCGGTGGCGCGCCGCAGGAGCAGGCGATGAACGGTGACGGTCCCGGTCGGGATGGTCGAGGCCATGACGGCAAAGGACATGAAGGCAAGCGCCATGGCTGGCACAACGAGCGCGCCGATCGCGGCGAGGATCGCGGTGGCCGAGACGGCATGCGCGGCGAAGGCCGGATGATGCGGGTTGCCGATACCGACGAGAACGGCCAGATCAGCCAGGCGGAAGCGACCGCCATGGCCGACCGGATGTTCACCCGGATGGACCGCAACAAGGACGGCTTCATCAGCGCCGACGACATGCCGAAGCGGCCGGTCATGATGCGCTAGTCAGCGCACCTAACCATCGTCAAAGACAACGGGCGGCCCCTTACGGGGCCGTTTCGTCGTTCAGGTCGTAGAAATCCTCGATGATCTTCCAGGCTTCTTCGGCGGTCTCGGCGAACTGGAAGAGATCGAGATCGTCAGGCGCAATCGTGCCGAAGGCGGCCAGCGCCTCGAAATTGATGATGTCCTCCCAGAAGGCGCGGGAGAAGAGGATCAGCGGGATCGGTGCCATGCGCTTGGTCTGGATTAGCGTCACGGTCTCGAAGAGTTCGTCCAGCGTGCCGAAGCCGCCGGGGAAGATGGTGATCGCCTTGGCCCGCATCAGGAAATGCATCTTGCGGATGGCGAAGTAGTGGAAGTTGAAGCTGAGCTCCGGCGTCACATAGGGGTTCGGCGCCTGCTCGTGCGGGAGCACGATGTTGAGGCCGACCGAGGGTGCGCCCACTTCCGACGCGCCGCGGTTTCCGGCTTCCATGACGCCCGGGCCGCCACCGGTCACCACGACATATTCGTGGTAATCCATCTTCTTGGCCTGAGCGGAGCAGAGCTGGGCGAACTTGCGGGCCTCTTCGTAATAGATCGAGGCGTTTTCCAGGTTCTTCTTCTGGATGTCGTTCTTCGCCGCCCAGGCGGCCTGGCCGGGGGCTGGAATGCGCGCACCACCGAACATCACCACCGTCGACTTGATGTTGCGCTCGGTGAGGATCATCTCGGTTTTCAAGAGTTCGAGCTGCAGTCGAACGGGACGGAGCTCCTCGCGGCAGAGGAATTCGTCATCGACATAGGCAAGCGTATAGGAGGACGAAACCGATTGCGGGGTGCGCGGAATGACCTCAGCCGTCTGCTTGTCGGTCGAGCTGTCCTTCAGCGGATCCCAGGATCCGTCCTTGCGCCTGTGCTTGCCATTTTTCCACCGTGCCATGCCTCTTCCTTTCCCAAGCACAGAGCTCCGCCGGCTGTTTTCTTCCAGCCCTTTATGCGCTAGAGCTTTGCGCGAATTTTCGATCAGATCCTGATCGTTTCCATCCCCACGGTAGACAACGAAGTTTAAGGAATTCAGATGAGCGCCTCCGATCTCACCCAGCTCGAACACGTCATCGAAGCGGCTTTCGATAACCGCGATACGGTTTCGACCTCCACCAAGGGCGAGATCCGCGATGCCGTCGAAACGGCCCTCAACCTCCTGGACAGCGGCACGGTTCGCGTCGCAGCCCGCGGCGAAGACGGCACCTGGGCTGTGCATCAGTGGCTGAAGAAGGCCGTGCTCCTCTCCTTCCGCCTGAACGACATGGAAGTCGTCAAGGGCGGCCCGGGTGCTTCCACCTGGTGGGACAAGGTGCCCTCGAAGTTCGAAGGCTGGGGCGAAAGCGAATTCCGCTCGGCCGGCTTCCGCGCCGTTCCCAATGCTGTCGTGCGCCGCTCGGCCTATGTCTCCAAGGGCGTCGTTCTGATGCCGTCCTTCGTCAATCTCGGCGCCTATGTCGGTGAAAACACCATGGTCGACACCTGGGCGACCGTCGGCTCCTGCGCCCAGATCGGTGCAAACGTGCATCTCTCCGGCGGCGTGGGCATCGGCGGCGTGCTTGAGCCGCTGCAGGCCGGCCCGACGATCATTGAGGACAATTGCTTCATCGGCGCACGCTCTGAAGTCGTCGAGGGCTGCATCATCCGCGAAGGCTCGGTGCTCGGCATGGGCGTCTATATCGGCAAGTCGACCAAGATCGTCGACCGCGCCACCGGCGAAGTGATGTATGGCGAAGTGCCGCCCTACTCCGTCGTCGTTGCCGGCTCGATGCCCTCGGGCAATGCCGTCATGGCCAATGGTCTGCCGGCGCCGCATCTCTACTGCGCCGTCATCGTCAAGCGCGTCGATGAGAAGACACGCTCGAAGACCGGCATCAACGAACTGCTGCGCGACTGATCCATCATGTCCGGACCGGGGCAGGAGACATCGGTCGGCTGGGCGCTCTTCCAATGGGACGGGCGCATCGGTCGGCGTGTCTTCATCCTCGGCTCGGCCTTCTGGATGATGGTGAATGCGGGCCTTGTCGCACTCGCCACGGCGCGCGGTTCGGATGAAACGCTGACCATGGAGCTGCTGTCGCTGTTCTTCACCTCGATTGCGCTCTCGATGGTGTCGCTGATCATGCTCGGCATCAAGCGGCTGCATGACATAGGCCTGCCCGGCATCGGGGCCGCACTGCTCGTCATCCCAGCCTTTTCACTGATCGTCTTCTTTCTTCTCTGTGTGTGGCCCTCGTCGGCCACATCCAATCGCTATGGCCCAGCGTCAAACGAGCGCGCCGGCTGAGCATCGTGCATGGGTGACAGGCCCAGCCGGATCGGCTAACACTCGCTGATCCTCAAGTTGCCCTTCCGGTCCTGAACCGGCATGCGGCCATTCCCGTATCAGTGTCCATGATCGCTATTCATCCCGTCGACGTTCTCCAGGCCCTCATCCGCTGCCCCTCCGTCACGCCTGCCGAGGCCGGCGCGCTCGACGTGCTCGAAAACCTCCTGTCCCCGCTCGGCTTCAAGGTCGACCGGATGGTGGCGAAGGACGAGGACACACCCGATATCGAAAACCTCTATGCCCGCGCCGGGTCGGATGGCCCGCATCTGATGTTTGCCGGCCATAGTGATGTCGTGCCTGTTGGTGCCGAGACGGACTGGAGCGCTGGCCCTTTCTCCGGCGATGTCAGAGACGGCATGCTCTATGGGCGTGGCGCGGTCGACATGAAGGGCGGGATCGCCTGCTTCATCGCCGCGTATGCGCGGCTGGTCGAGGCCGGCAAGGTGCCGAAGGGTTCAGTCTCGCTGCTGATCACCGGTGACGAAGAGGGCCCTGCCGTCAATGGCACGGTCAAGCTGCTCGAATGGGCAGCGACACGTGGTGAACGCTGGGATGCCTGCCTGGTCGGCGAGCCGACCAATCCCGATACACTCGGCGATATGATCAAGATCGGCCGTCGCGGCTCGGTCTCTGCTACGGTGACGGTGAAGGGCGTGCAGGGTCACGCGGCCTATCCGCATCTCGCCGACAATCCGGTGCGCGGTGCGCTGTCGCTGGCAAAAAGCCTGATGTTCCCGGCCTTCGATCAGGGTACGGAGAACTTCCAGCCGTCCAACCTCGAAGTCACAACCATTGACGTCGGCAATGCGGCAACGAATGTCATTGCGGCATCCGCCCGCTTCAAGTTCAACATCCGCTTCAACGACCTCTGGACCGCCGACAGCATCAAGGCCGAGATCGTCCGTCGGCTCGATGCCGCCGCTGTCGATCCCGACCTTCGGCCGGATCGGGCAGCGATCGGCTATGACATCGTCTGGTCGGAGCGCCCGAGCCATGTGTTTCTGACGCGCAACAACGCGCTGATCGCCTCGCTCTCCGATGCGATCGAGACCGTGACTGGCAGGACCCCAAAGCTGTCGACCACGGGCGGCACGTCGGATGCACGCTTCATCAAGGACTATTGCCCGGTCGTCGAATTCGGCCTTGTCGGCCAGACCATGCATATGGTCGACGAGCGGGTCGCCGTCTCCGATCTCGAGACGCTCACCGTCATCTACCAGACCTTCATCGAGCAGTGGTTCGCCCATGCCGACGCTTAAGGAGGTCGAGTTCTACCTGAAGGGGCTCTGGCTGCTGTTCAAGCAGGATGCATCGGGCTTTACCTATCTGGACCTGAGTGACCGTGGAGCGCTGCGCTCCTTCTGGTCGATCCTCTGGGCGATGCCGGCGATCCTTCTCTCGTTTGCCTGGTGGCGGCTCCTCTTCCTGCAGGGCTTGCCGGAGGGAACGGAGACGGGCGCGCTGTTCTTCTTCCGACTGGCGCTGATCGAAGCATCAAACTGGCTCTTTCCGCTGATCCTGCTCGGTGTGCTCTGCTGGATGATCGGGATCGGCGAGAAATATGCCTCCATGGTGGTGGTCACCAACTGGCTGGCCCTGCCGGTCTCCTATGCCTATGGCATGCTGGTGCTGTTGATGATGTTCCTGCCTGCCCTGGCGGGTGTCGTGGCCCTCTTGTGGCTCTTGCTGATGATCACGGTCATCGCTGCTATCTTCCGGATCGTGCGGATGATCGTCGGCGACCAACTGCTGATGGTCTCGACCATCGTCATGGTCCTGCTTGTGCCGTCGATGATCATTGCCGAGGTTCTGGAGCAGTATCTCGGCGTCTATCCCGGCTGAGGCCTGCCTCAGCCGCTAACCGGCTCATCGCCTGGATAATCCACCCGCATAAAGAAGAGGCCTTCCGGGGGCGCGACTGGACCGCAGGCCGACCGGTCGCGGGCCTCGAGGGCTGCACGGACATCTGAAGGCGTCATCTTGCCTTCGCCCGCAAGCTTCAGCGTTCCGGCAAAGGAGCGGATCTGATTGTGCAGGAAGCTCTGGGCGGTAGCGCGGATCTCGATGAGCTCACCTGATCGCGTCACATCCAGCCGATCCAGCGTGCGCACCGGGCTTTTCGCCTGACAATGGGCGGAGCGGAAGGTGGTGAAATCGTGATGGCCGACAAGCTGCTGGGCAGCCGCATGCATGGCCTCGTGGTCGAGCGGCTTTGGCACCCACCAGGCCCGCTTGTCCTCCAGCGCCAGGCGCGCCGGCCGGGTGATGATGCGGTAGAGATAATGCCGCCGCAGGGCCGAGAAGCGGGCGTCGAACTCGCCGGGCACGGCCTGCACGTCGAGCACGGCGACCTGTTCGGAGGCCATGGCCAGATGGGCGTTCAACGCATTGCGCAGCTTGTGCGGCACCCAGGCGCGGGAGAGATCGGCATGGACGACCTGGCCCATGGCATGCACGCCGGAATCGGTGCGGCCGGCACCCCGGATGACGACCGTCTCGCTGGTCAAGGACAGGATCGCCTGTTCAAGGGCGGCCTGGATGGAGTGGCCGTTTTCCTGGCGCTGCCAGCCGACATAGGCCGAGCCATCATATTCGACGGTCATCCGGAAGCGGGGCATCAGGCGATCACCGTGCCCTTGGGTAAGGACGTGCCGCGCAGGAAATCTTCCGCGTCGAGCGCCTTGCCGCCAGCCTTCTGCAGACGCACGAGGCTGACAGCGCCCGTGCCACAGGCAATCGTCAGGCGATCATCAAGGGCCGTGCCGGGTGACGCCAGCGCCCCGTCCTTCTCGGCGAGACGCGAGGCGATCAGCTTGACGCGCTCGGGCTTGCCATTGACCTCGATTTCGGTCCAGGCGCCCGGGAAGGGCGAGAGACCACGGATATGGTTATGGACCTCGACGGCCGGACGGGAGAAGTCGACGCGGGTTTCCGCCTTGTCGATCTTGGCGGCATAAAGCACGCCCTCTTGCGCCTGAACGACCGTTTCCAGCGTACCGGCTTCAAGTTTCGCCATGGCTTCGACCATGGCCTCGGCGCCGACGACACTCAAAGCGTCATGCAGCTCGCCTGCGGTCATGTCAGGACCGATGGTCACCCTGCGGGTGAGCGCGACGGGGCCGGTGTCGAGGCCCTTGTCCATCTTCATCACCATCATGCCCGTCTCGGCATCGCCGGCCATGATGGCGCGCTGGATCGGGGCTGCACCCCGCCAGCGCGGCAGCAAAGAGGCATGGCCGTTATAGGCGCCGAGCCGCGTGCCGTTGAGGATCGCCTCGGGCAGCAGCAGGCCATAGGCCACGACGACGGCGACATCGGCACCGAGCGCCGCGAAGGCCTCGCGATCGGCGGGATCACGGAAATTCAGGGGATGGCGGACCTCTATGCCAAGGTCTTCGGCGGCCTGATGAACCGGCGACTTCTGCAGGTCGAGGCCGCGGCGACCGCCGGGACGGGGTGGCTGCGAATAGGCCATGACGATCTGGTGGCCCGCCGCATGCAGCGCTTTCAGGGTCGCGACGGAGAAATCCGGCGTGCCCATGAAGATGATGCGAAGTGCCATTCTGTCAGCCTTCAAGCGCGGGGTTGACGACGCCCAGAGCATTTCCCGCGACAACGGAGTCGCCGTCAATGCTCTATCATTTTGTTTTTACGCAAATCCGGACGCAAAACCGCTTCGCACTTTTGCTGGATTTGCTCGATATCAGATCTTCTGACGGGCGGCCTTGGTGAACCTCTTGATCACCATCTCGCGCTTCAGGCGGGAGATGTGGTCAATGAAGAGCACGCCATTCAAATGGTCGATCTCGTGCTGAAGGCAAGTGGCGAGCAGGCCGTCGGCCTCGGTCACCGTCTCCTTGCCGTCGCGGCCGATCGACTTCACCGTGATCGACGCCGGGCGTTCAACCTCGGCATAATAATCCGGGATCGACAGGCAGCCTTCTTCGTAAACCGAGCGCTCGTCGGAGCTTTTCAGGATCTCGGGATTGATGAAGACCAGCGGCTGACGCCCCTCCTCTTCCTTCGAGAGATCGATGACGAGAAGCCGACGCGGCACGCCGACCTGGATCGCAGCCAGGCCGATGCCGGGGGCCTCGTACATGGTTTCGAGCATGTCGTCGATGAACTGCTCAAGCTCGGCATCGACGCGCTCGATGGGCGCGGATACCTGACGCAGCAGGGGATCGGGCAGGATGATGAGAGGCTTGATGGTCATGGCCTCCCTTAGCGCAAGTTCCAGGCGGAGGAAACGGAAAAAACGCTTCCGTTTCCTCGTTTCTGAGCCCGGTCAGGCGACGCGGCGCTGCATCTGGCGACGTGTCGTTGGCGCGGCGTCGGCACGGGTGCGGATCTGTGACAGTTGCTCGACGAGGCCCGCAACCTCGGCACGCAGGCGGCGCGTCTCGTCCGAGGTCCGTTCGACCATGTCGCTGTTTTCATGGGTCAGCAGATCCATGCTGCGGGTCGCCTGGTTCACCTCGTTCACGCCGATCGCCTGGTCCTTGGCGGCGGTGGCGATGTCGGAGACGAAGGTGTCGATGGCATCGATGCGGGTGATGATATCGTTCAGCGCCTCGCCGGTGCCGGTGACGAGGCCGACGCCTGCCTTGACCTGATCGGAGCTCTGCGAAATCAGCTGCTTGATTTCCTTGGCGGCATCGGCACTGCGCTGGGCAAGCTGGCGGACTTCCTGGGCAACGACGGCGAAACCCTTGCCGGCATCACCGGCACGCGCGGCCTCGACGCCGGCATTCAGGGCGAGCAGGTTCGTCTGGAAGGCAATTTCGTCGATGACGCCGATGATCTTGGAGATCTCGGTCGAAGACTTTTCGATCGCGCCCATGGCGGAGACGGCCTGCGATACGACGGTTCCGGAGCTCTTTGCCTGCTGCTGGGTATCGCGGACGGCCAGCGAAGCGCGTTCGGCATTGGCGGCCGTCTGGCTGACGCTGACGGAGAGCTGTTGCAAGGCAGTGGAGCTTTGCTGGACACCGCCGGCCTGGCGGGTGGTGCGGCTCGCAAGCTCGCTCGATGCGTGGGCGATCGCATCGGTGCCGCTCAGGATTTCTTCCGAGGCGCGGCGGATCGCAGCGAAGGAGGTATTCAGGCGGTCGACCGTGTCGTTGTAATGGCCGGCCATCTCCTTGAAATTCTCTGGCAGGTCGGTCGTCATGCGGGCCTCGAAATCACCCTGGGCAAGCGATTCCAGGCCGCGCCGCAGATGCTCCATGGCAATCGCCTGGTCAGCCTCGAAACGGGCGCGCTCTTCTTCGAGCGCCTTGCGCCTTGACTCAAGCTCTTCGAGGTAGACGGAGATGGAATAGTCCATGTCGAGCATCGCCGCCTTGACCACGGCACGAAGCTTCTCGCCTAGCGAGACCGCATGCTGCTTGCCGAAGGGGAAGGGCCAGTGCTTGACCAGCACGCCCGCCAGGAGTTCACCGACCAGCATGGAATAGCCGCCGATATACCAGCGGGGCTCGAGCCCGATGCGGGCATGGGCCTTGCCGACGGCCGTGACGCCACGGACGTAGTTTTCATCGAAATTGCCGCCCGCAACCTTGTCCCAATGACCGATCTGGGCGTTCTTCGCACCGCTCATATGCGCGCCGTCGCGGAAATGGCTCGCGATCTTGCCGGTCTTCGTGACCTTCGCATAGAATTTGTCGAGCGCGCCGCCGAGCACCTCCTTGATCGAAGGACGCAGCTCGGCAAGCGTGCTGCGCGTCTTCTGATCGATCTCGAGGAATTCGAGGCGTTCGGAGAGGTCGTTCTGAGCTTTCGAGGTCATGATGGCGATGCGGACTTTCGGTTTGACTGCTGTCAATCAGAACTGTCATGTTTTACTGAACAGAGTCTAAACGACAGCGCCCTTTCGAGGCTGCCGTCCTTGCCCTGACAGCCGGCTACGACGCCATGCGGTAGTTGCCGCCACCGCTGCGACCCACGGCTTGCGACCAGTTTCCGCTGGTCTTGAAGCCCTGCAGCGCCTGGACGAGCCGTCCGGCCTCTTCACGCAAGGTGGCGGTCTGAGCCGAGCTTTCCTCGACCATGGCCGCGTTTCGCTGGGTGATCTGGTCCATGGACGAGACGGACGTGTTCACCTCCCTAAGGCCACCCGACTGGTCTGCCGCAGCAGAGGCGATCTTGGTGACGATCTCGTTGATCTCGCCAATGCGCACGATGATCTTGCCGAGCGCATCGCCGGCATTG
Source organism: Rhizobium sp. (assembly GCA_029865885.1). Lineage (GTDB taxonomy): Bacteria > Pseudomonadota > Alphaproteobacteria > Rhizobiales > Rhizobiaceae > Allorhizobium. The sequence goes on along the minus strand of JARXAK010000084.1, from coordinate 3,822 downwards.
TTGACGAGGCCAACGCCGGACTCGACCTGCGAAGAGCTCTGGGAAATGAGGTTCTTGATCTCGCGGGCGGCGTTGGCGCAGCGTTGGGCGAGTTCACGGACTTCCTGGGCGACAACGGCAAAACCGCGACCGGCCTCACCCGCGCGGGCGGCTTCGACGCCGGCATTGAGGGCCAGCAGATTGGTCTGGAAGGCAATCTCGTCGATGACGCCGATGATCTTGGAAATCTCGTCGGAGGACTTCTCGATGGCCCCCATCGCCTGGACGGCACGCGAGACGACCTCTTCCGACACGCGCGCTTCCGTCAAGGCTGCGCCGACGACATCCGAGGCTTCCCTGGCACCATCGGCGGTCAGGGTGACGTTCTGGGTCAGTTCGTGCAGGGCGGCCGTGCTTTGCTCCAGGCCCGCAGCCTGCTGCTCCGTGCGCTGGGCGAGGTCGTCGGTGGCATCGGAGATCGCGGCGGTCGACTTGAAGATCTCGTCTGCGGAATGGCGGACCGTTGTGATCGTGGCGCGCAGGGCATCGACAGATGCGTTATAGTCGTTTGCCATCTGCACGAAGTTGGCCGGCAAATCATTGGGCAGACGCGCGTCGAGATCGCCGGCCGACAGCTTGGCAAGCACGCCGCGCAGGGCGGCGAGCGCGGTTGCCTGCTCCGCCTCGGCCTTCAGCCGGGCATCTTCCGCCGCCTGACGCTGCTCGGCCAGGATCGCGAGATAGACGGAGATCGAATAATCCATGTCGAGCAGGGCAGCCTTGACGACGACGGAGATTTCCTCCGCAAGCGGCTCGGCCTTCTGGCGACCAAAGCGGCTTGGCCAGCGCTCGCGGGCCACGGCATGGACGAGCTGCTCAAGCACCAGCGCATAACCGCCGATATACCAGCGCGGTTCGAGGCCGATGCGGGCATGGGCCTTGCCCACCTTGGTGACGCCGTCGACGTAACTGTCGTTGTATTCGGCCGTGCCGACGATGCCCCAATGTTCTTCCTGGCGCTTCTTGGCACCCTTCATGTGATCGTCGTTGCGGAAGAAGGCAGACGTCTCGGGAACCTTGCGCACCTTGTCGTAGAAAATGTCGAGCGCACCACCGATGTTCTTGCGGATCAGCGGCCCGAGCCGCCTCAGAGTTTCTCTGCCCTTGTCATCCAATCCCAGAAAGCGGAGGCGGTTCTTCAGATCTGCATTTTCGGTTTGCGACGCCATGGCCAACCACTCACTTTCCTGGTTCACAAAATATCAGCGATAACTGATGGACAATAATCAGACAATTCTAAAATGGTAAAAGTTCGGTTGCTTGTCCGGAGCATTTTTTAGCCACTGCCGGGCATAGCCGAGAGCCATGATCGGGAACGGCAGGTGTTCCCGAAGCAAACTTGATTATCGTCATGTACTAAAATGGCGGGCGGAAACTCAATTCTGCAACTCATGCAATCCCGGGGAACCGAGACCGTTCCCTCTTTGATCTGTTTCCGTGAGGCGAATCAGCTATCATCGGCCCATGACATTTCTCGACATTCCGGCGGTGACCATCGGCTCAGTCACCCTTTCGCCCGCCTTCTTGATGGGCCTTGCGGCCGTCGTGGTCCTGCTGCCCATTCTGCTGCTCGTGGTCGCGGCAATGCGCTCGGCGCGGCTGCGCGCCGAGATGCGGGAGGAGGCGGCACGCCGTGACGAGGCCGCCGAGGCGCGGCTTGCCGAACTGATGAAAGCGCAGGCCGAGATGCAGGGGCGGCTCGCCACCATGGCCGAGGTGTTCGGCAGCCGACAGGCGGAACTCAACCAGTCGATCAGCCAGCGCCTCGACGGCATGACGCACCGGCTTGGGGCCACGATCACCGAGCAGACAAAATCGACGCATGACAACCTGCGCACGCTGCAGGAGCGGCTGGCGGTCATCGATGCGGCGCAGAACAATATCCAGTCGCTGGCGAAAGATGTGGTCGGCCTGCAGGCGATCCTCTCCAACAAACAGACGCGCGGCGCTTTCGGGCAATCCCGCATGGAGACAATCGTCGCCGACGGGCTTCCCATGGGCGCCTATGAGTTCCAGAAGACGCTGTCGAACGGCTCCCGGCCGGATTGCGTGATCCGGATGCCGAACAATTCGCCGCCGCTGGTCGTCGATGCCAAGTTCCCGCTGGAAGCCTGGAACGTGATCCGCGAGACGGAAAACCCGGACCAGAAGAAGGTCGCGTCGCAGCAATTCCGCCGAGACATGGAGGTGCATATCCGGGATATCTCGGAAAAGTACCTGATTGCCGGCGAGACGCAGGACATGGCTTTCCTGTTCGTGCCCTCCGAGTCGATCTTTGCCGAGATCCACGAGAATTTCGAAGGTGTCGTGCAGAAGGCGCACCGGCAAAAGGTGGTGATCGTCTCGCCGTCGCTGCTGATGCTTTCCATCCAGGTGATCCAGGCGGTGCTTAAGGACCAGCGGATGCGCGAGCAGGCGCATCTGATCCAGGGCGAAGTCATCCGGCTGATGGAAGACCTTGGACGACTGGACGACCGGACGCGAAAACTGCAGAGCCATTTCCTCGCGGCCCAGAAGGATGTCGAGATGATCATCACCTCCTCGGACAAGCTTGCGAAACGGGGCGCCAAGATCGAGGCGATGGAGTTCGAGACGCCCGGCGGGCGGGCAGATGATGACGAGGTTGCGCCAAGAGCCGTGGAAAGTCGCACCGGCCTGCTCAAGCTCAGGGTTGTTGACGAGGACTGAGACCCGGTCCACAAGAGCGCGACACCCTGGAGCATTTCCGGCGAAAACGGCACCGCCTTCCATGCTCTATGGTTCTGTTTTTACGCAATTCCTGACGCAAAACCGGTTCCCACTTTTGCTGGAATTGCTCTATCTGTTTTACGCAGTTCCGGACGCGAAATCGGTTCGCGTCTCTTGGAATTGCTTGAGGGAGGCACTGCGCTCATGATCACCGTCTTCGGCTCCATCAATATGGACCTCGTCGCCACCACGCCGCGCCTGCCGAAGCCGGGCGAGACTGTCCCGGGAACGGGATTTGCGACGGCAGCCGGCGGCAAGGGCGCGAACCAGGCTCTCGCCGCACGGCGCGCCGGTGCCAGCGTTCGCATGGTGGGCGCCGTTGGCCGCGACGAATTCGCAAGCCCTGCGCTCGATCTCCTGGACAAGGCCGGAACGGACCTCTCTGGCGTCGCACGCGTCGATGGCCCGACCGGCACCGCGCTCATCCTGGTGGGCGGCGACGGCGAGAACATGATTGCCGTGGTCCCGGCTGCGAATGGAACAGTCAGCGTCGCACAGGCCGAGAAGGCCGTTTCCGACAGCGCGAGCGGCGACATTCTGATGCTGCAGCTCGAAGTACCGCCGGCGTCCGTCAAGGCGGCGCTTGTGGCGGCCAAGGCGCGCGGCGTGCGGACGGTGCTCAACACGGCACCGCTGATCGCCGAGACCGCAGAACTCGCCAAGCTCGCGGACCTCGTTGTGGCCAACGAAACGGAATTCGAGCGGCTGGTGGGCCGCGACGGCCTTACCACCGACGAGCGGGAGCAGATCCTGCTCGACATGCATGGTGAGACCGGACAGATCCTGATCGTCACGCTTGGCGCCGACGGCGTGATAGCAGCCGAAGGCGGCTCGCTGCATCGGACCAAGGGCCTGAAGATCGAGCCTGTTGATACCGTCGGTGCCGGGGACACCTTCTGCGGCTATCTGGCGGCGAGCCTGGATGCAGGGCTCACCTTCGGCGATGCGCTGCGCCGGGCAGCCGTGGCCGGCTCGCTTGCCTGCCTCAAACCCGGGGCCCAGCCGTCGATCCCCGTTGCAGCCGAGGTCGAAGCC
>JARXAK010000196.1 GCA_029865885.1 Rhizobium sp. | reverse complement strand
ATCTCGCCGGCCGCCTCAGGATCCCGACGGACCGCCGCTGACGCAGAACCAGCCGGATCATGCAGAAAGGCCCGAAGCGCGAGCTCCGGGCCTTTTCACTGACCTGTACGCAATACACTATTCCAGGTAAGTGATCGGGTTGACCGGGGCTGCGTCCTTGCGGACTTCGAAGTGCAGCATCGGACGCTTGACGTTGCCGGTCATACCGGATGTTGCAATGGTCTGGCCGCGCTGGACCTTCTGGCCGCGCTGCACCGAGAGACTGTCTGCATGGCCGTAGACGGTGACCTTGCCGTCGTCGTGACGGACGAGAACCGTATTGCCGAGTTCCTTCAGGCCGTTGCCGGCATAGATGACCACGCCGTTCTCGGCAGCCTTGATCGGCGTGCCCTGCGGAACGGAAATCGCGATACCGTCGCTGCGCTTGCCTTCGATATTGGCGCCGAAATTGGCGATGACGGCACCACGGACCGGCCAACGATACTTGCCGATGCCCGTCATTTCGGGGGCAGGCGTGTCCGGCTTGGCGGACGCCACTTCGGTGACCGACTTGTTCGGAGCCGGAGCCTTGTATTCGGCAGGCTGCGCATTGGCCGGGACAGACGCAGTCTTGACCGGATCGGCGTTCGGATCTGCCTTTGCCTGGACGGCGGCGGCCGGCTGTGCGCCCTTGGCCGGGATGGCCAGCGCCTGGCCGATGCGGATATTGCCAGTTGTCAGGCCGTTCGCCTTCTTCAGGTCGTCGACCGATACACCGTTCGCCTTGGCGATGCGGGCAAGCGAATCGCCCGGCTTCACCACGTAGGAGCCAGTATCGGCACCAGCACCAGCATCCGATTTGCCTGTGGCGGCAGAAGCCGAGACCTGCTGCTTCTCGCGTGAGTTGAGCGTGTTCGGCAGAACGGCGACATTCTGCTGCTGATCGCCCGGCAGGACGGGCTTGCGACCATCCGCCGGCAGGCCCGATGCGTCGGCTGCGGCGCGCGCGGCGTTCGGACCACCGAAGGTCGGGATGATGACCAGCTGACCGGGTGCTGCATCGCTTGAATGGGTGAGGCCATTGGCCTTCAGGATTTCCTTCTGCGGCACGCCGTAGCGATCGGCAAGCGTCGCAATGGTTTCGCCCGAACGCAGCGTGACGCGGGGAGCGCCAGCGGTGGACCAGCCACCCTGCTTGGGTGTCGAACCCGTGGTCGCCGGCTCGGCGAGCACCTGACCTGCATTGGCGGCGGCGACCTGACCGTTTTGTGCGGGCGCTGCGGGGAAGGGCTGCGAAAGGGCGGCGGCGCGACCCGGATCGTTGTTTGCGGCAGCAGCCGGCGCCATGCCCGACGGCGCAGCCAGCTCGCTACGCTGAACGGAGGCAGACGTGCTCGCAGCACGTGCGGAGGCCGGCGGCTCATAAGCCGGGCTTGCCGGCATCGGCTGAGCCATGGCCTGGCCCTGGCCGTAAACCGAGCCGCCACCGATATTCTCGGCGGGCACAGGCGGCTGATTGCGCAGAGCGGACTGGCGGGGGATTGACGCTGTCGTCAGACTGTCGGTGGAGAAGACCGAGCTGAAGCGCGAGGCATCTGAACTGCACCCGGCCGCCGTACCGGCCAGGAGGAGCGCACCGCACAAACGAGCGACAGGCAATCCAGCTTTCGGCGATACACTTTTACGCATGACTCGACCCACATATGACACAACTTGATGTGGGTTCATTAAAGCGCGTTAGTATTACCGGTCAGTTAACCCCGTGGATTCGTTGTGAACGAATTCGACGAAGCGCATATAAAATGCGCATCGGCACGCCCAACTGGCGGGGCATTGCCTCAGACAAGCGAAATCCACGCCTCAGAGGTGCTGGGCAATCTTCGGCTGCATCGGCAGGAAGGGAACCTCGAAGAGATCCTCCCGCTCGAAACGGCTGCCGGTCTTGGTCAGGCGAACCATGATGCAGCGCTCCTCGTCCAGCATCAGCGGCGCAAGCAGCATGCCGCCCGAGACAAGCTGCTCGGCGAAAAAGCGCGGCATGACGGGATAGGCGGCGGTCGAGATGATTCGATCGAACGTGCCCTCCCCCGGCAGTCCGTTTGCGCCGTCGACCTGGCGCAGGATCACATTGCGGATCGACAACTGTTCCAGGCGACGCTGGGCGCTGGCAATCAGGGTCTTGTACCGCTCGATCGAGATGACCCGCTCGGCAAGCCGACCGAGCACCGCCGTCACGAAACCGCTGCCCGTCCCTATTTCCAGCACCCGATGGCCCGGCTTCACCTGCAGCAGAGCCAGCAGTCGAACCGCGAGATCAGCACCCTCCATGAACTGCCCGCAGTCGATCGGGATCGACCGGCTGGAATAGGCGCTCTGCCCAAATTCGGGCGGCACGAAACCTGGTCGCGGCGTCTGCTCAACAGCCGTCAACAGGTCGAGATTGGTGATCCCCTCGGCCCGCAGCCGCAAAACAAGGGCGGCAAAGCCCTCGCGCTCGACCAGGGCTGACTTCACGCCGCATCCCCTTTGGCGAGCGCCTCAGCAACCACATCCTGGACGGCATAATCGGTCATGTCGAGCTTCAGCGGGGTCACCGAAATCTTCTTCTCTCGCAGAGCATGGATGTCGGTGCCGGCGCGGAAATTGCCTCTGCGTTCGCCGAAGCGCAGCCAGAAATAGGGCAGTCCGCGACCGTCCTGACGCTCCTCGACCGAAAGGCCGAATTCGAGCTTGCCCTGGGCGGTGACTTCGACGCCCTGCACCTCTGACGGCTCGCAGTTCGGGAAATTCAGATTGAGAAAGGTGCCCGGCGGCAGATCGACCCTCGACAGCTTCCTCAGCAGATCCGGCGCCAGGGCTTCTGCCACATGCCACGGGATCGGCGCGCCGGCCTCGTAGCTATAGGCCTGGCTCAGCGCGAAGGAACGCACGCCGTGCACGGTTCCTTCGATAGCCCCGGCGACCGTTCCCGAATAGGTCACGTCATCGGCCATGTTGGCGCCGGCATTGACGCCTGACAGCACGAGGTCGGGCTTGCGGTCGAGCACCTTGCGGACAGCCATGATGACGCAATCGGTCGGCGTGCCACGCAGGGCGAACTTCTTCTCGCCCAGTTCCCGCAGGCGCAGGGGTTCCGACAGCGTCAGGGAATGGGCAAGCCCGCTCTGGTCGGTCTCGGGGGCCACGACCCATACGTCGTCGGACAGGCTGTGGGCAATGCGCTCCAGGGCGGCGAGCCCCGGAGCATGAATACCGTCATCATTCGTCAGCAGGATGCGCATGGCCACTCCGGTTGCGGCGTGATCAGGCCGCCTTTTCTATTCTCTTGATGCCGCCCATGTAGGGCAGAAGCACGTCCGGCACGGTGATCGAACCATCCTCGTTGAGATAGTTCTCCATGACCGCAATCAGGCAGCGCCCGACAGCCGTGCCCGAACCGTTCAACGTGTGCACGAAGGTCGTGCCCTTGCCGTCCTTGTTGCGGTAGCGGGCATTCATGCGGCGGCCCTGGAAATCGCCACAGACAGAGCAGGACGAGATTTCGCGATAGGTGTTCTGGCCCGGCAGCCAGACTTCGAGGTCATAGGTCTTGCGGGCGCCGAAGCCCATGTCACCGGTGCAGAGCGTCATGGTGCGGAAATGCAGGCCGAGGCGCTTCAGCACCTCTTCCGCGCAGGCCGTCATGCGCTCGTGTTCGGCGATCGAGCTTTCAGCATCGGTGATCGACACGAGCTCGCATTTCCAGAACTGGTGCTGACGCAGCATGCCGCGCGTGTCGCGACCGGCAGAGCCAGCCTCCGAACGGAAGGACGGGGTCAGTGCTGTAAAGCGCAGCGGCAGCTTTTCCTGGTCGAGGATTTCGCCCGAGACGAGGTTGGTCAGCGTCACCTCGGCCGTCGGGATCAGCCAGCGTCCGTCGGTGGTCTTGAAAAGGTCTTCGGCAAACTTGGGCAGCTGGCCGGTGCCATACATCGCCTCATCGCGCACCATCAGCGGCGAGGAAACTTCGGTATAGCCGTGCTCTGTCGTATGAAGGTCGAGCATGAACTGGCCGAGCGCGCGCTCGAGGCGGGCAAGCTGGCTGGTCAGCACGGTGAAGCGCGAGCCGGAAAGCTTGGCGGCCCGTTCGAAATCCATATAGCCGAGGCTCTCGCCGATTTCGAAATGCTCAAACGGCTTGTGATTCCAGGTCGGCTTTTCACCCACAACACGGGCGACGACGTTGTCGTGTTCGTCCTTGCCGACGGGCACGTCATCGAGCGGGATGTTGGGGATGCGCGACAGGGCATCGGTCAGCTCTGCCGTGAGCTGGCGCTCTTCCTCTTCGGCTGCCGGAAGCGTGTCCTTGAGCGAAGCGACTTCCGCCTTCAGCTTCTCGGCAAGCTCCATATTCTTGGCAGCCATGGCGGCGCCGATTTCCTTCGACGCGCTGTTGCGGCGCGACTGCATGTCCTGCATGGCCTGGGCGACAGACCGGCGCTTCTGGTCGAGTGCGATCAGGGCGGCAGACAGAGGTTCTGCACCGCGCTTGGCCAGCGCTGCATCCAGGGCCTCGGGATTGTCACGGATCCATTTGATATCGAGCATCGTCGTTCCAGGTCTTGAGCTTCGACCGGGAGCGGAGTGGCCGGCGGCCATGTCCGGCCCCATGTCTCAATGGGTTGGCTGCGGCGGCCCGCCCGGATCGCCTCAGGTCTGCTCTGCCGAGCCGACCTCGGCGAGGTCCGTGGCAGCGCGCTTCTTCTCGATGAGTCGCGCCGCATAGATCGCCACCTCGTAGAGAAGGATCGTCGGCAGTGCAAGACCGATCTGGGAGAGAGGATCGGGCGGCGTGACGATGGCCGCGATCACAAAGGCGACGACGATGAAATACTTGCGCTTTTCGGCCAGCCACTGGCTTTCCAGAATGCCGACCCGCACCAGCAGGGTGGTAACGACCGGCAGCTGGAAGACGAGGCCGAAGGAAAAGATCAGCGTCATGATCAGGCTTAAGTATTCCGACACGCGCGGCAGAAGCGAAATCGCGACACCGCCCTCTTCCGGCGCCTGCTGCATGGCCAGGAAGAACCACATCACCATCGGCGTGAAGACGAAATAGACGAGCGAAGCGCCGAGCAGGAAGAGGATCGGCGAGGCGACCAGGAACGGCAGGAAGGCGGCGCGCTCGTTCTTGTAGAGACCGGGGGCGACGAATTTGTAGACCTGCGAGGCGATCACCGGGAACGCGATGACCATGGCGCAGAAGGCTGCGACCTTGACCTGGGTGAAGAAGAATTCCTGCGGCGCCGTGTAGATCAACTCGGTCTTCGTCACATCCAGACCGGCCCAGGACACCGCCCATTTGTAGGGGATGACCAGCAGGTTGAAGAGCTGCTTGGCGAAGTAGAAGCAGATTATGAAGGCGACGAAGAAGGCGCCGAGCGCCCAGATGAGGCGCGAGCGCAGCTCGATCAGGTGCTCGATCAGCGGCTGGGGCTTGTCGTCGATATCGCCGCTCATGCGCGGTCCTCACTCTTGGTCTTGCGCGTCTTGGGAGCCGCCTTGGCGGGAGCCTCCGGAGTGGCCGCTGGGATTGCCGCAGCCTTCGCCTTCGCAGGCGTGGTCTTTGCCGCCGCCGTCTTCGGCTTGGCCGGTTTGGTCGCAGCAGCCTTCGACACTTCGACGACGACGGGTGCGACCGGAGCAGCCTTGGCCATCTTCGCCGTGGCTTTCGCCGGCTGAGCCGCCTTGGCGGCCGGCTTGCGGCTTGCAGATTTCTTTTCAACAGCCGGCGCGGATGGCGCAGGCGCCGTTGCCGCAGCCACGGGAGCCGGCACAGTCGCTGCGGGTTGCGCTGCCGCAGCAGGAGGCGCAGCCGGCGTTGCCGTCGATACGGCCGGCGTCGGCTGAACAGGCTGTTGGGCCACCGGCCTCAGCTCTTCGGGCGGTTCACCAAGGCCAAGCGGCAGGTCGGGCAGGATCGAGTTTTCCTCGTAGCCGTCATCGACCGGCGCGGGCTTCGCATCGGGCCGCGTCGACCGTTCGAGATCAGACTTGATCTCCTGCCCCATCTGGCGAAGCGGATTGAGCGTCTCGCGCAACGTGTTGGCGGGATTGAGCGAACGGATATCGTTGACCGAGTTCTTCAGGTCATCGAGTTCCGCCTCGCGCAGCGCCTCATCGAACTGCGCACGAAATTCGCCCGCCGTCTGGCGCAGCCTCTTGGTCATCTTGCCGAAGGCGCGGATCATGGGGGGAAGGTCCTTGGGACCGACCACCACGATCAGGATCACGGCGATCACCA
>JARXAK010000135.1 GCA_029865885.1 Rhizobium sp. | reverse complement strand
CTCTACAATCGCGTGAAGCCGGGCCGTAACACCAAGGTCGTCGTTCAGCAGTAATCTGCAGGTAGCATCAGTCATGCAAAAGACCCGCCGGAGCGATCCGGCGGGTCTTTATCGTTTCAGGCACTCATCGCCCAAATCAGGCGGCAACTTTCGCCTTGAGCTCGATGCGACGACGATGGAGGACCGGCTCGGTGTAGCCATTCGGCTGCTCCCTGCCCTTCAGAACCAGATCAAGAGCAGCCTGGAAGGCGACAGACCCTTCGTAATCCGTGGCCATCGGCACATAGGCCGGATCACCGGCATTCTGTCCATCGACGACGACGGCCATGCGCTTCAGCGTCTCGATGACCTGCTCTTGCGCCACCACGCCGTGATGCAGCCAGTTGGCCATATGCTGGGCGGAGATACGCAGGGTCGCGCGGTCTTCCATCAGCCCGACATTGTTGATGTCCGGGACCTTGGAGCAGCCGACGCCCTGGTCAACCCAGCGAACCACGTAACCGAGGATGCCCTGGGCATTGTTGTCGAGCTCGCGCTGGATCTCTTCCGGCGTCCAATTGGGCCGGGTTACGACCGGAACGGAGAGGATGTCGGCGAGTTTTGCGCGCGGACGGGACTTCAGCCCCTTCTGGACCTCGGCGACATTGACGCTGTGGTAGTGCGTGGCATGGAGGGTCGCAGCCGTAGGCGACGGGACCCAGGCAGTATTGGCGCCAGCCTTGGGATGAGCAATCTTCTGCTCCAGCATGGCCGCCATCAGGTCGGGCATCGCCCACATGCCCTTGCCGATCTGGGCATGACCCGACAGCCCGCATTCCAGACCGATGTCGACGTTCCAGTTTTCATAAGCCGAAATCCAGGCCGCCTGCTTCATGTCACCCTTGCGGATCATCGGGCCGGCTTCCATCGAGGTATGAATCTCGTCTCCGGTGCGATCAAGGAAGCCTGTATTGATGAAGACGACACGCTCTCGGGCAGCGCGGATGCATTCCTTAAGGTTGACCGTGGTGCGGCGCTCCTCGTCCATGATGCCCATCTTGATGGTGTTGGGCGCCATTCCGACCAGCTCTTCGACGCGCGAGAAGATTTCGCAGGCGAAGGCAACCTCTTCCGGGCCATGCATTTTCGGTTTCACCACATACATGGAGCCGGCGCGGGAGTTCTTGCGGCGACCGTTTGCGCCGATGTCATGCAGCGCAATAAGCCCCGTGATCGCAGCATCCATGATGCCTTCGGGCACTTCGTTGCCGTCGCGGTCGGTGATCGCCGGATTGGTCATCAGGTGACCGACGTTGCGGACCAGCATCAGGGACCGGCCCGGCAAGGTGACGGCCTTGCCGTCGGCTCCCGTCAAGGAGACGTCCTCGCTCAGCGCGCGGGTGAAGGTCTTGCCGCCCTTTGAGACTTCTTCCGTTAGGTCGCCCTTCATCAGGCCGAGCCAGTTGGCATAGACGGTGACCTTGTCTTCCGCATCGACGGCGGCGACCGAATCCTCGCAGTCCATGATGGTGGTGAGTGCCGATTCGAGCCTGCAGTCGTTGATGCCGGCCGGATCTGCCTTACCGATGACGCCTGTCTTGTCGACGAGGATCTCGACATGCAGGCCGTTCTTGCTGAGGAAGAGGCTGGTGGGCGCCGTGGGGGCGCCACGGTAACCGGCAAACTGCGAGGGATCGGCCAGACCCGTCATGCCGCCATCCTCGAGGCGAACAGAGAGCGCGCCGTTCTCAACCGAGAGGCTGGCAACCTTGTCCCAGGCGCCGGCGGCGAGCGGCGCAGAGCGATCCAGGAAAGCGCGCACCCAGGCGATCACCTTGGCGCCGCGAACCGGATTGTAACCCTTGCCCTTTTCCGCACCATCAGCCTCGGAAATCGCGTCCGTGCCGTAGAGCGCATCGTAGAGTGAGCCCCAGCGGGCATTGGCGGCATTCAGTGCATAACGCGCATTCATCACGGGAACGACGAGCTGCGGACCGGCAAGCGTCGAGATCTCAGGGTCAACATTGGCCGTTTCGATCTTGAAGTCGGGGCCTTCGGGCAGGAGATATCCGATCTCGCGCAGGAAGCCTTCATAGGCGGGCAGATCTGAGGGCGCGCCATTCTTGCGATACCAGGCATCGATCTCAGCCTGCAGGCCATCGCGCTTGGCGAGCAAGGTGCTGTTCTTCGGTGCCAGTTCGTGCACGATCTTGGAGAAGCCGGCAAAGAACGTGTCAGCTTCGACATTCGTGCCCGGGATGGCTTCGGTCACGATGAAGTCGTAGAGGCGCTTGTCGACCGAAAGTCCGTGGGTATCAACTGATGTCATGACGTCACTCCTCGCACTGATATCGCTGTTGGGGACAGCATGACGGAATCGCATTAGCAGTCAATCTGGCATAAATTAGAAATATTCTTTCCAAAATGGAAAGTCAGCTGCGTGCCGTTCTCGGCCGCCCCGTGGCTGTCGCGGTAATGCGGGCTTCCACGAGCTTTCGCCGCCCCTCGATCTCGGGAGCATCGAGCTCCTCTTTGAGGATCAGGACAACATCGACAGCGCCGCTTGCCTCTGCCCGTGAGCGCGCGAGTTCACTCGCCCGCACCCGCGCTTGTTCGAGCGTCGCCGCTTCGTCCGTCAGCCGCTCGTTGTCACCTGCACCCGTGATGATGAAGAGGCCTTCCTCGGGAGAACTGACGGTGACCGAAACGCTGCTGCGCACCTGCCCGACGACGGCGCCGACGGCATTCGCGACGTCTGCGTCTGCAGGCACGGCGACATCAGATGCGAGCATCTCGGCGATCGCCGGGTAGTAGACGCCCGCAGACGCACCGAGTCCAATCAAAGGCCGGTCAAGCGAGAGATTAAACCGCGCGATCCCGGTCTGGCGTTTGAGGGCGCGGTCGATCAGCACCGACTTCGCAGGATCGATGTCGGCAAGGCCATCTTCGGCAAGCGCTGCGGAGAGAATGACCTCGGCCGACTGACGCGTCAGGCGATCAACGATAAGCTGAGCAAGCATCTCAGGCGATGACGCGATGGGCTGGCCCGAACCATCCTTCTGACGCATGGCCAATGCCATGCCGAGTTCGGCCGCCCTTCGATCCCATTGGCCCTGGCGATCCAGGACATGCATCGCATCGGACGGCGTCAGCCCGCAGATATGGACGAGGCCCCGGGCGACGAGACGGTCGAGTGTCGCCTTCTGCTGGGTGAAGCTGATCAGCTGGTCGAGCGGCAGCGGCACCGCGCCGATCTTTTGAAAAAGGGCGGCCTCCTGCGGCTGCAGACCCGCTGCGAGATGATCCGGCACGCCAGTGCGGACAGCAAAGCGTCCGTCGTGGCGACCGAGATGCGGCGCGCGCAGCTGACGCTCAAGCACGTCGGTGATGGCCGGGCCGTGCAGGGCGGCAGCGAGGCTCAAGGGTACGAGACGGCGCGGGCCGAGGTCGATCTTCGCCGCGAGGCCGCGATCGTCGAAACGGACTTCCGAATCACCGCCGAGGCCAAAGGTGCGCATGGCGACCGCTTCCACCATGGTGCGGTAACCGCCGACGACGGCGCCATCCTGATCGAGGCGCGGCTGGCCCGCTTCCATGACGGCAACGTCGGTCGTGGTGCCGCCGATGTCGGACACAACGGCATCATCAAGGCCGGTCAGATGACGCGCGCCGACAAGGCTCGCGGCGGGGCCGGACAGGATGGTTTCGATCGGCCGCAGGCGAGCTTCCGCTGCGGAAATCAAGGCACCGTCACCGCGCACGACCATCAGCGGGGCCTCAATGCCCCGCTCCAAGAGGTAGCGTTCGGCAGAGCCGATCAGGCGGTCGATCATGGCGACCAGTCGGGCGTTGAGAAGCGTGGTCAGCGCCCGGCGTGGGCCGCCAAGCTTGGAGGAAAGCTCATGGCTGCAGGTAACGGGCAGGCCGGAATGCCGGCGAATGATGTCGCGCGCCCGTTGCTCATGTGCCGGATTGCGGACGGCGAAATAGCCGGCGATGGCGAAGGAAGAGACATTGGCCGAAAGCTCGGGCAGTGCCGCTTCCAGCGCCGCCTGGTCGAAAGGTGTCTCGTTGCCATGGACATCGTGTCCACCGGCGATGAAGAGGACGGGATCGTTGCCAAGTGCGTCGGCCAGGCCATCGCGCTTGAGATCTTCGGGGCCGAACCCGATCATGATCAGGCCGGCGCGACCGCCCTGCCCTTCCACCAGCGCGTTGGTCGCAAGCGTCGTCGACAGCGAGACGAGGCCAATACCGGAGGGATCGATCGCTGATTCGGCCAGCACGCTTTCGAGCGCGCCGGAGATACCGATCGACAGGTCGTGGCGGGTGGTGAGCGACTTCGCCTTGGCGATGATCCCATGCGTCTCGCTGTAGATCACGGCGTCCGTATAGGTGCCGCCGGTATCGATGCCCAGCATGTAATCGGATGTCACGCAGTCTTCCCCATAATGCCCGCCGATATGGCGCCGCATCCCTTATGGCACAGGCCTCAAGCATATTTCCAGCGAAGGTGCGGCAGGATCACGCCGCTTTACGGCTTGCGTGGGGTGACCCGCATGGGCAGACCACCCGCCGGCTGGGTGGTGAGCTTCTGCACCGGCCAGGGTTTCGTCTGCGGCGTTGTCTCAAAGCGGAAGCGCTGCATCAGAACGGCAAGCGCAATCACGGCTTCCTGCAGGGCAAAGGTCGCGCCGATGCAGACGCGTGGACCTGCACCAAAGGGCAGATACTGGAAGCGGCCGATCTTTTCCCGCTCGCCGGGCAAAAAGCGGGAGGGATCGAAGACGCGCGGCTTGTCCCAATAAAGTTCATGGCGATGCAGCGTCCAGGGCATGACCAGCACGGTCGTGCCCTTGGCGATTTCAACGACCTCGCCGTTCGTGGCCACGTAACGATCATCGGCGATCGCATCGCGGTTGATCGACGGGGCCGGCGGATAAAGCCGCATGGCTTCCTCGAAAGCGGCACGCACATGCGGCATGCGGTCGAGCCATTCGACAGGATCGGCGCCCGAGGCGATCACCTCATCGATCTCCCGCTCCATGGAATCCCGGACATCCGGACAATGCGCGACGCAATAGAGTGTCCAGGCCAGCGCACGGGCCGTGGTCTCGTGACCCGCACCGATGAAGGTGAGGATATTGTCCTCGATTTCCTCCGAGGTCAGCCCGTCTGGTCCCTCAAGTTCCAACAGGAGCGTGAGGAAATCATCAGGCGCCTTTTCCCGCTCAGCCTGAATGATGGCCCTGCGGTGATCCATCGTCCGACGCACAAGCTCTCGAAACTTGCGCAGCACGCCGAGACCGCGAATGCGCGTCAGGCGCGGGATCCATTTTGGCGCGCGCAGCAGATCAAGCGGATCGATGCGGCCCATGCTGTGCAAGAGGTCATCGACGTCCCTGGCGAAGTCACCCTGCTCTGAGATGATGCCGCCGGAGAACAGGGTTTCGGAGAGGATCGCGTAGGTGAGTTCCGTCATGTCGACGGCGACATCACGAACCGTGCCTTCGGCGCCCGCTTCATATCGTTCGAGGAAAAGCTCGCTCTGCTCGCGCATCTGGCGGGCGAAGCCGCGGGCATGGCGCGGCGTAAAGACGGGCGCCATGGCCTTGCGCGAGCGTTTCCAGACGGGGCCTTCGGCGGTCAGCAGCCCATCGCGCAGGATCGGCCTGAGCACGAGCTGGCGGATCTCCGACATCTCGTAGTTTGACGCGTTGTCGACGAGTACGTGCCGGATCAGGCCGGGATCATTGGCGATGATGGTGGTCTGACCGAAGAAGCGGGTGACGATCCAGGGCCAGGTATAGGAAGGCTGCCCCCAGAGCTCGAGGGGATTGCGCAGGACTGTCCGAATGATCTCAAGTCGGCTTGGCGGGACGGTGCGTGGCACCGGGGCCGGCGGCTCAAAGGTCGATCTGCGCTGACTGGCGTCCATGTCATGCTCCCCAGGGGACTGATAGTCCCCCAGAAGAGTTAGAGCAGGGACTCCAACTCTTCCAGCCGATCATTGATCAGCCAGCCGTAATAGTTCTCTTCCGGCCAATTCGCCGCACCGCTCGCACGCTTCGCGGCCAGGGCCCGCGCACGTTCCTGGGAATTACCAATGTTGAACAGCGTTGCGGTAAGGCCTGGATTGCCGGAAATGTCGACATCGGCGATCTGCTTGTAGTCGTCGATCGACTTGCGGATCACGGCTGCCATGAAGGCCAGCGAGATGTCCGGATCCATAATCGCCTTGTAGACGCCGGCTGCATCATTCTCGTCGAGCTTGGGGTATCCCGACTTTTCGTGCACGAGATCCGACAGCATCAACGCAGTCAACGGATTGATCTGACCCAGACCAAATGTCTGCCCGGCATAAAAGGGCTGGAAGAAGACGGCGCTGAACCTGTTGTTGGGATAGGACACTCCTCCCACCGTTTCGCCGCGGAAACGCTTCTGCCAGACGTCTTCCCGGCACGTCCACAGGCGATAGGACTCCGAATAGCCATTGCATTCGGAAAACTCCGGGCGTGCGACAAAATCGGAAATGCTCTCGTCCTTATAACCAAAACGGAAGCTGTTGCCGGCGTAGGAAGCGGCCTTCACATAATAGCTCTGCAGACTGTCATAGGCGTCGACATTATAGGTGTGCTCGCCAACGATCGCGCCAACCATGTGAATGGGCGCGATGCCATAGGCGGAAGCGGTCTTCTTGATCTTGCCCACCAACGAAGAGTCCGTCCGCAGGAGATCGCGCACCTTCTCGTATTTCAGGTCGAAGCTGGTCTTGCCTGCCTTCGTGCGCCGCACCGAGGCACCGGGGATTGCCGGCTGCTCGACATTGCGATTTCCGGACGGCACCTTTTCGTCAGCAAGAGACACTGCAGGCACAAGCCCAACAAGCGCGAAGGCGACGATCAGATTTCTGGCAATGTTCAGCACGATGGGCGGCCCCTGGACATTTGTCCCCGAACGGATTGGCGACGCAGGGCAACCATCATCCGACAGCGGCACTCCTTACATAAGGAGCACCTGTATTGTCGATACAGGTCGCTTTCACTTTCCCGGCAGGTCGGGGGCGAAAGCGACCCATAGATGCACAAAGATCACAGGATGTAGCGGCTGAGGTCCGTATTGGCGGCGAGATCGCCGACATGCTCCTGCACATAGGTCGAGTCGATCATCACGGCAGAGCCGCCACGATCCGGTGCGTGGAAGGAAATTTCATCCAGCACACGCTCCATGACGGTCTGCAGGCGGCGAGCGCCGATATTCTCGACGGTCTCGTTGAGCTGAACTGCCACATCGGCCAGCGCATCGATCGCGTCCTCGGTGAAATCGAGGTTGAGCTCCTCGGTCGCCATCAGCGCCTTGTACTGGCGGATGAGGCTTGCCTCGGTCTCCGTCAGGATGCGGCGGAAATCTTCCTTGGTCAGCGGCTTCAGCTCGACCCGGATCGGCAGGCGGCCCTGAAGTTCCGGCAGCAGGTCCGAAGGTTTGGAGACATGGAACGCGCCTGACGCAATGAAGAGGATGTGATCCGTCTTGACCGGGCCGTACTTGGTCGAAACCGTCGTTCCCTCGACAAGCGGCAGCAGATCGCGCTGCACGCCTTCGCGGGAGACACCGGCACCCATGGCCCCCTCGCGAGCGGCAATCTTGTCGATCTCGTCGAGGAAGACGATGCCATCATTTTCGACCGACCGGAGGGCTTCGCGCTGGATGACTTCATTGTCGATCAGCTTGTCGGACTCGTCGCGGATCAGGTCACTATACGATGCCTTGACCGTCGTCCTGACCTTCTTCGTACGGCTGCCCATGGCCTTGCCGAACATTTCGGAGAGGTTGAGGATGCCGATATTCCCGCCGGGCATGCCGGAGCCGCTGTCTGAGACTTCGATGTCGATTTCCTTGTCATCGAGCTCGCCGTTGCGCAGCTTCTTGCGGAAGCTGTCGCGGGTCGCGGGCGATGCCGTGGTACCCACAAGCGCGTCGAGCACACGTTCCTCGGCAAGCGCATGGGCCTTGGCCTGGACTTCGAGGCGCTTCTTTTCACGAATGAGGCCGATGCCGATCTCGACCAGGTCGCGGATGATCTGTTCGACATCCCGGCCTACATAACCGACTTCGGTGAACTTGGTCGCCTCGACCTTGATGAACGGGGCGCCAGCGAGCTTGGCGAGGCGACGGGAGATTTCCGTCTTGCCCACACCGGTCGGCCCGATCATCAGGATGTTCTTCGGCATGACTTCGTCGCGGAGGTCTTCCGAAAGCTGCTGGCGGCGCCAGCGGTTGCGCAGCGCGATCGCGACCGCACGCTTGGCGTCATGCTGGCCGATGATGTGGCGGTCGAGCTCGGAGACGATCTCGCGCGGGGAGAAATTGGTCATTTCGGGTTGCTCCTCACGATGCCGCGGACCCGCGCATCGTCGCTTGCGGTGGGACGTTCCCGGCAGCCGTCAGGCGGCGTCGAGGGTTTCGATCACCATGTTGTTGTTGGTGTAGACGCAGATCTCGCCGGCGATGGTCAGGGCGCGGGTTGCGATCTCCTCGGCCGAACGATCGCTGTCCATAAGCGCGCGCGCAGCCGCATAGGCATAGTTGCCACCGGAGCCGATCGCGATTGTGCCGTGCTCGGGCTCAAGCACGTCGCCATTGCCGGTGATTGCGAGCGTGATCGACTTGTCGGCGACCAGCATCATGGCTTCGAGATTGCGCAGATACTTGTCGGTCCGCCAGTCCTTGGCGAGCTCGACGGCGGCGCGCATCAGCTGGCCGGGATATTGCTCGAGCTTCTTTTCGAGACGATCGAGCAGCGTAAAGGCATCGGCCGTCGCGCCGGCAAAGCCTGCGATGACGTCGCCGCCCTTGCCGATGCGGCGAACCTTGCGGGCATTGCCCTTCATCACGGTCTGGCCAAGGCTGACCTGTCCGTCACCGGCCATCACCACCTTGCCGTCCTTGCGTACGGTAATAATCGTTGTCATCAGTCACCTGTCACCCGCTCTACGGGCCTTGCGGAACGGGCTTTGGGGCCCGGGTTTGTCGGTTCCTATGTAAGTGGGCTTTCGACGATTGCAATCTGCCGCAAACGGTCCATCCGCGCCTTGCGGCAGCGCAATGTAACTTCTGGATATTTCACCGGCCTGCTGTTATGGGAGGGCCGAGATCCTCATGGAGCAGCCCGATGGCAGAGCGTAAAGGCGAAGTTTCCCGCAAGACCAACGAAACCTCGGTCTCGGTTTCCGTCCATATTGACGGCACCGGCACGGGCAAGATTTCGACGGGCGTAGGCTTCTTCGACCATATGCTCGACCAGCTCTGCCGCCACTCGCTGATCGACATGGACATCGACGTGAAGGGTGACCTGCATATCGACGATCACCACACTGTCGAGGATGCGGGCATTGCGCTCGGCCAGGCGATTTCCAAGGCGCTCGGCGATCGCAAGGGCATCACGCGCTATGCCTCGATCGACCTCGCCATGGACGAGACGATGACCAAAGCGGCCATCGACGTTTCCGGCCGTCCGTTTCTGGTCTGGAACGTCAATTTCAGCGCGCCGAAGATCGGCACCTTCGACACCGAACTGGTGCGCGAATTCTTCCAGGCTCTCGCCCAGAACGCCGGGATCACGCTGCATGTGCTGAACCATTACGGCGCGAACAACCATCATATCGCCGAAACCTGCTTCAAGGCGGTCGCCCGCGCGCTTCGCACAGCAACCGAAGTTGATCCGCGACAGGCAAATCGTATCCCCTCCACCAAGGGCACCCTGGTTTAAGGGGCATCTTCCCCCACGGGGGAAGCTGCCACCTTGCTCCGGTTCAGGCGTTGAAGCCGAACCGTCGAGCAGAAAGGACTGGAAGACATGCGTGTAGCTATCATTGACTACGGCTCGGGCAATCTGCGCTCGGCCACCAAGGCCTTTGAACGGGCCGCCCGCGAGGCCGGCCTCACCGCCGAGATCGAACTCACCGACAAGGCGGACCGGGTCGCCACAGCGGACCGGATCGTGCTTCCCGGTGTCGGGGCCTATGCCGACTGCCGCAGGGGTCTCGATGCGGTCCCCGGCATGCATGATGCGATCGCAGACGTTGTCGAGAAGAAGGGCCGCCCCTTTTTCGGTATCTGCGTCGGCATGCAGCTTATGTCGTCACGCGGCCTCGAGAAGACCGTGACCGATGGCTTCGGCTGGATCGAAGGCGACGTGGTCGAAATGACGCCGTCCGATCCGTCCCTCAAGATCCCCCAGATCGGCTGGAACACACTGACACTCAACCGACCGCATCCGCTGTTTTCGGGTATTCCGACGGGACCGGACGGACTGCACGCCTATTTCGTCCATTCCTATCACCTCGCTGCGCGCAAGCCTGCGGATGTGATCGCAACGACCGACTATGGTGGCGCGATGACCGCCTTTGTCGGGCGTGACAACATGGTGGGTGCGCAATTCCATCCCGAGAAGAGCCAGACCCTCGGCCTGAAGCTCATCGCCAATTTCCTGACCTGGACGCCCTGAAGGGCACGGATACACTCATGATCCTCTTTCCCGCCATCGACCTTAAAGACGGCCAGTGCGTACGCCTCAAGCTTGGCGATATGGACCAGGCCACCGTCTACAATCCCGACCCGGCCGCACAGGCGCGCGCCTTCGAAGACCAGGGCTTCGAATGGCTGCATGTCGTCGATTTGAACGGTGCCTTTGCCGGTGAAAGCGTCAATGGTGCTGCCGTCGATGCGATCCTGAAGGCGACGAAGAACCCGGTGCAGCTCGGCGGCGGCATCCGCACGCTTGACCATATCGAGAGCTGGCTGTCGCGTGGGCTATCGCGGGTGATCCTCGGTACGATCGCCGTGCGTGATCCGGCGCTTGTCATCGAAGCCTGCAAGCGCTTCCCCGGCAAGGTCGCCGTCGGCATCGACGCCAAGGGCGGCAAGGTCGCCGTCGAGGGCTGGGCGGAAGCCTCCGAACTCGGTGTGATCGAACTTGCAGAACGTTTCGAAGGTGCCGGCGTTGCGGCGATTATTTATACCGACATCGACCGCGACGGGATCCTGACCGGCATCAACTGGGCCTCGACGCTGGAACTGGCCGCTGCCGTTTCGATCCCCGTGATTGCGTCAGGCGGTCTCGCCTCGATCGAGGACATCAAGCGCATGCTTGAGCCGGATGCCAGGAAGCTCGAAGGTGCGATTTCCGGTCGCGCGCTTTATGATGGCCGCATCGACCCTGCGGAAGCGCTGGCGCTGATCAAAAACCAAGGATTATGAATCTGTTACAGGGATCTGGACCAATTATCTGATTCTAATAGATTATTCTTGATTTCCGTATTCCTCTTACCTATATTGATGTAAATGGATTGGGGGTTCCCGGTCGGCGCTTGGCTTCGGTTTATCCGGGGCCTTTCGCTTTTTTGGGCCCTGGGATCGTAATTCCTCTTTGGGCACTCACAGTGATTTTGATCCTGCACAGCTTTGCCTGGATGACTTCAAAAGCTCGGTTCGGCTGAGTGGGGCGCAGGTATGCAAGACCTATTGGTCTAGCCGTTAGATCGGCGAGCTGCATTCCCGTGGAGTTTGATTTTTTGTCTGCAAAACGAAGCTTAAACCCTGTGAAGGGAACATGCATCGGATTTCGCCCATCCGCGATACGCCGAAACTCTAGTTCGAGATCTCGATCCTCCTTGTCTCCGCGTTTCTCGAAAACGAAATGATAGGTGCGCGCCGACTGTCCGCTCTTCTGCAGATATCTGAAAATCATCTGGAGGCAGATCGACAAGGCCACTTGATAGGGATTGTCCGGGAATAAATCTGCGCGAAACATACGCTTGTCGATGATGCAAGAGAAGATTTTGAAATTGGCTGCCTCGACAAGGTCAGTGAGATCAGCATGAAATCTTTCGCGCATGGCCAGATCTGTTAGGAAATTGAATTCCCCTGTCTGTTTGCGAATCTCGTGCTCGTGCAAGACGGTCATGTCGTGCCCAAAGTAGCGGAACTTGAATCTCTGAAAACTGGGGACGGTTCGCTGAGTGTATTCGGTTATTCTGAAGCCACATATGGTCAGAACAAATACAGGATAGGCAGCGTCTACAGAGACCAATGAATGGTCACCGCTCTCGTCGGCGTAAAAAATATACTCGCCATTCTGCATGCCTGTGACTATGAAGCAAAAACAGTCAGCAAGACAAGGCGCTCGACAGCATGACACTGAAAGCCCGCGTGATCCCCTGTCTCGACGTCAAGGACGGCCGCGTCGTCAAGGGCGTCAACTTCGTCGATCTCATCGATGCCGGTGACCCGGTCGAGGCGGCCAAGGCCTACGATGCCGCCGGCGCCGACGAGCTGTGCTTTCTTGACATCACCGCATCGTCGGACAACCGCGATACGATCTTCGACGTGGTTGCCCAGACGGCCGATCATTGCTTCATGCCGCTGACGGTCGGTGGTGGGGTTCGCGCCGTCGCCGATATCCGCAAGCTGCTGCTCTGCGGGGCTGACAAGGTGTCGATCAATTCGGCAGCGGTGAAAAACCCCGATTTCGTGGCGGAAGCCGCCGACAAGTTCGGCAACCAGTGCATCGTCGTCTCGATCGATGCGAAGAAGGTTTCTGGCTCCGGCGAAATTGATCGCTGGGAGATCTTCACCCATGGCGGACGCCAGCCGACCGGCATCGATGCGGTCGAATTCGCGGTGAAGATGGTCGAACGCGGCGCCGGCGAACTGCTGGTCACGTCCATGGACCGGGATGGCACCAAGAGCGGCTATGACATCGGCCTCACCCGCACGATCGCCGACAGCGTCCGCGTGCCCGTCATCGCCTCGGGCGGTGTCGGCAATCTCGATGATCTGGTCGCGGGCATTCGCGATGGACATGCGACTGCCGTGCTTGCCGCTTCGATCTTCCACTTCGGCACCTATTCGATTGCAGAGGCAAAGGCCCATATGGCCGCAGCCGGCATCGCCATGCGTCTCGACTGACGCGGAAAGGCTTGTCATGAGCAATTTCACCCTCGCCGATCTGGAAGCGATAGTCGCCAGTCGATCTCAGGCGGACCCGAGCCAGTCCTGGACGGCGAAACTTGTCGCAGGCGGTCAGGGCAAGGCGGCCAAGAAGCTCGGCGAAGAGGCGATCGAGGCTGTGATGGCTGCGGTCAAGGACGATCGCGAGAACCTCGTCTATGAGAGCGCCGACCTGCTCTATCACCTGATGGTCGTATTGAAAATTGCGGACATCCCTTTACAAACAGTGATGCAGGAACTTGAGCGTCGGACCGCTCAGACGGGCCTGAATGAGAAGGCCAGTCGGCAGGATCCATGACGATAGCTATGCGGGACCCCGAAACGCCAGACGTCCTCGACCATTTCCAGGCGAACGGCTATTCCCCCTACCTGTTCTTCGATAGCGAGGAATGGGCGCATTTCCGCGCCGATACGCCGCTGACACTGACGGCAGACGAAGTGCACCGGCTGCGCTCGATCGACGACCCGATCGATCTCGATGAAGTCAGGCGGATCTATCTTTCGCTGTCGCGCCTGTTGTCGTCCCATGTCGAGTCGTCGCAGCTCTTGTTCGAGCAGCGCAACCGCTTCCTCAGCATGTCGGATGTCTTCAAGACGCCGTTCGTGATCGGCATCGCCGGGTCTGTGGCCGTCGGCAAATCGACGACAGCGCGTATCCTGAAGGAACTGCTCGCCCGCTGGCCGTCGAGCCCGAAGGTCGATCTCGTGACGACCGACGGCTTTCTTTATCCGAACGCGCATCTGGTTAAACACGGGATCCTGAACCGCAAGGGTTTTCCGGAAAGCTACGACATCGGCGCGCTCCTGCGTTTCCTGTCGGCGATCAAGGCCGGGCTGCCCAACGTCAAGGCACCCAGCTATTCGCACCTGACCTATGATGTGCTGCCGAACGAGCACCGGGTTATCGACAGGCCTGATATCCTGATCTTCGAAGGCATCAATGTCCTGCAGTCGCGCAACCTGCCGGCTGACGGCAAGATCGTGCCGATGGTCTCCGACTTCTTCGACTTCTCGATCTATATCGACGCGGACGAGAACGCGATCCATCGCTGGTATGTCGATCGCTTCATGAAGCTCAGGCAGACGGCATTCCGCGATCCGAATTCCTACTTCCATCGCTATGCGACGATCAGCGAAGAGGAGGCACAGGAGATCGCCGAGGGGCTCTGGGCGAATATCAACCTGAAGAACCTCAGGGAAAACATCCTGCCGACCCGCCCGCGCGCCGATCTCATCCTGCGCAAGGGTGACAACCACCTCGTCGAGACGGTGGCGCTCAGAAAATTGTAGGCGATAGATCGCCGGCTATGGATTGACGCGACGGAGCGTCAGGTTGATGCGTCCGCCGGCCTTGAGCAGCGTTGACGTGTCGGGATAGATCCGGTCCACCCCGTGGAAGCACAGACGGCCTTCACCGCCGAGAAGGAAGACATCGCCGCTTTCCAGTTTCAGGGATTTGGTGCGATCGGTCCGTTGCAGTCCTCCGATCCGAAACAGGCAGGTATTGCCAAGAGAGATCGACAGCACAGGGGCCGAGAAGTCGGTCTCGTCGCGGTCCTGGTGCAGGCCCATCTTGGCGTCGTCGGCATAGAAATTCACCAGGCAGGCTTCGGGATCTTTCTGATGGCCCGAGAGCTCCCGCCAGAGATCGAGCAATACTTCAGAGATATCGGGCCAGGGCTTGCCGGTTACCGGATGGATCGGCTGATACCGATAGCCCCTCTCCTTGTCGGTGACCCAGCCAAGCGGCCCGCAATTCGTCATGCGCACCGACATGGGGCGGCCTGAGCCGGGCATTGCGGGAACGTAGAGCGGTGCCTCGGCGACCACACCCCGGATGATTTCGACGAGTTCTTCCTGCTCCTGCCGCGACAGACGGCCCGGCAGGTAGCGAAGACCGGGGTGAAGACTGATCTCGGCTTTCGCACCAGTCATGCTCAATCCCCCGCCGGCTTGCCGCGCATCTTTTTGACATCCGAGCGGCCGGACTTCGCTTTGAGGCGCCGTTCGATCGAGCCCTTGGTCGGCTTGGTCTTCTTGCGCGGTGGCGGTGGTGGCTTGGCTGCTTCCAGAAGCAGCTCCTTCAAGCGCTCGCGCGCGTCCTCGCGATTGCGGTCCTGGCTGCGGAAACGGCTCGCCTCGATCATCAGCACGCCTTCCTTGGACAGACGCTTACCGGCGAGCTTCGCAGCGTTCTGCTTTACCCTGTCATTGAGCGACGGAGATCCAAGCAGGTTGAAGAAGAGCTGAACGGCGGTTGAGACCTTGTTGACGTTCTGACCGCCAGGACCGCCGGCCAGCACGAACTGCTCCGTCAGTTCCCAGCCGGCGATCGTGATGCGGTTGTTGATCTCTAAGGGTTCGCTTGCCATGTCGTCGGTCTCTTTTTCCGATCTCATATCGACCGCGCCAGCGGCAAAGGCAAGCGCCAAGCAAAAGAGGCCCGGCAAAGCTGCCGGGCCTCTCTCCTCCTCAGGAATTCAATCGGTCATTCCGCTGCGAGGCGGATACCGGGCGCTGCATCGCGGACCTTGCCGTCGACATGGGCTTCGAACTTGGCGAAGTTGTCGATGAACATGCCAACGAGCTTCTTGGCCTGGGCGTCGTAGGCCACACCATCGGCCCAGGTCGAACGCGGATCGAGGATCTTCGTGTCGACGCCGGCGACAGCGACCGGAACGGCGAAGCCGAAGTTTGCATCGGTGCGCATCTCGACCTTCTTCAGCTCACCAGTGAGAGCAGCCGTCAGAAGCGCACGCGTCGCCTTGATCGGCATACGGTTGCCGGTGCCGTAGGCGCCACCGGTCCAGCCGGTGTTGACCAGCCAGCAATCGACTTCGTGACGTGCGATCAGATCGCGCAGCAGGTTGCCGTATTCCGTCGGATGGCGCGGCATGAAAGGGGCGCCAAAGCAGGTCGAGAAGGTGGCTTCCGGTTCGGTCACGCCCTTTTCGGTGCCAGCGACCTTCGCGGTGTAGCCGGACAGGAAGTGGTACATGGCCTGTTCCGGCGTCAGCTTGGCGATCGGCGGGAGAACGCCGAAGGCATCCGCCGTCAGCATGATGATCGTCTTCGGATGCGGTGCGATCCCGGTTTCCGATGCATTCGGGATGAAGTGCAACGGGTAGGCGCAACGGGTGTTCTCCGTCAGCGATCCGTCGTTGAAGTCGGGGACGCGGTTCTCGTCCAGCACCACGTTTTCCAAAACGGTGCCGAAACGCTTGGTCGTCGCATAGATTTCCGGCTCGGCCTCGGCCGAGAGGCGGATCGTCTTGGCGTAGCAACCACCTTCAAAGTTGAAGATGCCGTTTTCGCCCCAGCCGTGCTCATCGTCGCCGACCAGGGTACGCTTCGGATCGGCCGACAGCGTGGTCTTGCCGGTGCCAGAGAGACCGAAGAAGACAGCTGCGTCACCATCCGGGCCGACATTGGCCGAGCAATGCATCGGCATGACGCCCTTCGACGGCAGCAGGTAGTTGAGGACGGTAAAGACCGACTTCTTCATTTCGCCGGCATAGGATGTGCCGCCGATGAGGACGATACCATTGGTCAGGTCGCAGGCGATGACCGTTTCCGTGCGGCAGCCATGGCGGGCGGGATCCGCACGGAAGCTCGGCAGATCGATGATCGTCAGCTTCGGCAGGAAGCCCTCAAGAGCCGCGCGTTCCGGGCGGATCAGCAGGTTGCGGATGAAGAGCGAGTGCCACGCGAACTCGGTCACGACACGCGTCGGCAAGGCGTTATGCTCATCGGCACCACCGATCAGGTCCTGGACGAAGAGATCACGGCCTTCGGCATGGGCCAGCATGTCCTGATGCAGCACGGCGAAATGCTCCGGCGACATCGGCTTGTTGTTGTCCCACCAGATCTGGTCATCGGTCTTTCCATCGCGAACGACGAACTTGTCCTTCGCCGAGCGGCCCGTGTGCTGACCGGTGAGCGCACGCAGGGCGCCGTCGGCGGTCAGTTCGGCCTCGCCCCGGCGGATCGCCTCCTCATAGAGGGCTGCCTCCAGGAAGTTGTAGCGAACGCTGGCGGCTTTTCCCAAGCCGATTTCCGCGATCCCCGCAACCGGGTTTCTCACGCCGAATTCCTCCATGGTGCGTCTTCCTCTCACATGGGCCAGAACTTTGAATGAGCGAAACCTAAACGGGCGAGCACCGAAACGCAAGACGCAGTCGAAAAAAATATAATGATATCAATTATTTAATCGATTTAAAACAAGAAATGGTGTTTTTAAATCGTTTAGTTCCGCTTCTATTCCTCGTTCGCGACACCCTGTCCGAGCAGGAAATTTGCGGCCGGAATGCTTTCCCGGCTTTGCGCCCCTTCCCCTCTGCCACAATTTGTTCCACCTTTATCCCCATATCGCACTGCCATGGAACCAGAGCTGGGCTGGACGAACCAGGAGCAGCGCAACGATGACGGAGACGTACACTATGCAGACGATCGCCCTCGTGGATGACGACCGCAACATTCTGACTTCGGTCTCCATCGCGCTCGAAGCGGAAGGCTATAAGGTCGAAACCTACACGGATGGTGCCTCGGCTCTCGACGGCCTTCTCGCTCGTCCGCCGCAGCTCGCCATCTTCGATATCAAGATGCCACGCATGGACGGCATGGAACTTCTGCGCCGCCTGCGCCAGAAATCCGACATTCCGGTCATCTTCCTCACTTCCAAGGATGAGGAGATCGATGAGCTCTTCGGTCTGAAGATGGGCGCCGATGACTTTATCACCAAGCCCTTTTCGCAGCGCCTGCTGGTCGAGCGCGTCAAGGCGATCCTTCGTCGGTCGGCGAGCCGGGAGACGCTGGCGGCCGGTGGCGGCCCTGCCAAGGGAAGTCCGGAGCAACAGGCCCGCACGCTGGAGCGTGGCCAGCTGGTGATGGACCAGGAGCGTCATACCTGTACCTGGAAGGGCGATCCGGTGACGCTGACCGTGACCGAATTCCTCATCCTGCAGTCGCTGGCACAGCGCCCCGGCGTGGTGAAGAGCCGTGATGCGCTCATGGATGCGGCCTATGACGAGCAGGTCTATGTCGACGACCGCACGATCGACAGCCACATCAAGCGACTGCGCAAGAAGTTCAAGATGGTCGATACCGACTTCGACATGATTGAAACCCTTTACGGTGTGGGCTACCGCTTCCGCGAAGCAGCGTAAGGTCTCGTTGTCGTGGCCGCTTTGGCCAAGACAGACGGGCGAAAGGCAAAGGTTTGACCCAGCAGGTTGACGAGGGACATCTGGAGGAGCCGGACACCGGCTCCGAACAGCGTCGGCTGTTCACCCATCCCTTCACGCTCATCCGCCGGATCTTCGGGCACGCGCTCTTTTCAAGCCTGACGCGCCGTATCGTCTTCTTCAACCTCGCCGCGCTGATCGTGCTCGTCGGCGGCATCATGTATCTCAACCAGTTCCGCGAGGGGCTGATCGATGCACGCGTCGAAAGCCTTCTTACCCAGGGCGAGATCATCGCCGCTGCCGTCTCCGCGTCGGCCTCTGTTGATACCAACTCGATCACCATCGATCCGGAAAAGCTGCTGGAGCTTCAGGCTGGCCAGAGCATTACGCCTGTTCCGAACGACGAGGATCTCGAATTCCCGATCAATCCGGAACGGGTGGCACCGGTGCTTCGGCGCCTGATTTCGCCGACGCGCATTCGCGCCCGCCTCTTCGATGCCGACGCCAACCTGCTGCTTGATTCGCGGCACCTCTATTCGCGCGGCCAGGTGCTGCGTTTCGACCTGCCGCCCGTCGACAACGACTCCACCAGCTTCACCGACTGGATCACCCGCCTCTTCAACACCATTCTCCAGCCCGGCAATCTGCCTGTCTATCGCGAGGCTCCCGGTGGCGACGGCTCGATCTATCCGGAAGTCATGAATGCACTCACCGGCGTTCGCGGGGCCGTGGTGCGCGTGACGGATCAGGGGGAACTGATCGTCTCGGTCGCCGTTCCCGTGCAGCGCTCGCGCGCCGTGCTTGGGGTTCTCCTGCTTTCGACACAGGCCGGCGACATCGACAAGATCGTGCATGCGGAACGCCTCGCCATTCTGCGTGTCTTCGGTGTGGCGACGCTGGTCAACATCGTCGTGTCGCTGCTTTTGTCCTCGACGATTGCCAATCCGCTGCGGCGTCTTTCGGCGGCCGCGATCCGGGTGCGCCGCGGGGCCAAGGAGCGCGAGGAAATTCCGGATTTCTCCATCCGCCAGGATGAGATCGGCAATCTCTCGATTGCGCTGCGCGAGATGACGACGGCGCTTTACGACCGGATCGACGCGATCGAAAGCTTTGCAGCCGATGTCAGCCATGAACTGAAAAACCCGCTCACTTCGCTGCGTTCCGCTGTGGAAACGCTGCCGCTGGCCAAGACCGACCAGTCCCGGCAGCGGCTGATGGACATCATCCAGCACGATGTGCGCCGCCTCGACCGCCTGATCAGCGACATCTCGGACGCATCGCGCCTCGATGCCGAACTCGCCCGATCGGATGCCAAGCCGGTGGATCTGGAAGTTCTTGTTTCAAGCCTCGTCGACATCTCGCGTGAAATTCGCAGCGGCAAGAAGGCTGTGAAGATCGACTATGTCATCGATCAGAAGACCGCATCGAACCAGCATTTCGTTGTGAACGGCCATGACCTGCGCCTGGGACAGATCGTCACCAACCTGATTGAGAATGCGCGTTCCTTCGTGCCCGCAGACAGCGGCCGTATCTTGGTCAAGCTGTCGCGCAACCGAAGCCGCTGCCTGATTCAGGTCGAGGACAACGGTCCCGGCATTCAGGCGGAAGATATCGATCGCATCTTCGAGCGCTTCTATACCGATCGCCCGGAGGGTGAGAGTTTTGGCCAGAATTCCGGGCTCGGCCTTTCGATCAGCCGTCAGATTGCCGAAGCGCATGGCGGCACGCTGAGGGCAGAGAATGTGATGGATCCGGCCACAGGCAGGCTCACGGGTGCCCGCTTCATGCTGTCGCTGCCCGTGGGAACCTCGACGTGACGGCGGCACCCCACAACATTCATGCGACCGCCATCTCGGTTGACGGCATCGGACTGCTTTTCCTCGGTCCGTCTGGTAGCGGCAAATCGGGGCTTGCCTTCGATTGTCTGGCGGAAGCCCGGCTGGCAGGTCTATCGGCCGCGCTGGTTTCCGACGACCGTGTCCTGGTTTCGCACAAAGACGACAAGATATTCGCCCTCAGCCCCGAGCAGATCCGTGGACTGATTGAACTGCGCTACACCGGTATCGTGCGCGTTGATCCTGTCGAAGAGGCGCCGCTACATTATGCCGTGCGGCCTGTTCCCTCGAACGAGGACGACCGTCTTCCACCGGATCACGAGGATGTCGAGATCGTTGCGGGCCTGCGGCTGCCACTGATCCGTATTCCCGCATGGAGCCGCTTCCCGTTGAGCCTGATCTTAGCGCGCATCCGCAGCATCGAAGCGAACCGCTGATCTACACGCTGTTTTGGCTTGCACTTCCCGCTTTGATCGACAAGATGGCGTCCCACTGATGGACGAAACGCCAATCTTGAGCTATTTGGCGAGAGTTGCGCTAAGGGGCAGTAGAGAATGATCGGACTTGTGCTTGTCACACATGGCAAGCTGGCTGAAGAGTTTCATCACGCGGTGGAACACGTCGTAGGCCCACAGAAATGCATCGAGACCGTATCGATCGGCCCCGAAGATGACATGGACCAGCGTCGTCAGGATATTCTTGATGCCGTGCTGCGCGCCGACGATGGCCATGGCGTGATCATCCTCACCGACATGTTTGGAGGCACGCCTTCCAACCTGGCGATTTCAGTGATGAACACCGGCCGGATCGAAGTGATCGCCGGGGTCAACCTGCCGATGCTGATCAAGCTTGCGGGCGTTCGCGGCGACAACGATATGGACCGCTCCCTGATCGAAGCATCCGAAGCCGGCCGCAAGTATATCAATGTCGCCAGCCGCGTGTTGAGTGGTAAGTGACGCCCATGGCCGAGCCCATCTCCCGAGATCTCCTGATCATCAACAAGCGTGGGCTGCATGCCCGGGCTTCCGCAAAGTTTGTCCAGACGGTCAGCGGTTTCGACGCGACCGTTAGCGTCTCCAAGGACGGCACGATCGTCGGCGGCACATCAATCATGGGGCTTATGATGCTCGCAGCCAGCCCAGGCTGCTCGATCAGCGTCTCGGCCTCCGGTAACCAGGCGCAGGCCGTCATGGACGCCCTTGCCACTCTCGTCGCCGACCGCTTTGGTGAAGAGATGTAAAGCATCGCGACATAAAGACATAAAGACTTCTTTATGTCAGATTGCGTTTGGTGCCGTTCCCTGCTAGAAGACATCCAGCCCTGCAGCCAGATCTGCGGGAGAGCCAGTTAATCCGTCCGCCATGAGATGCGGATCGGGTCGGATCCAGCCGGAGAATCCCATGAGCAAACATGACTATGTGATCGCAGATATCGGTCTTGCCGATTTCGGCCGCAAGGAAATCAGCATCGCTGAAACCGAAATGCCGGGCCTGATGGCATGCCGCGAAGAATTCGGCACCAGCAAGCCGCTGAAGGGTGCGCGGATCACCGGTTCGCTGCACATGACCATCCAGACCGCGGTGCTGATCGAGACACTCGTTGCTCTCGGCGCCGACGTCCGCTGGGCATCGTGCAACATCTTCTCGACCCAGGACCATGCTGCTGCAGCGATCGCTGCCGCCGGCATTCCGGTCTTCGCGGTCAAGGGTGAAACGCTCACCGACTACTGGGACTACACCGACAAGATCTTCCAGTGGGCCGATGGCGGCGTCTCCAACATGATCCTCGATGACGGTGGCGACGCCACCATGTACATCCTGCTCGGCGCCCGCGCCGAAGCCGGCGAGGATGTTCTTTCCAATCCGCAGTCGGAAGAAGAAGAAATCCTGGTCGCGCAGATCAAGAAGCGCCTGGCCGCAACCCCCGGCTGGTTCACCAAGCAGCGTGATGCGATCAAGGGCGTCACCGAAGAAACCACCACGGGCGTGCACCGCCTGTACGAACTGTCGAAAAAGGGTCTCCTTCCCTTCCCGGCGATCAACGTCAACGACTCGGTCACCAAGTCGAAGTTCGACAACAAGTATGGCTGCAAGGAATCGCTGGTCGACGGCATTCGCCGCGGTACCGACGTGATGATGGCCGGCAAGGTTGCCGTCGTCTGCGGCTATGGCGACGTCGGCAAGGGTTCCGCTGCCTCGCTGCGTGGCGCTGGCGCCCGCGTCAAGGTCACGGAAGTCGACCCGATCTGCGCCCTGCAGGCCGCCATGGATGGCTTTGAAGTCGTCACGCTCGAAGACGTCGTCTCCTCGGCCGACATCTTCATCACCACCACCGGCAACAAGGACGTCATCCGCATCGAGCACATGCGCGAGATGAAGGACATGGCGATCGTCGGCAATATCGGCCACTTCGACAACGAGATCCAGGTCGCGTCGCTGAAGAACCTCAAGTGGACGAACATCAAGCCGCAGGTCGACATGATCGAGTTCCCCAAGGGCAACCGCATGATCCTGCTTTCGGAAGGTCGTCTGCTGAACCTCGGCAACGCCACAGGCCATCCGTCCTTCGTCATGTCGGCCTCGTTCACCAACCAGGTTCTCGGCCAGATCGAGCTCTATGCGAAGAACGATGAATACAAGCCGGGCGTCTATGTCCTGCCGAAGCACCTTGATGAAAAGGTGGCTCGCTTGCACCTCGAAAAGCTCGGTGTGAAGCTGACGACGCTTTCTGACGAACAGGCCGCTTATATCGGCGTCACAACGCAGGGTCCGTTCAAGGCAGAACACTATCGCTATTAAAATATAGCTGGATAATATCTACATCTAGTGGGCGGCGCCTTGACAAGGGCGCCGCTTTCTTTTTTGGGCGCCGGCCTTCCCGACCCATTCCATCGGCGGTATTGTTTTGGGACTTGATTCGTGGACTGCACGAGCGGTCCGCGAACACGGATGTCTTGTCGACGATGCGGCACATAATAAGACGGAGACAGACCGAGAATGTCGGTAGATCAACGCGCCCCGCATTTGCGGGATACGGCCATGACGGCCGGTATTTTGAACCTTTGGCAGCCAGTTTATAAGTTGAAATACGGGATGCTTCACAAGCTGACCCGTCGTCGCGCCTTGCCCGCAATCCGCCGGGTGCTGGTCAGCGGAAGCGCCCTTGCGAGCCTTCTCGTTCCCAGCCTTGCTCATGCGCAGGCGGCGGCACCCGTCCGTGGTTTCGACAGCATCGATGTTGCCGGCTATGCGGTGCTTCTGGGTTCGGTATCAGCCGCTCTGATCTTTGCGGCGGTGCTTCTTCGTCAGCGCAACAAACTCGATGTCGAAGTGCGTGAACTGCGCTCGGCCTATTCGGACAGCCAACACAAGATCTCGCGCTACCAGACTTTGATCGCCGACAAAAACCGGCGAACGGTGATCTGGGAAGGCCATAACGGAAAAGCGGAACTCCTCGGCCAATTGCCCGCAGAGACCGGCGCTCCTCAGCATGATCCGGATTTTCTGGCATTCGGACGCTGGCTGAAACCCCACTCTGCGAGCGAAGTCGAGCGCGCCATCGAGGGACTGCGCCTTAACGCAAAATCTTTCGATCTCGTGGTCGAGACCCAGCGCGGAGAGGTTCTTGAGGTTCAGGGGAAACTCTATGGCGGTCGCGCCTATGCGCATTTCGTTGCCCTCGACAACCTGCGCGCCGAACTCGCCGAACTGAAGATCGAGCGCAATCGACTGCGCGTCTCGATCGCCACCTTCGAATCGCTGCTGGATTCGATCGAGCAGCCCGTCTGGCAGCGCGACAGCGAAGGACGCCTCGTCTGGGTCAATCAGGCCTATAGCGATTCTGTGGAAGCCAGCTCGCCGCAACAGGCGGTGCAGGAAGGGCGCGAGATTCTGGGCACCCTGGCCCGCGAAAAGATCAAGGCCTCTGCTACACCGGAATCGCCCTTTCACGACACCGTCTCGACTGCGGTTCGTGGCGCGAGGACATTTTTCGACGTCGTCGATGTCAGGGGACCTGCCGGCTCCTGCGGCATGGCGATCGATGTCTCGTCGCCGGAGACGCTCCGGGAGGAGCTGGCCCGCACGCTGAAAAGCCATGCGGACACACTCGATCACCTCGCCACCCCAGTTGCGATCTTCGATGCCGAGCGGCGCCTGCAGTTCTACAACCAGGCCTTCCTGCAACTCTGGGACCTTGAAACCAAGTTCCTGGAAAGTCGGCCAGACCATGCGGAACTGCTCGACCGCTTGCGCGCCGCGCACAAGCTGCCGGAACAGCTGAGCTGGAAGGCCTGGAAGGAAAACTGCCTGTCTGTCTATCGGGCGCTCGAAACCCAGACCGACCTCTGGCATCTGCCGAACGGCCAGACGCTGCGCGTGATTGCCTCCGCACACCCGCAGGGCGGCGCAACCTGGGTCTTCGAAAACCTGACCGAACAGTTCAATCTGGAGACCCGCTACAACACGCTGGTGCAGGTCCAGGGCGAGACGATCGATCATCTGTCCGAGGGCGTGGCCGTGTTCGGGCCAGATGGCAAGATCCAGCTTTCCAACCCCGCGTTCCGCGCGCTCTGGGGCATCAACGAGGCACAGGCTGCCTTCGGCACGCATATTCGCCTGCTGGAAGCGGCATGCGCGCCGTCCTATGACAAGCCGGACGGCTGGAAAGCCTTCGGCAAGATGATCACCAGCTTCGAGGACGAGCGGCCGTCAAGCCAGGGCACGCTTGAGCTCTATTCCGGTCTTGTGCTCGATTATGCCGTGACGCCCTTGCCGAACGCGCAGACCATGCTGACCTTCGTCAACATGACGGACAGCGTGCGCGCCGAGCGGGCGCTCAAGGAAAAGAACGAAGCGCTGCAGAAGGCGGACGAGCTGAAGAACGATTTCGTCCAGCACGTTTCCTATGAGCTGCGCTCTCCGCTGACGAACATCATCGGCTTTACCGACCTGTTGAAGACGCCGGCAATCGGCCCGCTCAACGAACGGCAGGCCGAATACATCGACCATATCTCGACCTCGTCCTCGGTGCTTCTGACCATCGTCAACGATATTCTCGATCTCGCCACTGTCGATGCCGGCATCATGCAGCTCGACTATTCGGAGATTGATCTGAGCGACCTGCTCGACGACGTCTCCATGCAGATGACCGACCGGCTGCAGGAAGGCGGCGTGACGCTGGAGATCGCAGCGCCGACGCAGCTCGGCCACCTGATTGCCGACCGGCAGCGGCTCAAGCAGATCCTGATCAAGATCCTGACCAATGCGGTCAATTTCGCGCCGGAAGGGACAGTGGTCTCGATGAAGTGCTGGCGCGAAGCCTCAGACCTTGTGTTCTCGGTATCCGACAGTGGCTGCGGCATGAGCGCGGACCTAGTTTCCTCGGCCTTTGACCGCTTCTCGACGAGCGCCAAGGGCGGAAAACGCAGCGGTCCGGGTCTCGGCCTCTCGATCGTCCAGAGCTTCGTCAACCTGCACAAGGGCGACGTGAAGATCGAAAGCGAACCAGGGCGGGGTACGACGGTTCATTGCCGCATCCCCAGTGCCAGTCTACCGCAGATGATCGCCGCCGCCGAATGAGCGCAGAGCCGACCCCGCTTGCCATCCACCTCGCCGACGACGTCGCCACGTCCTTGTTCGGCGAGGACCTGCTTCTCACCCTGCAGGTCGGCGACTGCGTCGCGCTTGAGGGCGACCTCGGAGCCGGCAAGTCGACGTTGAGCCGCGCCCTCATCCGAGCCTTGGCTGATGATCCTGATTTGGAAGTGCCGAGCCCAACCTTCACGTTGGTACAGAATTACGATCTCAAGATTCCGATCGCCCATTTCGATCTCTACCGGCTGTCCGATCCGGGCGAGCTCGATGAATTGGGTCTGGAAGAGGCTTTGGCCGAGGGCATCTGCCTCGTCGAATGGCCTGCCAAGGCCGGTCGCGGGCTGCCGAAGAACCGCATCGACATCCACTTCGCCTTCACTGCTGATGGCGGTCGTACACTCACCATCCATGCTTCCGAGGCCAAGCTTGCGCGGCTGCGGCGCGTCACCGAGATCCGCCGCTTTCTCGACGGCTATGGCCATCAGGGCGCCCATAGACGCCATCTGACGGGTGACGCCTCGAACCGAGCATACGAGCATGTGTATCCGGCAGATGGAAGCGCACGCCTTGTCCTGATGGATGCGCCGAAGCGGCCGAACGGGCCGCCCATCCGCGATGGCAAACCCTATTCGCAACTCGTGCATCTGGCCGAGGATGTGCGTCCCTTCGTGGCCATCGGACAGGCGCTGCGCGAGCGTGGCTTTGCAGCACCCGAAGTTCTGGCGCAGGATCTCGACGCGGGGCTTCTTCTTCTCGAAGATCTCGGTGAAGACGGCGTTCTCGACGGAGAGGGAAAGCCGATTGCTGACCGTTACCGTGCCAGTGCGGTCTGTCTGGCCGCCATTCACGACACGCCCTTCGACCGGCAGATCGTTATTGCCGGCGGGCATAAACACGTCATTCCCGATTTCGATCGTGCGGCGATGAAGTTCGAGGTCGAGCTGCTTCTTGACTGGCACCTGCCTTGGAAACGTAACGGACAACCGGCAACGGCGGAGGAACGTGCCAGCTATCTCGCCATCTGGGACCAGCTGATCGACGAGTTGGCGGGGTCAGACACGTCCATCGTCATGCGTGACTTTCATTCGCCCAACATCATCTGGCGCGATGATCGCGCGGGGCATGACAGGGTCGGCCTCATCGATTTCCAGGATGCGATGATTGGCCCCTCGGCCTATGATCTCGTTTCGCTGGTCCAGGATGCGCGGGTGACGATCGAGCGACCGCTGATGGATCAGCTGATGGCCGACTATCTCTCGGCACGCGCCAGGAAACCGGATTTCAACGAGGCCGCATTCCTGAAAAGCTGGGCGCTCATGTCGGCGCAGCGCGCCTGCAAGCTGAACGGGCTCTGGGTGCGATTGAAGGACCGGGACGGCAAGCCGGGCTATATGCGCCATCTTCCCCGCACACTCTGGCACTTGAGCGTCGCTTTCGAACATCCCTTGCTCGCCCCCTTGCGGAACTGGTGCATAGAGGCTGGAATCGAGCTTCCCGAATCACCGGCCTGAGCAAATGATCATCAAGCAAGCCATGGTGCTCGCGGCCGGCCTCGGCACGCGGATGCGCCCCATCACAGAGACCATGCCGAAACCGCTGGTCCGCATCGGTGGAAAGCCGATGATCGACTATGTGCTCGACGCGCTCGTAGACGCCGGCGTCGAGACGGTCGTGGTCAACGTGCATCACCATGCCGGCCAGATGGAGGCCCATCTCGCCGGGGAGACACGGGCGAAGATCCGGATCTCCGACGAACGGGAGCGGTTGATGGATTCGGGCGGTGGGCTTGCCAAGGGTCTGAAGCTGCTCGATCCGGACCAGC